>CAYRTA010000044.1:0-15376 GCA_964427045.1 uncultured Hoministercoradaptatus sp. | reverse complement strand
GTATGACGAATCAGGACTTGTTTGCAGAAGGAACGTTGTGTTATGTAACGGGCAAATTCAGTTCCACCATTGGTCCTTCCTTTGCGGCAATGTATAATGCAATCACCGGATATGCAGAAGATTTCCGTGATAACGGCAGAGCATTTAATCTGACCCAGGGCTTCTGGGTTTCGGATAGTGAACAGGATTATAATGACAAGTATGCATTGGCCACGGGTATTTATATGAATGCGTACAATTATGAAGATCTGGATTCTGTAATGAAAGTGTATGATGAAACGGCCAGCTTTGAGAAACTGAAAGCGCTGGTTGAGGCCTATACGTACGAAGAAGCGGAAGCCAGAAGAGCAGAATAAATACAAGGAGGATATTATCATGCATAAACATGAACACGATCATGAGCATGAACACAATCATGAGCATGAACACAATCATGAACATCACCATGATCACGACCATGTAGAAGAATGCGGCTGTGGCTGCGGCCATGATCATGACCACGATCACGACCATGGTCACGATCACGAAGAGGAGTGTGGCTGCGGCCACGACCACGATCATGACCACGAGGATAGCTGCGGCTGCGGCCATGATCATCACGACCACGATCACGGTCATCATCACCATGACCATGATCACGAGGATAGCTGCGGCTGCGGTCATGACCACGATCATGACCATCACGACCACGACCATGGTCATCATCACCATGAGCATGATCACGAGGATAGCTGTGGCTGCGGTCACGATCACGACCATCACGACCATGACCATCACGACCATGACCATGGTCATCATCATGAGCATGATCACGAGGATGGCTGCGGCTGCGGCCATGACCATGGTCCCCAGGATGTGGCAACCCGCTCCCATACGCATTTTGTTACGGAGCATCACCATGTAGAAGGCCATCCCGATGATTGCGATTGTGAGGTTTGCAATCCGCATGTAGAGTACTGTGATGTGTGCGGCGAATCATTGGCTAAGTGCAATTGTGTCATGCCGGATGAAAAAATGGAAAAGCGTGTTTATATTTTGGAAGGCCTGGATTGCGCCAACTGTGCGTCAAAGGTAGAGGCTAAGATTCGCCAGATGCCAGAAGTGGAGTATGCGTCGGTTGCCTATGCCACAAAGCAGCTGCGCGTGTCTGCGCCAAATCATGACGGCCTTATGGAAAAGATGCAGGCAGCCATCGATGCAATTGAAGATGGTATCACTTTAGTACCGAGAAATAGAAAAGCGGCTACAACGGTTTCCAAGACGAAAATTTATGTGTTGGAAGGTTTGGATTGTGCCAACTGCGCGGCGAAAATCGAGCGCAAGATTAAGACCATGGATGGTGTGGATGACGTATCCATCACTTATGCAAATAAGCAGATGCGTCTTTCCGCGGGCCGCCCCGATGTACTGATTCCGGCCATTCAAAAAGCAATCGATGCCATGGAAGACGGCATTACGGTAGTACCGAAGGAAGAGATAAAGAAAGAGGCTAAGAAGGAAGAAAAGAAATCTGTCATTCCGGAGAAGTACAAACCGTTGATTCCCATCGGCGTTGGCGCCGTATTATTCCTGATCGGATTTATTATGATTCATGCCTGCGGTCTGGAAGAGTCCGATGTACGGCTGCTTCCGTTGTTTATTATTTCCTATTTGATTCTGGGTGGTAAAGTTTTACTGACGGCCGCCAGAAATATGAAAAAGGGGCAGATATTTGATGAAAATTTCCTGATGAGTATTGCTACTTTGGGCGCTTTCGCCATTCGTGAATTCCCTGAGGCAGTGGGCGTTATGCTGTTTTATCGTATTGGGGAATATTTTGAACAGCGGGCCACAGAGCAGAGCCGTGCCCAGATTATGGATGCGGTTGACCTGCGTCCGGAAGTTGTCAATCTGGTAGTAGGAGATGAGATTCGTGTCATGGATGCGGAAGAAGCGGTGGTCGGCGATATCGTATTGGTTCGTCCTGGCGATCGTGTACCGCTGGATGGTGTGGTCATCGAAGGCGAAACCCGTCTGGATACTTCCGCCATTACAGGTGAACCGGTACCGGTAAAAGCTGGTGTCGGTGATCTGGTAAGTTCCGGTTGTGTAAACACCTCCGGCCAGATTAAAATCCGGGTAGAAAAAGTGCTGGAAGAATCTATGGTTACCCGTATTCTGGATTCCGTAGAAAACGCGGCTGCAAGTAAGCCGAACATTGATAAATTTATTACCCGTTTTGCCCGGGTATATACGCCATTTGTTGTAATCTTCGCGATTTTGGTAGCGGTGGTACTGCCGTTTATTATTCCTGGCTGGCATTTCTTTGTGGATGCGGATTATACGGGAACGGTAGGCGTACTGCATGGAACATCGGGAACAGCCTCTGTTTTGACGGCATTAACCTTCCTGGTAATCAGTTGTCCCTGTGCGCTGGTTCTTTCCGTACCGCTGGCATTTTTCTCAGGAATTGGCGCCGCTTCTAAGAAAAATATTCTCTTTAAGGGCGGTGTGGCCATTGAGTCTTTGAAAAATGTGAAGGCCGTTGTTATGGATAAAACAGGTACCATCACAAAAGGAAACTTCGTGGTTCAGAATGCCGTTTGCGCGGATAAAACCATGAGTTCCGATGAATTACTGGCAATCAGTGCAAGCTGTGAGTTGTCTTCCACCCATCCCATCGGCAACAGCATTGTAGAGGCTGCCAAGGCCAAAAATCTGGATGTTGAGCGTCCGTCCAAAGTGGAAGAAATTGCAGGACACGGTATACGCGCGGAAATCAGCAAGGGCGTGGTACTTTGCGGTAACCGCAAGCTGATGGAAGCAAACGGCGTGGATTTGTCAGGTTATAAGAAAGAGCAGTTTGGTACGGAGGTATTGACCGCTTTAAACGGACGTTTTGCAGGTCATATCGTGATTTCCGATACGATTAAGCCAGATGCGGTGGATGCGATTGCCAAAACGAAGAAATATGGTATTGTTACGGCTATGCTGACCGGTGATGCGGAGGATAGCGCGAATGCCATTGCAAAAGAAGCTGGCATCGATGAGGTTCATGCGAAACTGCTTCCGGAAGATAAGTTTAATGAGCTGCAGAAGATCCGTCAGAAACATGGAAGTGTTATGTTTGTTGGCGATGGTATCAATGATGCTCCGGTTTTGGCCGGTGCGGATGTGGGCGCTGCCATGGGAAGCGGAGCCGATGCGGCTATTGAAGCGGCAGACGTTGTATTTATGACCTCTGAGATGGCGGCCATCCCCCAGGCGATTGATATTGCCCGTGCAACCTCCCGTATTTCCTGGCAGAATGTATATTTTGCCCTGGCGGTGAAAGCGATCGTTATGATTGCAGGCTTATTTGGCTTTGCGAATATGTGGGTGGCAGTATTTGCCGATACCGGCGTGTCCGTATTATGTCTGCTGAATTCGATTCGTATTTTGTATAGAAAATAAAGTCGTCACAAAAAGGAGAATATCTATGTGGAAAATATGCGGGCAGGAATTAATGCAGGGGGAAAAGCGTCAGATTATGGTGAAACCGGATATGGAAACGTATGAGATTCCGACGACGCTGATTTGCGGACAGGAGCCGGGAAAAACAGTACTGGTTACGGCTCAGATTCACGCGGGAGAGTACAATGGCACTCCGGCGGTAATCCAGGCGGCAAAGGCCATTGATCCGAAGAAGCTGAAAGGAAATCTGATTCTGATGCATTGCGTCAATACCAGCGGTTTTTGGAAGCATCACTGGAGAACCTTACCGGAGGATAACTTTAATCTGAACTCTGATTATCCCGGCCGTAAAGACGGCACTACCGGAGAAAGACTGGCAAACTGGTTTGTGGAAGAACTGTTCCCCAGGGTGGATTTTATACTGGATCTTCATGGGGGAAGTGTCAACGAACCTCTGACGCCGTGTCTGTTTTTCCCCAAGGCCGAAAAGGTAACCGAAGAAGCCCTGGCGGCGGCCAGAGCCCTGGATGTGCCGTATCTGATCGCTTCACGGGCGTCAGGCGGAGAATACAGCTATGCGGCTGTTTACCATGATATTCCGGGTCTTCTTCTGGAGCGGGGGTATGGCGGATACTGCAAAGAAGAGTGGATCGCAGGCCATAGAAGGAATATTTATCTGCTGCTTCGCCATCTGGGCATGTATGAATCCGATGAACCGGCGCCAGACTACGAACCGAAGATTTATGAGCATACCATATACCTGGAAAGCGAACGGGAGGGTCTCTGGTATCCGGCGGTAAAGGAAAATGACCGTGTGAAGAAAGGCCAGCTGCTGGGACGTCTGGAAGATATGTTTGGAAATATACTGGAAACCTTCTATGCCGAAGGCGACGGCGTGGTATTTTATTATACCGGCGGTCTCTCGGTTGGCAAAGGTGATTCTCTGGTTGCCTACGGACTGGACGAATAAGTACCGATAAAAAGAAAAGAAAACGAAAATAAACGAGATAAAACCGGAATGGAAAGGGTTGAACTATTAGGGGCCGCCTTTCTTCATTCCGGTTTTCTATAGCCCCGCCTTTTTCTTTTTATTTGCCAATTAGTTCGGAATGTGATAATCTAAAGTGGTTGTGAAGTGATTTACACGTCAGAAAATAATCGTTGAACACAGCCGCCGTATTCACTATAATGGATGCATACGGTGCTCACGATGATGGCAGGTGCAGGATGGAGAGAAAGATGGAACAGTCGGATAATCTGATTGTCAGAATAAACAATGCATATCATACTTTTAGTAAAGGACAGAAACAATTGGCGGCCTATGTCTTGAATAATTACGACAAGGCAGTTTTTATGACGGCGGCAAAATTAGGAAAAGAAGTGGGGGTCAGCGAATCCACCACGGTGCGGTTTGCCACGCAATTGGGTTATCAGGGCTATCCGGAGTTTCACCGGGCATTGGAAGAACTGGTCCGAAATAAGCTGAACTCTATTCAAAGGATGGAAGTGACCTATGGAAATGTGCCTCAGGCGGAGATCCTGAATAAAATTTTTCAGTCTGATATTGATAAAATCAAACGGACCATGGAGCATATTGATCATGGGGCTTTTGACCTGGCGGTGGACACCTTATCAAACGCCCGGACGATTTATGTGATCGGGATACGAAGCTGCGCTCCGCTGGCAAGTTTTCTGAGCTTCTATTTAAATATGGTGCTGGATGACGTACGGCTGATACAGACCAGCAGCGCCAGCGAGATTTTTGAGCAGATGATCCGTATCGGTAAGGAGGATGTGATCATTGGCATCAGCTTTCCGCGTTATTCCATGAGAACCTTAAAGGCCATTGAATTTGCCAACAACCGGCAGGCCAAGGTCATTACACTGACGGACAGTGTGCATTCGCCGATTTGCCTGTATTCTTCCTGCAATCTGATTGCCAAAAGTGACATGGCCTCTATTGTGGATTCGCTGGTGGCGCCTTTGAGCGTGGTCAATGCGCTGGTGGTGGCGCTTTGTATGAAACATCAGAAGAAAGTAGTCCGCACGCTGCAGGATATGGAAAAAATCTGGGATGAATACCAGGTCTACAGCAGCGACGAAATTAATCATATTGATACCACATTTCCTATGCGTTCCCGCGCCGGCGACGGCCTGATGGGTGAGGAGAAACATGAATAGATTGGTAATTGTCGGCGGCGGAGCCGCCGGTATGATGGCAGCTGTCCATGGGGCGGCGGCCGGAATGGAAGTACATCTGTATGAACAAAATGAAAAATTGGGAAAGAAACTATTTATAACGGGTAAAGGCCGGTGTAATTTCACCAATGCCTGCGCTGCGGAGGAATTATTTGATTCCTTTGTGACTAATCCGCGGTTTTTATATAGTTCGGTATATCAATATACCAATTACGATGTCATCGATTTTTTTGAGTCCCTGGGGGTCAAAACCAAGATGGAACGGGGCGGGCGCATGTTTCCGGCTTCCGATCATTCTTCGGATTTGATTTTGGCCATGGAAAGGCGTATGAAGGAAGCTGGCGTCGTAATTCATCTGAAAAGTAAAGTGAAGCGTCTGCTTACCGGCACGCTGCCGCAGGGCGGTCTCTGCATAAAGGGCATCGAACTGGAATCCGGCGCGCAGGTGCTGGCAAACCGGGTTCTGCTGGCAACCGGCGGCCTGTCTTATCCCAGTACCGGCGCCAGCGGGGATGGATACCGCATGGTAAAGGAATTAGGGCATACCGTGACGGAACTTATGCCGTCTTTGGTGCCGTTGGTAACGGCAGAGACCTATATCCCCAAATTGCAGGGGCTTTCACTTAAAAATGTGACGTTGTCCATTTATGATGGAAAAAAATGTCTGTTTGAGGAATTTGGCGAGCTGATGTTTACCCATTTTGGGATTACCGGACCGCTGGTTCTGTCGGCCAGCGCGAAAATCGGAACGGCCTTGAAAAGAACCTATCTTACCGGCAGCATTGATTTAAAGCCCGCTCTTTCTGTGGAGCAGCTGGATGCCAGACTTTTGCGGGAATTTGAGGCGGCCCGGAATAAGCAGTTTAAAAATGCCATTCCTTCGCTGTTTCCGGCCCGGCTGGTTCCGGTCATGCTGGAAATCGGCGGCGTAAATCCCCAGAAAAAGGTAAATGAAATCACCTGCGGAGAACGGCAGGCATTTATCGAAAAGATCAAAAGCTTTCCTCTGACGGTGACCGGTATGCGGGGATTTGGCGAGGCCATTATCACCAAAGGCGGCGTCAGCGTAAAGGAAGTCGATCCAAAAACTATGGAATCAAAGAAAATCAAAGGACTTTATCTGGCAGGTGAGCTGCTGGATCTGGATGCGCTGACCGGCGGTTATAATCTGCAGATTGCATGGTCTACGGCTTATGCGGCGGCGCAGGCCATGTGTTCTGGAAATAAGGAGGAGCAAAGGAAATGAGCGCAATTGCCATAGATGGACCTGCCGGAGCAGGAAAAAGTACGATTGCCCAGCGCGTGGCCAAAGAGTTGTCGTTTATTTATGTAGATACAGGTGCGATGTACCGCACCATGGCGTTATATGTATTAAGGAAAGGCATCGATTATCAAAAGAAAGCGGATGTGGAAGCGGCCTGCGATGAGATTTCCATTGCCATTACCTATGAGGCCGGCAAACAGCAGGTTTGGCTAAATGGTGAAAATGTCAGCGGTGAGATTCGCCGGGAGGAAGTCGGCAATATGGCTTCCCGGATTTCCGTTTACGAGAAGGTCCGCAAAAAGCTGGTGGCATTGCAGCGGCAGCTTGCGGTTCAGTCCGACGTGGTTATGGACGGCCGTGATATCGGTACCCAGGTGCTGCCGGATGCGGCCCTTAAAATTTATCTGACCGCCAGCGTAGAAGAGCGGGCCAAAAGGCGTTTTCTGGAACTGCAAAATAAGGACGTACAGGCGGATATGCAGGATATCCGGGAAGATATCCGCATGCGGGATGAACGGGATATGAACCGGGATATCTCCCCCCTTCGAAAGGCTGAGGATGCGGTTTTTCTTGACGCTTCCGATCTTACTATCGAGGAAGTTTGTCAAAAGGTAATAGGCTTATGGAAGAAAGAACAGTAAAAGTAGCAAAGACGGCCGGATTTTGTTTTGGCGTAAAGCGGGCTGTGGAAAAGGTATATGAGCAGGTAGAACTGGGACGGGAAAATGTCTATACGTACGGACCGATCATACACAATGAGGAAGTTGTCTCCGATTTGGAATCCCGCGGTGTGAAAGTGCTGAATTCCAGAGAAGAACTTGAGACCCTGACCGGGGGCACAGTGGTGATCCGGTCCCACGGGGTATCCAGAGAGGTTTATGATCTGATTCAGGAGAAAGGATTGGCCTGTGTGGACGCGACTTGTCCTTTCGTGCGAAAAATACACCGGATTGTAGAGAAGGAAAGTCTGGATGGCAGGAGGATCATCATTATCGGAAATGATCACCACCCGGAAGTAGAAGGAATCAAAGGCTGGTGTCATGGACCGGCGGTGGTCATATCCACCCCCGAACAGGCGGACAGCCTCACCTTTGAACCCCACACCAGGCTGTGTATCGTCTCACAGACGACATTTAATTACAACAAATTTCAAGAATTAGTTGAAATTCTGGATAAAAAGAGGTATGATAGAATTGTTTTAAATACGATTTGCAGTGCAACCGAGGAAAGACAGCTGGAGGCACAGCGGCTTGCCTGCGAAGCGGACACCATGATTGTGATAGGTGGCAAGAAAAGTTCCAATACACAGAAATTGTACGAGATATGTTTAAAAGAATGTAGCAATACTTATTATATACAGACTCTTGTTGATTTAGATACGATACCTTTTCATTGTATTGGTTGCGTTGGTATCACAGCGGGGGCTTCCACCCCAAAGAATATAATTGAGGAGGTTCAAAGATATGTCAGAGTTGAGTTTTGAACAAATGCTGGAAGAATCATTAAAAACGATCAGAAATGGGGAGGTTGTTGAAGGTACAGTCATTGACGTCAAAGCTGATGAGATCATTTTAAATATTGGATATAAGGCAGACGGTATTCTTACAAAGAATGAGTATAGCAATGACGCTTCTCTGGATCTTACCAGCGTGGTAAAACCGGGAGATAAGATGGAAGTAAAGGTCCTGAAAGTCAACGACGGAGAGGGACAGGTTCTGCTGACCTATAAGAGACTGGCTGCAGAAAAAGGTAATAAGAGACTGGAAGAGGCTTTTGAAAATAAAGAAGTTTTGAAAGCAAAAGTGTCTCAGGTATTGAATGGCGGATTAAGCGTTGTAGTAGAAGAGGCCCGCGTATTTATTCCGGCAAGTCTGGTTTCCGATATTTATGAGAAGGATCTGAATAAATATGCGGATCAGGAGATTGAATTTGTGATTACAGAGTTCAATCCGAGAAGAAGAAGAATTATCGGTGACAGAAAACAGCTTCTGGTGGCAGCGAAAGCGGAGCAGCAGAGAGCATTGTTTGAACGGATTAACGTTGGCGATACCGTTGAGGGTGTTGTAAAGAACGTTACTGATTTTGGCGCGTTTATTGATCTGGGCGGCGCAGACGGACTGCTTCATATTTCAGAGATGTCCTGGGGCCGTGTTGAGAATCCAAAGAAGATTTTCAAAGTTGGCGAGCCGCTGAAAGTATTGATTAAGGATATCAAGGGCGAGAAGATTGCTCTGAGCCTGAAGTTTGAAGATCAGAATCCATGGCTGACAGCAGCAGAGAAATATGCGGCGGGCAATGTGGTAGAAGGTACCATCGCACGTATGACCGATTTTGGCGCATTCGTTGAATTAGAGCCGGGTGTGGATGCCCTGCTTCATGTTTCCCAGATTTCCAGAACACATGTGGAAAAACCTGCAGATGTACTGAGCGTAGGACAGGTTATTACCGCTAAAGTTGTGGATTTCAACGGCGAAGATAAGAAAATCAGCCTGAGTATGAAGGTGCTGGAGCCTGCTCAGGAGGCTGTTGCGGAAGCGCCCGCTGAGGAATAAACAAACGAAGGTATTTGTGTTGCTATATGAAAGAGGATCGGAAGTACGGTCCTCTTTTCTTATCATATAGAAAGCATCGGTTTCTATATGATAAGAATGGTTCACAAGGCTGTTATATATAAAATAATGTATTAGGGAGGTCATTATGGCAAAAAAAGCATCAGAACATGTTCGCTATTATGAGAATGCGAACGGGCCATCCATTGGTACGGTTTCCCGTAAGGTAATCGAAAAGGATGGTTTGTATTTCAAAGATTTGGATGGCAGTGGAGAGTTTAAAATCTTTGATGACTGGCGTTTATCGCCGGAGGAACGTGCAAAGGCATATGTGGAGACTTTGACGACGGATGAAAAGATCGCGCAGCTTTTTATTTCTGACTGGCGTATGGGGCTTGACCAGAAGGATTTGGATAAGCTGGATGAATCCGGTCTTTTGGACGACGGAGAATTTCAGGGGAGGACGATTTTCGGGGAACAGCATTTGCCCGGCACGACAGATTTGATTCAGAATTGGTTTGCCAGACACTTGATTTTGCGCGCGAACCCCACACCAGAGCAGCTGACGGACTGGCTGAACCAGCTCCAGGCAGTGGCGGAGGAGTGTACGCATTTCGTTCCTGTGCAGGTAGTTTCCAATTCCAGAAATGAAAATGGAGAAATCGTTTTTGGAATGAACGATGCCGCAGGTATCTTTGCCGCCTGGCCGGGAACCCTGGGCATTGCGGCGGCTGTGCTGGGAGATAATCTGGATTTGATCGATGAGTTTGCCGATTGCGTTCGCCGGGAATGGAATGCGACAGGTATGAAGAAGGGATATATGTATATGGCTGACGTCATGACAGATCCCCGCTGGCAGAGAAGTTACGGTACCTTCGGAGAAAACCCCCAGTTGGTTCGGGATATTTTTGAACGGTTGATTCCGGGTATTCAGGGAAGCGAGGATGGCGTAACACCGGACGGTGTGTCCATGACGGTAAAACATTTCCCGGGCGGCGGTCCGAGAGAGAATGGCTTTGACCCCCATTATGCGGCCGGTCAGTGGAATGTATATGCGACGCCGGGCAGTCTGAAAAAGTATCATCTGCCTACGTTTGAACCTGCAATCAAATATCATGCTGCTTCTATTATGCCGTATTATTCCAAACCATCCAAGGAAAAGAGCGCGGTGCAGGAAGATTTGCAGGGAAATCCTATCCCATTCCATCCGTACGGTTTTGCTTATAACAAGGAATTTATTGATCATGTTTTGCGTAACCATATGGGCTTTCAGGGATATATTAATTCGGATACCGGTATTGTTCATAATATGTGCTGGGGCGTTGAAATGCTGGATCATCCGGAGCGGATTGGTTTTGCAGTTACCCAGTCAGGCGTTGACCTGATCAGCGGTTTGTTTGATAATGCCTATGGAAAAGAAGCTTATGAGCGTTCCCGGAATGATTATTATGAGACCCATCCTGTTCCGGAAGGATTTCAGAAGGAAGATTTGGTATTGACGGATGAATCGTTAAACCGCGCGGTAACCCGCACCTTAACGGAATTGTTCCGGCAGGGTATGTTTGAGAATCCTTACCGTGATCCGAAGGAAGCCGCTAAGGTAATTTCCAACCCGGAGGATTGGAAACACGCCATGGAAGTACATCAGAAATCCGTGGTTCTCTTGAAGAATGAAGGGGGAACGCTGCCCCTTAGTAAAAGCGGCAAAAAGGTTTACGCAGAATGTTTTCATAAAAATCCAGAGCAGGGAAAAGCAGCTACCGAGGCCTTGCGCAGACAGTTGGCAGATACGGTAACCCTGGTTGAGGAACCGGGAGAAGCCGAATATGCGCTTTTGATGATCACACCGTCGTCCGGTGAGTATTTCAGTGCTACAAAGGGATATCTGGAACTGGATATCTGCGAAAATAAAATGGTTCATAATGTGGACGAAAATGGAAAACCAATGCCAGAGATGCATGCGGAGACTACGCTGGCAGGCGCCGGACGTATCCCAGAGATTGCAAAAGCCGTTCATGCAAACCAGGGTAAAGTGATTGCCAATGTGAATATCACACTGGCATGGGAACTGGGAAATCTGGAACCCTATTGTGATGCATTGCTGGCCGGTTTTGATACGTATCCATCAGCAACGCTGGATGTGATTTTCGGTAAAGTTACGCCCACCGGAAAACTGCCGATTACGCTGCCGAAGGGGGACGAAGTGCTGGCTGTGGATGCAGATGGCAAGTGTATCAGCCCCAACGATGTGCCGGGCTATGATAAAGACCAGTACATGCCAGATGCCATGAAAGACGAAAACGGAAAGGCATACGCATACCGGGATCGTGCAGGCAGCTACTATGAACTGAATTTTGGACTTACGTATGAAAGATAGTAAAAGATAAAGAATAGCGAGCAGGCGGGAAAATTTGTTCAATTTTCCCGCCTGTTCCATTTCATGGCATTTGCCAGTAATTGCAGCATATATCTGGCAGGCAAATCCGGTGTTTCCACAAAGTTTTCATCATAGAGAAACCAGCTTTGCGGATCCTTCCAGTCTTCCCGGAAAACCGGTGTACAGAGGGTTTCGTATTGGGGGAGAAAACGGCCGGTCACCTTTTTATAGCAGGTGTCGGCTTTGGCCCGGACCCGGTGTTCCTTATCCACATAGATGGCGACGCTTTTATGAAGGGCCTCATCTTCCAAAGGTAAATAGTAGTAATCCTTATAATTGGGATAGTACAATTTCAAAGTGGCTTTGCGGATCGGGACCGTAATCCTACAGTCTTTTGGCGTCGTCTCCAGGGTATAGTGACCGGCGGGCAGCGTCAGAGCAAGGGGAAAAGGCCGCAGAAAGCCTGCCTGCAGCTTGAGGGTGTCGTCCGTCCCATGGGCCTTAATCGTGCCATCCAGGAGGGACCCGTCAAACAGATGGGGGATGGCCAGCAGCGGCAGCAGCCGGACCATGCCTTCCAAATCTTCTTTGTTGTGAAGAAGCAATAAGTGAAGTAGTGATTCGTCGGCGGAAGTTAGATATTGCTGATAGAGCGGGATTAATTCCTTGCCGCTGAAACGGTCCTCCCGCTTCAGACCTATGCGCGCTTCCAGATCTTTTTGCCGCATATGCTCCATACCCAAAAGCTTTTTATAAGGCAGAAAACGGCGGTAGAGATCGATTTGCGCAAGGTGTTCCCAGTTTTGTTCCTGCTGGCAGAGGGTGTATTTATGCATGAGATAGGGAACGTCGAAAGTACTTCCGTTAAAGTGGACGAGGGAACGGCGGGTATTTAATAAGGCCGCGAAATCTTTCAGAACGGCCGCTTCTTCTCCTGGCTTCTGGCAGAACCACTGGCGAAGGATCCATCCGGAATCTTCATAAAAAATGGCCCCCAATAAATACAGATGGGAACGCCGCCAGGACAGGCCGGTGGTTTCGATGTCGAAGAAAAGACAATCTTTGGGCGTAGGCGCATCCCACAACAGATCGTCTTCCGTAATCGAAATAGGTGATGTGAGTATTTTCATAAGAAGATCCTTTCTGAAAAAAAGGGTGATTTTTACTGTAACTTGCGTTATACTCTAGGATATATTATTTATCGCATCGGGAAATACTAAGCTTACGGTTATTCCTGATACAAAGGATGAACAAAGAGAGGAGCGAATGTTATTGAGTTTCGAAATTCTTGGTGTGGACCTTTATCATATTCTCGGATGGTTTATCATCTATAGCTTTCTGGGCTGGATATGGGAAAGTTCCTATGTATCCGTTAAAAATAAAAAGTGGGTAAATCGTGGTTTTATTGCAGGCCCCTTTGTGACGATCTACGGCGTCGGCGCCGTCATGGTATATGTGATTTTGCGTCCGCTGACTGGCCGGGTCATCGAATTATACTTTGGCGGAGTTGTGGTAGCTACTTTGCTGGAATATGTGACCGGTGTTTTGATGGAAACCATTTTTCACGCTAACTGGTGGGATTACAGCAATAAAAAGTTTAATATCCAGGGAAAAATCTGCCTGGGCAGTTCTGTTGCCTGGGGCTTTTTTACACTGGCTCTATTTTATATCCTTCAGCCCTTTGTTGCAAGTATTTTGGATGAGATACCGCGTCAGACCGGGGTAATACTGATTGATGTGTGGCTGGTGTGTTATGCCGTGGATTTCGCGTTCTCGGCAGCCGCCGCCTTCGATTTGGTACATAAGATTCAGAATATGGATGAAGTCTGGGAGGAATTCCATGAGCATTTGAAAGACAGCAGAATTTATGAACTGGCGGAGGATATGAGGGAGAGGGCAGAAATGCGTTGGCCGGGGCCTTCTCCGGAACGCTTCAAAGAATCCATGGAGAAGCGCCGCAGAGCATTTCAGGAAGCTCTTTTGTCCCTGGAAGAGTCAGATCAGCGATTTAAGGAACGCAGGGAGCTTATTCTGGCAAAATACGATGCCTATCTGGAACATTTTCAGAGTATCCATAAAACACTGCGTCCCAACGGCCGCCGCTATCTGAATGCCTATCCGGAACTGATTCGAAGAACCCGTAAAATCAGAGAGAAACACCGCCGCAAGAGAAAATAAACCGAGGAAAATATAGACAAGCGGCAGTAAGGAAAACATAGACAAGGTCCCGGCAGCATTGCCGGGACCTGTCTCGTCATCACATCATAATGCAGCTTTACAGTTGGTTCCAATTTCAAATGAGTTATCCTATACGGATTCTTTTTTGTTTTTGGTATCGTCCGGATCTTTGTCTTTCGTTGTTTTGTCTTTCACCGTTTGCTCTTTGGCTGCCTGGTCTTTCACTGCCTTGTTTTTCGGATCTTTGTTTTTTATCTTTTTCAGAACTTTCTTTATGATTATCACAATCAGGACGACGAAAACCGCAAGTAACAAAAGAACCGGAAGGTTCGCTAAAAGAAAGACGGCCAGATTGACGAAGAAGTCGCGGATCGAAAGGAGACTATCCCGGAATCCGCTGCGAATACGGCTGCCTGCCGTAGGCTGTACATCAGTTACGTGTTCAACTTCTGATATCGAAATATGGACGGTGCTATAGTCAATCAGATTGTCGTAGGTGCGAAGCCGGGATTCGTAACTGTTAATTTCATAGCGAAGATCGGAAAGCTTGGATTCCAATGCCAGGATCTGATCCAGATCTGCGGCTTCCTCAAGCAGTTCCAGTACCCGGTCATATTCTGCCTGTATAGACTCCAGGTAGGCTTCCTTATCGACATAATCCAGGGTAACATCTTCCACATATTCGGATTTATTGGTGATGGTTCCCAGATCACCCACGGTGGCGGTAAATGCATCCAATTGTTCCGATGGTATGCGGACGGTCACATAATAGCTGCGGTTCTGGGAGTAAACTCCGGTAGGAATGTAATAGTCAGATGACTCTATATATCCGCCATAAGAAGCAATGGTTTCCTCCAGCTGGTTTTTCATTTCGTCAAAAGCCTGGGTTTCCATAGACAGGGAGACGGTTTTAATCAATTTCCGGCTGGCCTGGTCCTTCATGGACTCATCGGAAATACTCAAATCGGCAGTTTGGGTTTCGCCCTCACCGGCTTCCGTTTCCGAAGCGATCTCTTCTGGATCTGCTGACCATCCGTAGTCTCCGGAGGCGGATTCTGTAGTGGTGGAAGAATTATAGGAAGCGGAAGAGTCTGCGGTATCGGTGGAGACGGATTTGCCGCAGCCGGACAGTAATAGCAGACTTCCAAGGAAAAGCAGGGGTTTAAAAAGCGTTTGCTTCATAGTGTGCTCCTTTCTTTTTCCTGTATAAAGGAAAAGGGTGGACAGTTATTCTTGTTCCTGATTTGATTTTAACATACCCCAAAATTGTTGTCTCTAAAAAGATGAAAAAAATAAAAAAAGTACTTGCATTTTTTCTAAAGGTGTATTATTATAATCAGGCAAGGTTCGTTGGTCAAGCGGTTAAGACGTCGCCCT
>CAYRTA010000043.1:0-15562 GCA_964427045.1 uncultured Hoministercoradaptatus sp. | reverse complement strand
CCCACGGCAAAACCACAACCACATCCATGGCCTCCCATATCCTTATGGAGGGCGGCTTTGACCCCACTATTACGGTGGGTGGAATTCTGCCTGCCATCGGCGGCAATCTCCGGGTGGGCAAATCCGGTACCTTTATCACAGAGGCCTGCGAATACACCAACAGTTTTTTAAGCTTTTTCCCGAAGATCAGTATAATCTTAAATATGGATGCCGATCATCTGGACTTTTTTAAAGATATTGACGACATTCGCCATTCCTTCCGGCTGTTTGCCGAAAAGCTTCCGGCAGATGGTACCTTGATTATCAACAGCGATACCCCTCATTACGAGGATATTATCCGTGATCTTCCCTGTGAAGTGATCACCTATGGGTTAGAACAGGCGGCCGAATACACAGCCTCCGACATTACCTATGATGCCCTGGGACATCCTTCCTTTGTCTGTTTGAGAAATGGCACGCCAATCGGCCAATTTACCCTGAAGGTTCCGGGCATCCATAACGTATCTAATGCTCTTTCCGTCATTGCCCTGGGCATCAAACTGGACATGGATACGGAATGCATTCAAAAGGGCCTGGCTGCCTTCACAGGCACAGACCGTCGTTTCCAATACAAAGGAACCGTCGGCGGCGTAACCATTATCGATGATTATGCACATCATCCCACGGAAATCGGCGCTACCCTAAACTCAGCGAAAAAATATCCGCATAATAAAACCTGGTGTGTATTCCAGCCTCATACATACAGCCGTACCAAAGCGCTGCTTTCGGAATTTGCCGATGCACTGACACTGGCTGACCATGTGATACTGGCTGACATTTATGCGGCCCGCGAGAAAAATACCATTGGTATTTCCTCCGCCGATTTACAGAAACTGATTGCCGAAAAGGGAACCCCTTGTGAATATTTCCCGTCTTTTGATGAGATTGAAAATTTCTTATTAAACAATTGTGTCCATGGCGATTTATTGATAACGATGGGCGCCGGAGATGTCTATAAAATCGGAGACAACCTGCTCGGAAAATAAACGGCTTCATGGAACAATGTAAAAAATTTTATGCACATCCTGCAAAGCCTTTATTTACGCGGGTTGCAAATAGTTATCCACATTATCCACACGTTTATACACATTTTTGTGTCGTGAGCGTGTGGATTTTTTTGTGAATAACCACGTTTACATAAGGTATTATCCACATTTCGACCAAAGCCCGATAAATCCACTATATTTCGACAGCGAAAGGTTGCAGATAATGACAAACCCGCTTTTTTTCTCCACAATATCCACATTTTCCACATTTTTCTTGTTTAAAACCCGCCGTTTTCCCCGGACAAAAAACAAGTTTGCTTTCACTGAAAATCATGTTATAATGTGAACGCATAAGAAAAGAAACGGTAACTATTGAACAAAAGACGATCAGGCAGGTGTTTTTATGCAGTTATCTCTACATAATGGAAGTGCCAGCAAAATAACGGTCATTTCCAATGTTTTTATTGATCATTACCTCCCCGCCTCCAACGGGGAATATGTAAAAATCTATCTTTACTTACTGCGTTGCCTGCAGGGTGGTCAGCAGAATCTTGATCTGACTTTTGCGGCAGACGTCTTTGATTGTACGGAAACGGATATTTTGCGGGCTCTGCGTTACTGGGAATCCAAAAAACTGGTGGTTTTATCCGGTACTAACAGCCAGACTTCCATCGACTTTCTGGAGCCCATGCTTCCGGAGCGGCCGAAGGAAAGTACGGCAAAGGACACCTCCCTGTCCTTGTCCAAAGAGTCTTCCGGCGCTTCCAAAAAGGCTCCTTCCCGGCCAAAAGCTGCCCCAAAGGCCGCTTCTGCCGCGGCGAATCATCTCAGTGCCGATCGTCTGAAGGAGCTCAGAGAAAAAGAAGAGGTCCGTCAGATACTGTTCGTGGCGGAGCAATATATGGGTAAAACCCTCAGCAGGACGGCTGTGGATGATCTTCTTTATATCTACGAGGAACTTCATTTTTCTGCAGATTTGATGGATTATCTGATCGAATATTGTGTATCCAAAGGCAGCAGTGATATGCATTACATAAAAAAGGTGGCATTTTCCTGGCATGAGGAAGGTATCGATACGGTAACGGCTGCCAAACAAAGCACCACTACCTATCACCGGAATTATTTCACCATTTTGAAAGCCTTTGGCATTACCAACCGTAATCCTGTGGCCGCGGAGGTGCAGATGATTGATCACTGGATCAAAGACTATGGCTTTTCCATGGAAATTCTCACGGAGGCCTGTACCCGTACCGTAGCCGCCACCGGCAAATCCAATTTCCGCTATGCAGATAAAATTTTATCCGGCTGGAAAGAACGGGGGGTCCGCCATCTGTCCGATATCCAGGCACTGGATACCCTGCACAGACAATTACAGACTGAGCGCGGCGAACAGAAGCCCCGCAGAAACAACACTGCCGCCGCCAATGGAAACCGCGGCAACAGGTTCAATAATTTTCAGCAGAGAAACTATAATTACCAGGAGTTAGAAAGCCAATTACTGAAACAGTAACGGCAGCTGCCGGGACAACAACAGAAATGATCAGGACAGCGATTGATATTTCTGTAACAGTAATAATCAGGACGGCAATTGATATTTCTGTAACAGTAATGGCAATAACAACTGAGGAAAAGGAAGAAAGGAGACCGTCATGGCGCTGGGAAACAGTCAATACGACGCTCTGATGCGTTATTATCAACAGCTTCAACTGGCCAACCGTCACGATCTGAATGTCAGGGAAGCCAACGCCCGTCAGCAGATTCCCCGTCTGATGGAGATTGATCATGAGATTTCCTCTGCCAGTATGAAAAAGGCTCGTCTGCTTCTGGGCGAAGAGAAGGGTTCTGATTTTGATTTGCCCGCCTATATCCGCCAATTATCAGAGGAACGGAAAGTGCTGCTGAAAAAACACGGCTTTCCTGAGGATTACCTGTCGATGCATTATACTTGTCCATATTGCCATGATACCGGATATGTCAATAACGAAAAATGTATCTGTTTTAAAAAGGCTATCAGTGAACAATTGTATACCCAGTCCAATATCAGGGAATTACTGGACATGGCAGGATTTTCTCATTTTTCTCTGGATTGTTATTCTGACCGGATTATTAATGAATCCACCGGATTATCGGCGCGCCAGATGGCAGCGGATGGATTGGCAAAAGCACAGGCTTTTGTGCGTGATTTCGATCATTCCTTTGACAATCTGTTGATCTATGGCGACACCGGGGTAGGGAAAACCTTTCTTTCCTGCTGCATCGCAAGGGAACTTCTGGACTCAACCCACAGTGTTATTTATTACTCTGCTTTCGATTTATTCGATGCTTTTGCCGAAAAGAAATTTTCGGACTCTGAAAAAGCCCGGGGAAAAAATGAATATATCTTAAATTGTGATCTTCTGATTGTGGATGACCTGGGCACAGAACTGACCAACAGTTTCACGGTTTCGGAATTCTTTTTCTGCATTAATGAACGGATTCTGCGAAAAAAATCCACAATTATCTCTACCAATCTGTCTTTGGCAGATTTTATGGACATCTATTCGGAACGGGTTTTTTCCCGTGTCTCCAGCAACTATACTATGATTAAATTAATTGGAAATGATATTCGTATACAAAATAAAATAGCAGGAGGAAACTAAACGATGGAACAGAAGAAAAGAAAAGAACTGGAACAGCTTCCTGTTGGCCGTCTTGGTTTAATCTGCCCTTGCAGCTGTGCCCAATTGGGCGCAAAGGTGGATAAATATCTGGTCAAATGGCGCCATGGAAGCAAATCGGCTCATCACAATCATCTTGCTCTGGATGGTTACGAAAGAGATACCTATCTGATCGAATCCGATTTGCCCCGCTTTGGTTCCGGTGAAGGGAAATCTATCCTGAAAGAATCTGTCCGTGGTGATGATATCTATATTCTTGTAGATGTTTTAAATCACAGTCTTACCTACTCTCTGTGCGGTGAGATTAATCATATGTCTCCAGATGACCATTATCAGAACTTAAAACGTGTCATCGCTGCCATTGGCGGAAAAGCACGCCGCATTAATGTAATCATGCCATTTCTCTATGAAAGCCGTCAGCATCGCCGCAACGGCAGAGAATCTCTGGACTGCGCCATCGCCCTTCAGGAATTGGTCGATATGGGCGTGGAAAACATCATCACCTTCGATGCCCACGATCCCCGTATCCAGAATGCAATTCCGCTTCATGGATTCGAAACGGTTCGTCCGGCATATCAGTTTATTAAAAACCTGCTGAGAAATCAGCCGCAGATTCAGATAGACAAGGAACATCTGATGGTCATCAGCCCCGATGAAGGCGGTATGAACCGGGCCGTTTATCTGGCCAACAATCTGGGCATTGATATGGGTATGTTCTATAAACGCAGAGACTATTCTACGATCGTAAATGGCCGTAATCCCATTGTTGCCCACGAATTTCTGGGCGCGGATGTCAGCGGAAAGGATATGATTATCATTGATGATATGATTTCCTCCGGTGACAGTATGCTGGAAGTGGCCCAACTTCTGAAAGCCAGAGGCGCCGCTAAGATTTTCATGTGTTCTACCTTCGGTCTGTTTACCAACGGTTTGGAGGGATTCGACCGTGCCTATGAGGAAGGTGTTTTTGACCGTATTCTCACCACCAATCTGGTATATCAGTCGCCGGAGCTGTTAAAGCGCCCCTACTATATCAGCTGCGATATGAGTAAATATATTGCATTGATCATCGATACGCTGAACCACGACGATTCCATCAGCGCCCTGTTAAATCCGGTTGAACGAATCCAAAAGGTTGTAACAAAGCATAAAAATCATCAGCCGGTATGATAACAACGATGGATTCGGAGGTACGTATGAAAACAACCGCGGATAAGAGAAGAATCCTTACTGCGCTTATGATTTCTCTGTTTTGTGAATTTATTATAACGCTGCTTACCGTAAGTGCTTATGAGCACCTGAATTTAACCAATATCCAGAAGCAGGTATTACAATGCAGTGTTTACCTGTTACTCATCGCAGTGGCATTGGTTATGGTTAAATTCAGCGGACATACGCTGACAGAGATTGGCTTATTCAAAAGAAAATTAGGTCTTCAGATTTTCATTGGTCTTTTGATCGCAGGTGTTTTTATCCTTGTATTATTTACAGCAGGATGGCGGCCGCATATGCCGACCGCATATCTTACCTTTTCCTTTCTGCTGGTAGGATTTTCGGAAGAATTATTTTCCAGAGGATTGATTTTAAGATTGGCGCGGGATTTAAGTACATCAGACAATTGGGCCATATTGATTCAGGCAGTTATCTTTGGATTGCTTCATTTTCCCATCCACAGAAGCCTCGGCCAGGTGATGGGCACTTTTCTGGTTGCTTTAATTTTTGGTGCCATCAGAGTTGAATTTTCCAATACTCTTGGCATTCCCACCTTTGCAGTGACCCACTGGCTGTATGATTTATTACTTTAACGATAAAGGGACTGCCTGTTTTCAGGACGGTCCCTAATATTTAAGAATCTTTAGGCTAAAGAGTGCGAAGATGAAAGGGCAATCCCAGCTTCTCTGCCAATTGCGCTTCTCTTCGATGACAGGTAAAAAGCAGTGTCTGTCCCTTTCTGTTGGCCAGCCAGGCCAGCGTTTGCCCCAGCCGCTCCTCGTCATACATGGCAAACACATCGTCAAGTAAAAGCGGCATCGGTTCTTCGCAGAGAATTTCGCTGGCGGCAATGCGCAAAGAAAAATAGACCTGTTCGATAGTTCCCCGGCTCAGCTGATACAGCGGAATCTGCCGGTTATCCTTTCGAATATGGATTTTCATGTCCTCATCCATAGACAACTGACTATATTTTCCCCCGGTAATTTCACTGAGTACTTCTCCGGTACGATGTTTTAAGCGTTCACCGATACGAAGTTTCATTTGTCCGGCCAATTCATCCAGCGTATGCAAAGCCAGGTTCAGACTCTCTATTTCCACACGGCAGGCTTCTGTCTCCCCGGATAAAAAGACAGCCTCTTCCAGATTCTCTTTCAAATTGGAGACTTCTGTCTCCTTCTCCTGAAGCTGGGACAGCAAAAGTTCCTGCTTTCCTTTCAATGCCGGCCCATGGGCAGTATGGGTCTGTCCCTTCCTGTAATACCAAATGGCCGCCAGAATCAGGATGGCCCAGAGCACTATGCCAATGGTCCATGATATGGCACGCCCAAACGGCGAAAAAGCCGGGGCCGCAAATAGAGCTAAAAAGCCCAATACCGCTAAAATGCCCGTCACCAAACTATGGGGATTGCGTTCCATTTCCAGATTTTCGCAATCCTGACCGACCTTCTTTAATTCTGCTTCCAGCTTTTC
Source organism: uncultured Hoministercoradaptatus sp. (assembly GCA_964427045.1). Taxonomy (GTDB): domain Bacteria; phylum Bacillota; class Clostridia; order Lachnospirales; family Lachnospiraceae; genus Oliverpabstia. Next base: position 9,198 of record CAYRTA010000043.1, on the reverse strand, counting down.
CCTTTCCTGCTCCACATACTGGCACTGCCGTTTGAGAATCTGCCGCTGTTCCTCTTCCTTTGCAAGACTTTCTCTTTCTTTCGCTTCCCAGTCTTTTCGTTTCTTTCTCAGATTCTCTTTGGCTTTGGTGATGTCTACCGTTCCACTTCCGCTGTCCTCCAGATTCGCCATGTAGCGCTGCAGCTGCTGCGCCAGCCCTTCGTCCGTACTGCTGCCCAGCTGCCCTATGGAAACGGTATTATCATAGATACTCTCGCCGATATTACCAAGCAGCATATTCAGGTCACCATCCGCCACGGACAATTCCTCTCCATCCGTTATACAGGATAAAGCCGCCCGCAGATCATTCTTATAGAAGCTGCGGGTAAGAAGAAATTCTTTTTCTCCCACCTCCATGGTCATGCTTCCTCCATAAGAAAAGGGACTCTCCCATGGTTCATAGCGCGTGTACGGATCGGTCTTTGCCGCCCGCCCCCGATAACGGGGTACGCCAAAGATCATCCCGCGGATAAAACTATGAAGGGTTGATTTTCCGCTTTCGTTGGGCCCGTAGATAATGGTAAGCCCCTCCCCCAATTTGGCATCCCAGTTATTTAGTTTTCCAAATTGCCGTATCTGAATCCGTTTGATCTTCATGCCCCTGCTTCCCTCATCCATTTCACCTGATCATTTTCAACATTCCTCTGGCCCGCATTCATATGATTTTTCTCCTGATCATGTCCGACATTCTCCTGGACCACATTTATCTCATTCATCTGATGCCGTTCATTCCCGGCTTTCCAGAAGTGCGGCCAGCCCGTAATACAGGGCTTTTTCACCGACCGCCCCTTTTGTGCCCTCCAGGCATCGAATATATTCTCCGATGAGAGTTCCCTCCTCCTGATATTTCAGGCGTTCCAGATCATAATAAGGCCGGGTTTCATCCAGAACTTCCGTAATATTTCCACAGCGGCGAAGCGCATCGCTGTCAATGATGCATTCCGGATTTCGAACGCCCGTAAGGCGGATGCGGTATAAATGGCCGGCTCCCTGCCGTAAAATCTGTTCCCTGATTTGATGTTCCAGCTCTTTCTGGACAGTCTTATCTGTCATGGGAATCTCCAGGTCAAGATATGACCGGCAGGCAAAGGGAACGAACGTTGTCCGTATTTGACCGCCCTCGGCAATTCCATAGACAAATCCATGGGCTCCCGTATCATTGCGGTCCAAAGGTTCCAGGGCGCCTGCATAGATCATCTGATGGGGTTTCAGGACACCCGGTTTGTGGATATGGCCCAACGCCACATAGGAAAAGTCTTTTCCGGTTTGGGGTGTCAGCGGAATATGGGTACTGTCCCCTCCGTGGGCCAATAAAATATGGCAGGCGGCATCTGCATCCGGTTTCATCTGATGATACAGGGGCTGCCGGATTTCCCGGTTTTCATAGCTTAGTCCGTAAACCGCCGTATCCAGACGCGGAAAATAAAAACGGTCCGGTTTCTGGGAGGAAAACATATGCACATTCTTTTCCCATTTAATTTTCCGGTAAGCGCTCTCTCTGCCCATATAATCATGGTTTCCCGCCATCAGCACCACTTCTGTATCAGGAATCGTAGAAAATAGATAATTTACTTCCCGCAATTGGCGCAAAAGTGGCTGCCGGTGAAACAAATCGCCGGCAATTAATAACAAATCCACATGTTCTCTGGCAGCAGTCTGAATCAATCGCTCAAAAGTATTCCAAATTTCTTTTTCTCTGGATGCACTCCAGGGGCAGCCCGAATCCGGAACCGCCCCCAGATGTACATCTGCAATATGAATAAATCGCATAGAACTCCTATTATAAATCGCAATTATTGACAGTACGTGGGAAAGGAATTACGTCCCGGATATTTCCCATGCCAGTCAGATACATAACGCAGCGTTCAAAGCCAAGACCAAAACCTGCATGACGGGTACTGCCGTATTTACGCAAATCCAGATAGAATCCATAATCTTCCTTATTAAGCCCCAACTCGTCCATGCGGGCTGCCAGTTTTTCGTAATCATCCTCTCTCTGGCTTCCGCCGATGATCTCGCCAATGCCCGGAACCAGGCAGTCAACAGCCGCTACCGTCTTACCGTCATCGTTCAGCTTCATGTAGAAAGCTTTGATCTCCTTCGGATAATCCGTGACAAATACAGGACGCTTAAACACCTGTTCCGTCAAATAGCGCTCATGCTCCGTCTGCAAATCAGCGCCCCAGGATACCTTATACTCAAACTGATCATTGTGTTTGCTCAAAATATCAATGGCCTCCGTATAGGTCACATGGGCAAACTCCGAATTCACCACATTGTTCAGTCTGTCCAGAAGGTCCTTATCAATGAAGGAATTGAAAAACTTCATCTCTTCCGGCGCATTTTCCAATACATAGCGGATAATATATTTCAGCATGGCTTCCGCCAAAATCATATCATCTTCCAGATCAGCAAAAGCAATCTCCGGCTCAATCATCCAAAATTCCGCCGCATGACGGGTTGTATTGGAATTCTCCGCACGGAAAGTCGGACCGAAGGTATAGATGTTGCGGAATGCCTGGGCATAGGTTTCACCATTTAACTGTCCGCTTACCGTCAGATTCGTCGCTTTATTGAAGAAATCTTTAGAAAAATCAACTTTTCCTTCTTTGGTTTTCGGAATCTGGTTCAAATCCAGCGTCGTAACCTGGAACATCTCCCCTGCGCCTTCACAGTCACTTCCGGTAATCAACGGCGTATGAACATAGACAAAGCCTCTTTCCTGGAAAAACTGATGAATCGCATAGGCAATCAGTGAACGGACACGGAACACCGCCTGAAAGGTATTGGTCCGTGGTCTCAAATGGGACAACGTACGCAGGTATTCCAATGTATGACGCTTTTTCTGCAGCGGGTAATCCGGCGCTGATTCGCCTTCTACCTCAATCTGCTCTGCCTGAATTTCAAATGGCTGCTTTGCCTTGGGCGTAGCCACCAGCGTGCCTTTGACAATAATCGCCGCACCTACATTTAATTTGGAGATCTCCGCAAAATTTTCCATCTGATCATGGTACACGATCTGCAGAGTCTCAAAAAACGTACCATCATGAAGTACAATAAATCCGAATGTTTTCGAGTCACGCACACTGCGCACCCAGCCGCCAACCGAAACCTCCTGATCCAGATAGGCTTCCCGATTCCTGTATATTTCCCTTACTGTCGTAAGCTGCATCGCACAGCCCTCCTTATCATCACAGTTTTTTACACAACGCTATGATAACATCTTCCTCAGGAAAGTGCAAGGCTTCCCGATTTTTTAAAGTCATTGTTTCTGTCAAAAACCGTAATCTGTTCCGGCTCCGCCACATAGAAGGAATCCCGGATAAAGAGCCCCCGCATCCAATATTCCCATAAATCATATCCCACTTTCTTATCCGAATGGGAATAATCCATCTTCTTTACGAATCCATCTTTTTCATCATAGGAAAATACCACATATCTAAGACTGGGCACGGAAAAGCCATCCCCGTAATCCTCCGCCGCAAATCCGATCAGATTATTTTCCGGGTTTACCAACAATTCTTTATATTGATCCAGGGCAATGCAGTAATCCACATCTTTGATAATCACCTTATGTTTTTCCGTTACATTTTCCGGATCCGACACATCATACATGGACAATTTCAGCCCAACGGTGTTTCCGGTATCCGCATCCGTCTCCCAGCCGAGTCCCAAAAGAAGGTCTTCGCTGTAAAAATGCAGATAATCAGAGAATCCCGTAACTTCCAATTCTCCTATGAGCTTAGGGTTCTCCGGATCGGAAAAATCAACGGTAAACAGCGGATCGGTATTCCGATATGTGACAAAATAGCCCAGATCACCGATAAAGCGGGCGGAATAAATGGTTTCCCCCGGCGCGATTCCGGAAATCTTTCCAACGATTTTCATATCCTCATCCACCACGTAGACACGGTTGGACGGCGTCACCTGAGAAAATGCGCCCGCGCTCCAGTCTGTCAGCAGGACCTTCAGATAGCCGTCGGATTCATAAATGGCAAAGGTGTCTGTCAATTGTCCCCGGAGAGAAACCGCGGCACATGCCTTCATCTCGCCTTTTTCCAGGGAAAAGCGGATCAGCACCGTATAAATGGTTCCCGATACGCTGCCATTGGTCTGCATGATATACACACTGTTTTGGGTAATGTAAAAATCATTTCCACTGTTCAGAATCGATTTTTGATCCAGAATCTTCCCGGATTTTGAAAGGTCTATGGCAGACATAACCAAATACTGGCTGCCCCTGCCATCGTCCGGCACATAGATGGAATCCTCTTTTACAACGGAGCCATCCACCAGCGGAAGCCAGGCATTTTCCTTCGTCTCCTCCTCCAGATAGCAATGATATTCACTGAACAGATATACCACATCGCCGATTTTTCTGGATGTCTCATAAGCGCCGTCCTGGCGAAGCTCCTTAATTTTCCTGATGTTATCCATATTGGAAATATTATAGATTTGGAGTATTGTCTCCTCCTGCTGGTTTATGGCGTATACATCATCCTCCATTTCCACCAGATCGCCGCCATAGACGGTTCCCGCAAGAATCAGTTTACTGCCATCTACATACATCTCCTGAAAAGAAAACTCTTCCTCCGGATTCTGCTCTATGGTGGCCGCCACTTCCATCTTCGCCGCATCCACGATCTTTACCGTATCACTGTTTAAGATATAAATATAGGTTCCGTCGGTTTTTACATAATCGCCCTCATCCACTCCTTCAACCTGCAGGTTGGTGTCTGCATAATCATTTCCCGCCGTCATAGATTCCTGGCCCGCACTATCTGCCGCCGTGCTGCTTGTATCGGCGCCATCCGCCGCAGAACTATCTACGGCAATGCCCATATCTTTACTTTCAGCGGTGGCATACTCCCGCGTACCGCCGTCATAACTACTCTCCAGAGTATTTTTTACCATTTCTTTAATCGCATCATAGCTGCTGGTATGATAATACCCGCTGATATCCACTTTCCCCTCCGTATCTTCTTCTGAACCGGAATTTGCGGATTCCTGATCGTCCTGATTTTCTTCTTTCATAATCTCCGCTCCGTCCGTATCCGCAGTTTCTGCAATTTCCTGATCTGCCGCAGCCAATTCCACGGAAGCTTCCGTTCCTCCCTCACTTTCCCGGTTCCACAGACCAGCCATCTTCGTGCCGAGGCCAATACACAGCAAAAGGGCCGCCGCCGCACAAATACCCACGGCAGGTCTCTGATAAAAAGGTACTTGCCTGCTCTTTGGCAAATTCTGTAATTCCTTATTCTGTAATTTCTTCTCTATGGACTCAGGTTTCAGGCTTTCCGGCACTTCCACCTGATCTGCCGAATCCTTGATCTTTTTTTCCCAGTCTGTCATATTACACCTCCAAAAATTCTTTCATTTTCTTCAATGCCCGGCTTTCTTTGGAACGTATGGTATTTTCATTTTTATGTAAGATACGTCCGATTTCCCTGCTGGTATAACCGGCAAAAATATGCATGGAAATAATCAGCCGCTCTTCCTTTGTCAGCAAAGAAAAAGCCTGTCTTACCTGCGCCCCCTCTTCCACATTCTGTCCGTCATCCTGCCAATCCTGAGGCAATTCCTCTGTCTTATCCACATACTCTTTTAATTTGCGCTTACACTTATTGGATAAAATCCGAAAAATCCAGCTGCGAAATGCATCCAGACTGCGCAGTTTTCCAAATCCTGCATAGGCATCTGCCACACATTCCCCCACCACATCCTCTGCATCGTGAGTATTTTTTAACGTATACAACGCAAAGCGATATAAATCCTGATATACACCCTCATATAACCGGATAAATGTCTGTTGATCCCGATTTCCTTCCATCCCTTCACCTCCTGTTATACTTATAGTGTCTTTTTTCCTTTCATGTGATGCAATAAAATAGAAAAGAATGGCAGCCGGATTAAGCTGTTTCTCCGGCTGCCATACTGCTTACTGTCAGACAGTGCTATATTTAGTTGCTTTTACTGGGACTTCCCATATTATCCATATAGCCGATAAATACATTACCAGCCTGGGCAAACAGTTCGGTACTGTCCTGCATACCCATATACTTCTGTTCCTGCGTGGCAGGATAATAGAGAATCGTATTGTAGTTATCATACCCCACAATTGCTACGTTGACACCGTCAGATACGCGGGCAACGACAGGATTTCCCTTTGCGACCTGGTAAAGTACACTATCCAGTGTACACCCAGTCATATTTAAAACCGTATAGTCATCCCCCAATAGCTGTTGGAGTGTATTTTCATCAATGGTTCCGCTAAGTACCACCTCTGGTACCGTACTGGTATCAACCAGATAACTATCCGCCCGGTTGCCGCGTTCCCAGACATACTGCTGCTGCCGATTCAAAACCACGCCCATCTCTTCATCTGCGCGGCTAATCGCAGAACTTGCTTTCGTCCATGTACTGTCCAGTTTTCCTTTGGCATAGACATAGTACAAATTGGTTTCACGGCTGGAAGCATCCAGTCCTACCACCGTGGAAGTATCTTCATCCAGCACGGTAGAAACCATATAAAGTACCGTGCTGCCGGAACGGGAGGAATCAAATTCCAGACCGATCTGGGTGGCTTTCCGTTCCGTTACAATCAGGCGAATACTGAGGTTTTCACTGTTTGTCTGCAGGTTATTCATGATATGGTCGCTGCTGACGGGAACATAAACGCCATCTTCCATCTGCACCCGTTCCAGTTCAATCAAACCTTCCCGGATCACCACATCGCTGACCCAGATACCATCCTGGGCATATTCCTTGATAATATTTCCGCCGAAGCCTCCAATGCGGATACTGCTCATAGCAAAGGTAACATTTCCGGCATTGTCGTAAACAATATCACTTTCATTTGCCAGGCCATAGATCACATCATCGTTAATAAATCCCAGAAGACGCAGCTTCTGTCCGGAACCAGCCTGAATGCTGTAGGTTTCACCTGCCTCCAGATCCATAACTGTAATAGAAGTGGAATTATATTCATCCATCTCATTCATCCAGGCAATCATCTGCTGGGAGCGGGATACACTATAACAGTCATCTGCCATATTTTCCTGCACAATCCGGGACGTTCCCTGAATCATATCCACCTGATAGAGATCATCATCCAACACCAGGTACAACATATCATCCTGGGTCACATAGGATAAAATCTCCATATCATTCTTCAAATATTCATAGGCCGCCGTCATGGGTATAAACAAGGTCTCTTCCAGACAGTTTAACTCCGCTCCATAATGGTATACGGCAATTCCTACCTCCCCTTCATGGCGATCTCCGTTCATACGGCCATAAACGACAAAATCAATGTCTCCCGATTCTTCCACCCGGACGATCTTAATTCCATGCTGCTGCAGCAGCTCTCTTTGATCTAATTCTTCGTCCAGTCCTCCGCTCTGAAAACTGAATACACGGCTCATCTTATTCACACTGCGGTTATAGGACCAAAGTTCTCCCTGCTGTACAAAGGCAACAATATCCGCGCCCAAGTTAGATTGGTATTGGATATCTTTGTTGACAATGCCCAGATTGAGACTGGTTCCCGAAAATTCCACATGCTCTCCGTCAAATAATTCCTGGGTACCGCGCTCAAAATCAATCAAAAACGTACGGGACTGGGAGTTGCGCAGCCGGTAAAAATCCTGTACCATATAGTAATCCGGTTCCATATCGTCCCGCTGATCCGAAATGATATAATTCAAAACAATACTGCAGGTGGTCTCATTCATCTCTTTGATCATGGGAACCGCTTTCGAAACTAACTTCGGTTCCATCGTGCCCCAGGTAATCCGGTCGTAACTGGAATGGATATTCAGAGAAGTGTAAGTACTGTTTGTCTCCGTCTCATCCGGTTCCAGGGAGGAAGCCAGCGTAGATGTGGTATCTCCGTTTATGCACTTCTCATAGAAATCCACGGCAAAGTCCAGATACTGCTCAATATCGATACCGCTTCTCTGTACGATACGGGTATAATAGTAATAGGTCGCCCCATCTTTTAATGTCACATCGAAGCGAAGGGTGTATTCCTGATTCATCAAAATAGCGTTTTCCAGCTGGAACGTAGCGCTGGAGGTATCTCCATCCGCTTTCAGCTTACTGAGTTTCCCCGTCTCGACCTCCGTACTTCCGTCCGCAGTAGACACCCGGTATGTGATGGAGTCCCAGCTGCTGTCCATGCTGTCAACCACGACCGTCAGGCTGCGGTCCGTGGTAAACGGCGTCAGGCTATCCCGGATGGACTGCTCGTCCATGGGCTGTGCATAACCATACATGGGATTGACCATAATATCGGACACTTCCATATAGAGAACCGGCAGAGACGCTCCTTCCAGTTCCCGTGTGGCTACAATCTTATCTCTGTTAATATAAATTGCCGTTATGGTAATGGTGACAACAAATAAAACCAATAAAAAGGCCGCCCGGATCAGCCCCTTCTTAATTCCCTTTCTCATTGCTCTTTGCCTCCTTCTACCAACAGGCGATAAAGCGTCGGATGCAAGGAAAAGGCTTCCAGACATTCCCGCAGTTTCTGATCATTTTCCTTCCTTTTTCCTGTATACACCGCCCGAATCAACAGATTTTTGGGGGTGTGTTCCATATCAATAAATTCCAATATCTGCGTGCGGTATCCGCAATACTCCAATACCTGGGCACGCAGACCATCCGTCATCAACGCCGCCATCCGCTCTTTTATAACTCCGTATTCCAGAACCGGCGCCATCGTCTCATTTTTAATCTGTCTGTTTATTTCATGCTGACAGCAGGGAACCGACAGAATCACCGCAGCACCCCACTGCACCGCTTTTTCCAGGGCAAAATCCGTCGCCGTATCGCAGGCATGCAAAGTCACCACCATATCTACCTGGCTGACTCCTTCATAAGAAGCAATATCACCTTTTACAAAATGCAGCTTCTCATAATGGTATTTACGGGCAAGCCCCTGACAATGTGCTATCACATCTTCCTTTAAATCCAGTCCGATAATTCGGACATCGTATTCCTTTAATTCATGCAGATAGTAATACATGGCAAAGGTCAGATAAGATTTTCCACATCCAAAATCAACAATCGTCACCTCTCTGTCCCTGGAAAGCTGGGGCAGAATATCCTCTATAAATTCCAGAAAACGGTTAATCTGGCGGAATTTATCATACC
>CAYRTA010000042.1:0-15649 GCA_964427045.1 uncultured Hoministercoradaptatus sp. | reverse complement strand
TTCGTCATACTATAGCAGTCTACAACTCCCTGCTTCATTCCTGCAGCGGTCAACGCATCCACCATGCTATACATAGAAAACATAGATAGCGCAATATCATAATCGGAATTTGCAAGCTCCTCTCTTACTGCTTGTTCCACTTCCGCTCTCGATGTATAACCCGGATAAACGGTCAGCGTGACATCACCCAGCGATAATCTGACCGGTTCTTCGCAAACTGCCAGATTCTCCGGTGTATCTCCCAAATCACCGTAAATGGATTCAAAAGTTGTCAAGGCGCCTACCGCACGCATACGATGCATCTCATTACCTGCGTTAGCGCCCCCGGTAAACAGAATATAGGAATCGCCCTCTTCTTCGTTGATAAAGTACTCAGCCATGTCTGCACCGGCCTGAAATTCGATTTCATCTCCCGGGCCAACCACGCCAAGGAAATAAGGATTATCGGCCACTTCCTCAAACTGCTCATTGGTAATCGTACCGGAAGCCAGCATATAATACATACCTTTTGACTCGCAAAATTCCACTTCCTGAGCCAAATCATAGGTAATAAAGGACATAATCCCTTCTGCGCCTTCCTGATATGCATCTTCCAGAAACGCCAGCTCATCTTCCTCGCTGAGAATGCTGTAGGAATAATAAAATTCCACTTCCGGAAAACATTCCTGAATGTAATCTTTCAGATAATCCCGGAATGTGATTACCTCATCGTCCATCACATCATAGACTGCAACTCCAATTTTATGTTCTGCCAGACCGGCTGTCTGCACAACCGTTTCATCTTCACTATTTCCGTCGCCGTTACTGCTTGTATCGGAAGAAGAAGCTGCGCAGCCTCCCATACTCAAAACAATCATAGCTGCCATAAGCAGCATTGCAATTATTTTTTTCACTGTTCTCCTCCTTTAAACAAGTGGCAGGCCACCTCATGTCCCGGTTCTAATTCCACTAACACAGGATGCTCCTGTTTACATTTCTCCATACAATGTTCGCAGCGATCCTGGAACGGACAGCCCACGGGCACATCCAGCGGACTTGGCGCCTCACTTTCGATACTCTCAATCTTCTTGGAAAAATCCATATTGATATCAAATACCGCCCCCATCAACGCCTGCGTATAGGGATGTCTGGCGCTGGTATTCAATGTTTCCGCCGGAAGGACTTCCACAATATTGCCCAGATACATAACTGCAATCTGATGGGCAAAAGACTGAATCAGCCCCAGATCATGGGCGATGAATCCGATGGCAATATTCTTTTCTTTCTGCAGTTTTACCACCAGTTCAATAATTGTCTTTTGTACCGATACGTCCAGGGCACAGGTTGCCTCATCCATAACAATGATTTCCGGCTCCAGCGCGATGGCTCTGGCAATGGCAATACGCTGTCTCTGTCCGCCGCTCATGTTATGCGGATAACGATCAGCAAAATCACCAGGCAAATCCACCATTTCCAAAAACTTCCGCGCCACTGCATCCTTTTCGCTCTTTTTGATTCTCTTGAAATTCATCAATGGTTCACAGATAATATCACGAATCTTCATCTTCGGATTAAAGGAACCGGAAGGGTCCTGAAATACCATCTGAATATTCTGGCGGTTCTGACGAAGTTCCTCGCCCTTCATTTTCGTAATATCTTTTCCATGAAATAAAATCTCACCTTCCGTAGGCGTATCCAGAGATACCAGAAAACGCATAAAGGTACTCTTACCGCAGCCGGATTCTCCCACAAGACCAAGCGTCTTTCCTCTATATAATTTCAAATTGATGTCGTTACATGCCACCAGTGTCCGGTTATTGGATGCCGGGAATTTCCGTGTCACATGGTTTGCTTCCAAAATAAGATCTTTTTCATCAAACATAACGCACACCTCCCAACGATGGCACTGCTTCCAGCAAACTTCTGGTATAAGCGCTTTCCGAATGATGGAGAATATGCTCGCGGTCACCCGCATCGACAACCTCTCCGTTTTTCATAACAACAATATAGTCGGACATATAGGCAGCCACGCCCAGATTATGGGTAACCACAATAATACTCGTCTTATATTCGTCCCGAAGTTCCATCATCTGACGAACAATCTGCGCCTGCGTCGTCACGTCCAGAGCGCTGGTCGGCTCATCCGCCAAAAGAAGTTTCGGCTGGAAGGTCATAGCCATGGCAATACCTACTCTCTGGCGCATACCGCCGGATAACTGGAAGGGATAACTTCTCATAATATTATCGCCGCTGGGAAGACGCATACGCTCCAACATATTCACGCCTTTGTCCCAGGCTTCCTTCTTTGACAGTTTTTCATGGGTACAAATATATTCTACAAATTGCTTTCCGATAATTCTGGTCTGATTGGTCATGGCTCCGGAATCCTGAAAAATCATAGAAATATCGGTTCCGCGAAGTTTTCTCCATTCCTCTCTGGAATTTTTTAACAGCGAGTTTCCCTCAAACAGGATATCTCCCGCTGTCACCTTACCGCCGCCGGCCAGAAGTCCCAAAACCGCACGAATGACGGTGGTTTTTCCACTTCCACTCTCACCTACGATGCTGCAAATCTTTCCCTGCCCGAGACTGAGATTGAAGTTTTTAACCGTCGGACGGTCTTTATAGGATATCGTAACATTTTTTATCTCCAGCATATCCATCTCCTCCTTACTCATCTCGTGGGTCCAGAATATCCCGCAGGCTATCGCCAAACAGGTTAAATACAACAACGACAATAAAAATCGCAAGACCCGGGAAAATCATCAGCCACGGAGCCGATGACATATAGGCTCTTCCTTCATTCAACATAAGGCCCCATTCCGGTATCGGCGCCTGCGCGCCAAATCCCAGGAAAGAAAGTCCTGCCAGTTCGAGCATCATACTTCCGATATCCGTTGCCCCCGTAATCACCAGGGTGGGAAGTACATTGGGCAGCATATATTTCCATAAAATATAAGGCGTCTTAGAACCGGTCACCACAGCGGCCGCCACATAATCCCGATGCCGGATCTTCAAAACCAGACTTCGTGCCAGACGGGCATATTTTGTCCAGCTGACGAGAGAAATGGCCAATACCGCATTCTGGATGCTGGCCCCCAGGATACCGGCAATGGCAATTGCCAGAACCATACCAGGGAAGGATACCATCATATCGGATATACGCATGATCACTGCATCCACAACTCCCCCGAAGTATCCCGCCAGAATACCCAGAATCGTACCCAGCGCGAAAATAATGACAACCACGCTAAGAGCCGCAGTCAAGGATGTTCTCGTACCATAAATGACACGGGCAAAAATGTCTCTTCCTAACTTATCCGTTCCGAACCAGTGCTCACTGCTCGGTTTCTGAAGGGCATTGGCCAACACGCCCTCTGTCGGGCTTTGACCTGCCGATAAGACAGGAGCCAGAATGGCAACCAGCACGACTAACAGAACCAAAAAGGAAAAGAATACAAAGGATTTATTCTTCTTTACAAAATTCTTCATCGCCCGATCACCTCTTTTCTCTCATTCGCGGATCCACAAAATTATAGGAAATATCAACCAGCAGGTTAATTACCATATAAATCAATGCAATCCACAATACATATCCCTGAATCAACGGATAATCATAAGAGGTGATGGCAGATACTGCCAGATTTCCCAAACCAGGATAGGAGAAAATCACTTCCACTACCGCGGTACCGCCAAGCAAGGAACCGATGGACAGGCCCAACATGGTAATCAGCGGAAGCAGCGAGTTGGGAAATACGTTCAGCCACAGAATTTTCCATTCCTTCACACCGCGGGCTCTGGCTCCGGTCACATAGTCCTGGCTTAACTCCTCCAGCACCGCAGTCCGCACCTGCCTTGTATATTTGGCCGACATGGCGAAGGCCAGGGTAACCGCCGGCAAAATCATATTTTTAAAAGTTGTCGTAGTAGATACAACGGGTAATAATTTCAGTTTTACGCAGAAAAATGAAATCAATAACAAACCCACCCAGAAATTGGGAATAGAAACCCCCAGAAAGGTAAATCCCCGAACCAGGTAATCAATCCATTTATTTTTCTTTACCGCTGCCAGCATTCCAAAAGGAATGGAAACTACCAGCATTAAAATCATAGAAAACAAAGCCAGTTTCATGGTTGGCCACAAACGGGATCCCAGAAGATCCAATACAGGCTTCTTTAAAGAATAGGATGTACCGAAGTCCCCTTTCACACAGCCTACTAACCAGCTTCCATACTGAACAAGAAACGGACGATTCAGGCCCATCTCTTCTCTGGTCTGTTCCATAACTGCTTCACTTGGCACAATACCGGTCGATGCATACATGGTACGCACCGGATCGCCAGGCGCCAGATAAGTCAGAAGAAAGGTCAAAAAGCTGATGCCAATCAATACGATAATAATCTGCAAAAGCCGTTTTCCCAGTTGCTTTTTTGACAAACCAATCCCCCTCCTTTCGGGTAAAATGAAACCCGGCAGGCGGCCATGGGAATAGCCCCATTAAGCGTCCATCGCCGATCCGCCTGCCGGGATATATAACATCTCTTATTTCGGTGCGATTTCCGTAGACAACCAGTAGTAGTCAACCGTATGAATATCAGCGCCGGTTACGGTAGAAGCATTGGAAATGAAAGTACTGTTATAATAACCATGTACTAAAACAGCGCAGTCATCAATCAAAATCTGTTCCATCTGAATAACCAGATCTGCACGTTCATCCACGTCGGTGGAAGCCATATACTGGTCATATAATGCATCGTACTCATCATTTTCATACCAGCAGTAGTTTGTTCCGCCGCTATTTGCGTAGAATTCACTTCCGTTATCTCCGCCATACCAGTTCTTCAGGAACGCGCTCGGCTCACCCGTTCCAACCGTTGTCCAGTTGGAATCACACAGATCATAATCGCCGGACTGCATCAGATTCCATTCTGTATCAGAATCCGTATTGGTAATATTTACATCGATACCGATCTGAGACAGCGAAATCTGGATTGCTTCAGCAAAATCGCTGAGGCAGCGGTTTACGTATGTAATATATTCCAGTGTGATCTTCTCGCCATTCAATTCACGGAAGCCATCTCCGTCGGTATCCACGATGCCGGCCTCATCCAGCAGTGCTGCCGCGGCATCCAAATCATAGGCGTAGTCATTTACCAGCGAATCATAATCATAAGAAAGGGTGGACGGAAGAACAGCACAACCATAGGTGTACATACCACCAACGGTTACATCACAAAGCGTCTGTCCGTCAATTGCCATAAATACAGCCTGTCTCAGGGCATCACTTTCACCCAGAATACCATTAAAGTTTACGTAAGCAAAACCGGTTCTCATACCTGGTGTTTTAGATACATAGAAAGCACTGTCTCCGGACAATTCTTCCAGATCGCTGGCAGTCGTAATATTCTCTGTCAGATCGATATCGCCGGTTTTCAGGGCGCTTGCCTTGGTGCTGTCATCTTCAATAAAGATAACGGAAATGCTGTCATAAGGAACTTCTCCGTTCCAATAATACTCATTCTTTACCAGTTCAGAGCATTTGGTGGTTTCGTCCATGGAGGAAACTACATATGGGCCGGTTCCGATAACGGTGGTTCCATCCGCCGTATAATCATGTTCCGCATCGGTCAGATCGCCCTCCACATCAATAATCGTGTAGAATGGGAAACACAGAACGGAAGTAACATCCGCGTAAGGTTCCGTAGTTACAATCGTTACCGTATTTGCTTCGGTATCCGCCGTAATGGACTCTACGGACAGATAAGTCTCCGGTGTGGAACTCTTTGCATCCGTAGCACATACCGTATAGAGACGATTCAGAGAATCCGCAACCGCCTGGGCATCACAGGCATTACCATTTGAGAACTGTACGCCGTCGCGGATATGGAATACCCATGTCGTATTGGTATCATCCACTTCATAGCTGTCGCAGAGATTGTAATCAACCGTCAGGTCATCATTGAACTTAAACAAGCCTTCCGTAATTCCATGACGGATGCCATCCCATGCCGCATTCTGATAATCCGCCGGGTCATAGGAGGTAGAATACACATAACATCCGAAGTTCAAATGCTTCTCATCTCCGCTGGCTGCCTGAGAACTGCCGTCTGAAGAATCTGAACCGCCGCAGCCTGCCAGCACGCCTGCCGCCATAACAGCAGTTAAACTAAATGCCAGCATTTTCTTAACTACACTACTTTTCATTTTGTTTCATCCTTTCCTTCTTCTTAAGAGTATTTTTGTCCATAAAATCAAAAAAATCAACTGTTTTACTAACAGTTGATCCTACTCAAACTAATGATACCCTTAAGAATATCTGCACACGAAAAGAAACCAACGATGCGGACAACCAAAAACAAAAGGGATCCCTTCCCTTTTTGCATACCTGGCCCGCCCTGCGGAGTCTACCTGACACAAAAATCCCCTGGCACATACTAGCATGAATACTCTTATCAACCGTAAGATATTCAAAAGAACTATAAGCAGTTATCCTGACTTAAGGTCATCGCTCACTACGCCTTCCCAGAAAATAAAATTTTCCAGTGACATTTGTGCAGTTTACTCGCTATCACAGTGACGGGATCGTACCGGATTCCCACCGGTTTCTCTATTAATCCATTGCTGGAACTTATAGTCTACGGTAAATGATTACCGATTTTATGAACTTTTCGAAAATATTATACGCCCTATTTATAATGCTGTCAATGAATCTGTTTATTTCCTGTCGATTTTTGGCAACAATTCAGCTTCAGCTATCCCGCGAGGTGTCGCCTTGTATTTGCAAGGCGAACCCGAGACAGCCGGGCGCCAAACTGCGGTTTTTGCAGTTTGTGTGCATTCTTTTGTAACTGTGAAGCCTGAAGGGCTGAACTGTTACGATTTTTGGCAATAATTCAGGAGGACGATGACCACACGGTCACCGCCCTCCTGATTTTCATCGTTTTTATCGTCTCCATGACATGATGCTGGGGTCAAAAGATGCCATACGGATTGCTCCGTGCTTTGCACTCCCACAATCCTGGCATTATGACAATTTTACCCATGGATCAGTTCATTTAACCATACTTTCATTTCTCCCGGTATCCGGTTGTCCCAATATGCATAGGGCACGGCCTTCAGCGTCACATCCGATAACCGTACCGGGTGTTCTCCGTACAATTCCGTTTCACTCCATGCCTGCTCCACAATCCGTTTCCCCTGAAATGTCAATTCGGTAATTCCGCCAAAAAGATCACTCTCTTTTTCCTCAATACACTGGTCTGTATCCACATACAGTTCTGCCAGATTCTTCCCATTATCGATTTCTTCCAGACAGTATACCAGAGGTCCTTTCACCACGGCCACTTTTCCACAATCGGCTCTGACATTGGGATTTGCCCGAACAAAATGAGCCGGAGCCGCAAAGGAAATCTCCACACTGGCATCTGTATCGAGGGAAATATACGCATATCCTTTCTCAGCCTGCAGCGGATACGGCTGCCCATTTACAGACACCTGATAGTCTTTGGCATAATCCGGTACCCGCACAGCCAGTGTCATTCCGCCGGACGGCACGTTTGATACGGTCAGTTTCACATCATTTTCATTTGGAAAACGGGTCATCACTTTCACGTGAACCTGTCCTTCTTTCAGCCGCGCTTCTGTCTCATTGGAAATGAACAGATGAACAAATAATTCCCGGTCGCCGACAGAGTAAATATACTGTCCCATGGAAGCCAGCGTTCTGGCAATGTTCGGCGGACAGCAGGCACAGCCAAACCATTTCTGGCGAACTGGTTTCACATGCTGCATGGAAGTACCCGGCATACAGTTATCCGGCCAAACTTCCAATGGATTCACATAGAAGAAACTTTTTCCATCCAGGGCAATTCCCGCCAGTACCGTATTATAAAGCGCCCGTTCCACCACATCCATATAAGCGGCATCCCTTGTAATATTTGCCATCCGAATGCCAAACATAGCCAGACCAATGGAGGCACAGGACTCGGAATAGTTCCGGTCATTGGGCAAATCATAATCCGTGGTAAAGCGTTCCAGATGGCCGGAAGCGCCAATGCCGCCTGTGATATACATCTGCTTATATACCATGTTATTCCACAGACGCTTGCAGGCTGCCAGCAGCTCTTCATCTTCATAAGCAGCCGCCAGGTCTGCCATGGCACTATACATATAAACGGCACGCACGGCATGTCCCTTTGCCTGGCTTTGCTTTCTCACCGGCATATCGGATTGGGAATATTCCGGCTGATAATCTTTCTCCGGCTGCCAGATATGGCGATAGCCCGGGGCCTTCATTTCTTTTCGGAAATAGTCCTCGCCCACACCCCGGATATCAATAAAATGCTTTGCCAGATCCAGATACTTTTTCTCTCCAGTCACCCCATAGAGTTTAATCAGGCCCAATTCCACTTCCTGATGCCCCGGATAGGCATGCAGTTTATTTTCCTCCGCGCCAAAGGTATCACAGAGCAAGTCCGCCAATTTCTTCACCACTTCGAGAAATTTCGTTTTTCCGGTTCCCAGATAGTAGGCAACCGCCGCTTCCATCATATGACCGGCCGTATAAAGTTCATGCCCTTCCCGGATATTCTTCCACTTCTGGTCAGGCCGGGCCAGGGTAAAACAGGTATCCAGATAGCCATCCTCCTGCTGCGCCTCGGCAATCAGCGCTATGGCATCATCTGCCAATGCCTCCAATTCCTCATCCTTATGTACGGCCAGCGTAAATCCCACCGTTTCCAGCCATTTTGCCAGATCGGTATCCTGGAAAACCTCTCCGTAAAATTGTCCCTCTTTTCTTCCTGCGGCGATAGCAAAGTTCTCCAGACAATGGGAAGCTTCCGCATCCGGAATGCGGTCATTCATAGCCTCCCACTGATAAGGAATAATCACATCCTTAACCAAATCCACATGCTTGGACCAGAAAGAATCCTGAATTGCAATATCCTTCAAATCAATCGAATGCAGCTTCATATCTATTTCCTTTCATCTTAACGAATGATATAATACCCAAACTACAATGATATGGATTGTTTCGCACTGCGCGCGCCCTCAATCCTCCTGCTATAATCCTGCTATAAGGTAATTACTGCAGTCTCTTTATTGGCTTCCAGAGTTTCCTTTATTACCTTATCACCCATATAGATTTCCAATGCAATGGCATCCTGGGGACGATCCTGGGTAATGGTAATCGAATCACCAGATTTGACAGCGCGGATTACATTCACGATGTTTCCTTTCTGATCCGGTATCCGGCAGATGGCCTCTTTGCCATCCACTGGCTGATAGAAGCGCAGCGTCAGATTCTTCGCGTAATCGTAATCCGGACGGCTCTCTACTCCACCCAGGGCCAGAAGACTATTTTCTTTCACATACAAGGGAAGGGAGAAATAGTCGTACGTATCGCACTGCCAGCAGCCGCCCTGACGCACTTCACCGGAAAGCAGGTGGGTCCAGCTTCCCTTCGGCAGATAATACTGTGCCACACTATCTTCCCGCAAAACCGGCGCCACCAAAAGGGATTCGCCCAGCATATACTGCGTATCCAGATAAGCTGCGGCCGGATCCTCCGTAAATTCAAATACCATAGGACGCATAAGCGGCGTGCCTTCCTCATGGGCCTCTACTGCTTTCGCATAGAGATACGGCATCAGGCGGTATTTCCATTTCGTAAAGAAGGCCAGCACATCAGAAGCCTCATCATCAAACAGCCACGGTACCCGGTAACTCTCGGAACCGTGCAATCTGCTGTGAGACGACAAAAGGCCGAAAGCAGACCAGCGTTTGTACAAATCCGGCGTCGCCGTACTCTCAAAACCAGAAATATCATGACTCCAGAAAGAGAAACCACTCATGGCAAAGGACAAACCGCCGCGGAGGGTCTCCGCCATAGACGGATAATTGGCAAAGCAATCACCGCCCCAATGTACCGGGTACTGCTGTCCGCCAACCGTAGCGCTTCTGGCAAAGAGTACTGCTTCTCCTTCACCCTTTTCTTCTTTCAGTAAATTAAATACGGTTCTATTATAAAGTAATGTATAATAATTGTGCATAGCATGAGGATCACTTCCATCATGATAAACCACATCCACAGGAATGCGCTCACCAAAATCTGTCTTGAAGCAATCCACGCCGTCATCCAGCAGCTTGCGCAGATTGTTTGCATACCACTTTGCCGCATCCGGATTGGTAAAATCCACAATACCCATACCTGGCTGCCAGTTATCGGTCTGCCATACGCCATGACCATCGGCCCGCTTTAACAGATAACCTTTCTCAGCCCCCTCTTTAAAGAGCGCCGTTCCCTGGGCAATATAAGGATTAATCCAGACACAAATTTTCAAACCTTTCTCATGATAACGTTTTAACATTCCCTTTACATCCGGGAAGCACGCGTCATCCCAAATCGTATCACACCAATGGAATGCTTTCATCCAGTAACAGTCAAAATGGAATACCCGCAGCGGAATACCCCGGTCAAACATTCCCTCGATAAAGGAAGATGTGGTTTTCTCATCATAATTTGTAGTAAAGGAAGTAGATAACCACAGTCCGAAAGACCATGCCGGCGGCAATGCCGGACGCCCGGTCATTCCTGTATAACCATTTAAAATTTCCTTCGGCGTCGGGCCATAGAACAGATAGTAAGACAGGCATTCACCCGGAACGGAGAATCCTACATATTCCACCTTCTCGCTGGCCACTTCAAAAGAAACATTATCAGAACTATCAACCAAAACACCATAACCACGATTTGTCATATAAAATGGAATACTCTTATAAGCAATCTGAGAGGCCGTTCCGCCATCCTCATTCCAGGTATCCACCACCTGTCCATTTTTTACAAATGCAGTAAACCGTTCACCAAAGCCATACACTGTTTCCCCTACGGACAGCGATAATTCTGTCATCATATACGGTTTGTAACGGCTGGAAAGATAATTTTCCTCATCAAACATCGTACTCAGCTGGCGATCCCAGTGCATATATCCCAAATTCCGAAAACCACAGGATGTCAGCACCTTGCCGTCAGCTTCAAAACGATAGGAAAAATCTTCTCTATCCACAATCACTTTCACAACACCCGTATCCATAACGGCCTGTTCATCCGTAATGGATAACGATACATCAATATGCCCTTCCTGCTTTTCAAACTCAGGCAAATGGGCATCATAGCCTTCATAATGCCAGGCCTTTACGGAAATGATTTTCTCTGTACACGCAACAAATTCCAGGGTAATCGTCGCCACGTTCATGGCGGCTCCCCGCACCATCATCTTTCGTGTCGGAGCCACGATACGCATTCCCCCTGGAATCGGATCAACATAAAATGCTTCAGTTGCGAATTGTCCATTGGCTCTTTCACTGCGTAACCAATAGCCTTCTGTAAATTTCATTGACAACTCCTCCTCGATATTAAAATTATTCCTCTTTTGGCATATGTTTTTCCAAAACAGGTTCAATTAAAAATGTAGAAATAGCGGAGGCAAATCCCGGTAAAATAATCACAAGAACCGGGAAGAAAAAGATAGCGACATAACAACCTGCCAGCATAACCAAAAGCATCAGGGTGATCGGAAGATGCCGGACTACCATATACAGCGACACCTTAATAATCCATCCTGCCGGTTCATCAAACCGGGATAAGGCCGGAAATGCATAACAGGCCATAGCTAATACCACCACAAAGCAGATGCCATAGAATACCATAAAACCTATACCCACATTATTGAACCACTTTTCATCCAAAATTCCGATATTGAGAAGGAAAACAAACATGCACACAAAAACGACCAGCCATAATTTAAATCCTTCTACAAAATTCTGTCTGAAAGAAGTCCAGAAAGCTGTGGTAACGGTTTTGATATCACTGCGGATGGAATGAGAGGCAGTATAATAGAGAGCGGTAAAAGATGCTCCAATGGTAATAATCGGTATACAGCCAATCAGCCAATAAATGCTGACTGCCAGCATATCAAAAAGCTTCTCACATACATCGTAGAAAATACCATCATAAGCGAAAAAATCTCTTTTACTATCTTTCTCTTTCATACTGCCTCGCCATCCTAATTATGCAATTATCATTTACTGTACTTTTACAAATAACGGAATCTGTTCAATCGGAGCGGCCACTTCAATGGTCTGTCCGCCCTCAAAGGTTTCCTCTGTCCAGGCATTTTTCCAGGCTGCTCCCTTAGGCAGATAAACCTTGCGCTGTCTCTGTCCTGCTTCCATGATTGGAGCCACCAGAACCTTCGGTCCAAACATATAAGCATCTTCATTATCCCAGCAAACAGAATCATCCGGGAAATCGTAGAAGAGCGGACGCATAACCGGCGTTCCCTTTTCATGGGCATCTTTCATCAGTTCAGTGATATATGGACGCATTTTCTCTCTGATTTCCAAGAAGTTCTTCAGAATGTCATATACTTCATCCGTATAACTCCATACTTCATTCGGCGCGCCGGAAATACAAGCTGCACCACCGGTGGTACCATACTGCGGCTGCAGCGGCCAACGATAACCATGCAGTCTCATAACCGGGCAGAAAGTGCCATACTGGAACCAACGAATCAGCAATTCATGGAATTCCGGATCGTTAATATTGGCGCCAAAGAAACCGCCGATATCGGTTGTCCACCAGGGAATACCTGCTATTCCCATATTCAGGCCCGCCGCAAACTGGCTTTTCAAACTTGCAAAGGAAGATTTGATATCACCAGACCATACTAAAGCACCATATCTCTGAGATCCTGCCCAGGCGCAGCGCAGCAGGTTGATGATATTTTCCTGTCCTTCTGCTTTCATACCGTCAAAGAAGGTCTTAGCATACATAACCGGATAAACATTTCCGATCTGTACATTCGGTCCCAGATGATAGCGATAATTTTCAAAATCGTAAACCGTATACTCCGGTTCAGCTTCATCCAGCCAGAACACGCGGACGCCCTTGTCATAGTAGTTCTTTTTCGCCTTATTCCAGACATACGCTCTTGCTTCCGGGTTGGTTGCATCGTAGTGAAGCGTATTGCCCTGGAAATCCATGGTAATCTGTATGCCGGACTCCGTATGAACCATAAGGCCCTTTGCTTTCATCTCTTCGAAGTTCTCGCTCCGGTAATCTACAGTCGGCCAGATGGAAACCATCAATTCGATACCCATCTCTTTCAATTCGGCAATCATCGCATCCGGATCCGGCCAGTAGGTAGGATCGAATTTCCACTCACCCTGTAATGGCCAATGGAAGAAATCAACGACGATAACAGAAATCGGCAGACCTCTTCTCTTATATTCTCTCGCAACTTCCAGAAGTTCTTCCTGGGTCTGATATCTCAATTTGCACTGCCAGAAGCCCATAGCATAATCCGGCATCATAGGTACTTTACCGGTAGCATTGGCATATGCTTCTTCAATCTCAGCCGGTGTATCCCCTGCAGTAATCCAGTAATCCAGCTTCTTCGTAGAATAAGCTTCCCATGTGGTGATATTCTTACCAAAATTCACGCGTCCCACAGCCGGATTGTTCCATAAAAAGCCATAACCGAGACTGGAAAGTGCAAACGGTACGCTGGCCTGGGAATTACGATGTGCCAATTCCAAATCCGCACCTTTTACATCCAAATAGGGCTGCTGATACTGACCCATACCAAAAATCTTCTCATGGGGAGCTGACACAAAGCGCATGCTTAATTTGTAATCGCCGCCAATAATTGGCTTAAATTCTCTTGCCTCAATTTCCAGAGAACTGCAGGTGTCCGCAAACATATCAATACGGTTCCTTACATATTCTTCCAGAAGCAACTCTCCCTTCTGATTATAGAAGAAAAGCTTTCCGATATTGTTGATCACCGCACGGATTTTACCATTGGTAATCTCCGCACTCATATCAGAAATGGAAATTTCAACGGATTCTGCTTTCGGAGCCGGAAGCAGCGCCCAATCTTCTTCGGGCATAACAGGAAGCTTGCTGGCACGTACACGCAAACTGTTGTCTCCCCAAGGCTCCACGATTAAACGTTCTGCATCGTAGCGATAGCACAATGCGTCACCTTTTCTCTCAAAATATCCATACATCAATCTTTCTTCTTCTCGATTATATGACATTTCTCTC
The DNA here is from genome assembly GCA_964427045.1 of uncultured Hoministercoradaptatus sp. Lineage (GTDB taxonomy): Bacteria > Bacillota > Clostridia > Lachnospirales > Lachnospiraceae > Oliverpabstia. The sequence goes on along the minus strand of CAYRTA010000042.1, from coordinate 1,559 downwards.
GTCTCCTTTTTATCCCTATACTTTATTTATTCTTTAACAGCACCAGCAGTCATACCACCTACAATATATTTCTGCAGGAAGATGAACATAATGATAACCGGCAGAACCAAAATACTTCCGTAAGCCATGATACAGTTCCATTTCGTTCCATATTTACTCTGGAACTTATAGATGTTAGCTGTCAACGGTCTCATGCTGGCCTGGGTATTGAAAGTCATGGAATACAGAAGGTCGTTCCAACCATTCAGGAAAGAAATAACTACGATGGTAATAATACCTGTCTTAACGGTCGGAATCATAATCTGGAAGAATGCCCTGTAAGGGCCGCAGCCATCCACACGGGCCGCCTCATCCAGAGATACGGGTACGCTTCTGAAGTATGGCCGAAGGGTAATAACCGCAAACGGGATAGAACCAGCGGCAATAGCGATCGGCGCTGAAAAATGTGTACCCAAAAGTCCCAGTTTACTAAATACCAGATACATAGGCGTCAACATAAGAGAAGCAGGCAGCATCTGGGTAACCAGGAAGGTAAGCAGGAATGCGTTTCGTCCTCTTACTTTATAGCGTCCCATACCATAAGCGGCCGGAACACCCAAAATTAACGTTATCAACATGGTAAGCAAACCATTGAGAAAACTGTTCTTTACAGAAGCAAGGAAATCCGGGTCCTGCAGATTCTTCAGCCACGGATCAAAACTGAACTCATGGGGGAAGTACGTCAGGATTTTTCCAAAGGTTTCTTTGTCTGTCTTAAAGGAAATCTGCAGCATCCAATAAATAGGAAACAGAAACAGAATCGCTACGAGAATGGCTATGATACTGTTGCGCAGATTAACCCGGCCTTCTCTGGTTTTAAATAAATAATCAAACTTAGACATCTTTTTTCCTGTATTCATTCCTTCTCCTCCTGCATCGTCAAGCGCAAATAGAAGATTCCCACTATGAACAGGCATACAAACAGCACCATGGCCACTGCGGAGCCTTTGGAGAATTCAAACTGCGTGAAAGAGAGCATATATGCATACGTTCCAAGCACGTCCGTAGCATTCAGCGGACCGCCGGCCGTCATGATATACATCAAGTCAAATGCCCTAAAGGTATACACGAATCCCAACATCAATACAGCCAAAATGGAGGAACGCATCAGCGGTAATGTGATATGACGGAACTGCTGCATTTTATTAGCACCGTCCAGAGCTGAACTTTCATATACTTCCTGTGAAATACCGGTCAAACCGGAAATCAAAAGCAGCATATTAAAAGGAATACCAACCCAGCAGTTCATAATAATTACTGCAATCAATGCCACGCTGGTACTTACCAGCCACTGAGGACCTGTAACACCGATTTTGGAAAGCAAATCGTTAATCAAACCGGCATTTGCAAAGATATTCTGACCAATCATACCAGTTACGGACATCGGCATCATATATCCAATCAGAATCAAACCTCTGACCGGACCTGCCAATGCAAACTTTTTCGAGAAAAACAGAGCAAAGGCGAAACCTATGGTAAACTGGAAGATCAAACAGGCAATGGTGAAAATAAACGTATTA
>CAYRTA010000041.1:0-16011 GCA_964427045.1 uncultured Hoministercoradaptatus sp. | reverse complement strand
CCTCAATATAGGTGTCTCCCAGGCCATTATTACCACCGCCAAATTCCTCGCTGGAATAAATTGGTTCCCGTTCTACAATCTCCTGGTTCAAAATATTATCAAGAAGCTCTTCTCTTTCTTTCTTCTGACTAATCTTCCATCCATATTCCGTACTGGTTACCGACACATCCTTTCCGGATGTCGTATGGAATGTCCGTTTTTCACCATAAGTGTCTACTTCTTCCGCAAGATCACTGACAAAGCTTTTCACCTTCTTTGTGATTTTATCCTCATCAAGGCTGTAGTTTCCGTCTTCATCCACATCCAGCCATCCTCTCACAGTTTCACCATCCAGTACCTTTACCTCGTCATCGGGCAGCAGATACGTAACACTGACACGGGCCAGTTCATTTAACTGCTCCAATTCTCTGATTAAATCTTCATTTTCAGCTGTGATCTCTGGTTTCACATAGACGTCCGCCTCTTCTGCTGACAGACTGGTTGTCTCTGTTTGAAGCGCCTGTTCAACAGCTGTCTTCCACTCTTCATCCAGAATACGGGTTCCCAATACCTCAGGATGAATGACAAACTCTGTATCTGCAAATTCTACATAAGCATCTTCCGGGTCATCCTGAGTATCCTCCTGTAAACTGGGCATTGCCTGCAATACCGTTTCCAGCTTTTCATCATTCCAGGTGACAAACCCGCCGGAATCATAATTGCGATCTACAAAGTACCCGGTAAACCAAAGCAACGGATTCTGTGCCTTTAGAAATTGCTCCACATTGCCATCACTACTATAAGTATAGTCAATGGACTCACCCGGGATTTCTTCAGTCACATCCTCACGATAAGTAAGTTCAAGGGTGTAATCCTCCCGCTGGGTGCAGACCACCTCTTCTGCTTCCGCCGCAGTCATTTTTTCGCAGTTAATGTTATCAATCGTTGTTCCTTTAAAGAAGCAATCCCGATAATAAACAGCGCCTCCAATATATAATGCCAGAAGTACGGCACACGCACCCACGCCAACCCCAGTCAGAATCTTTTGCTTCTTACTCCAATTAGAAAATTTATTTTTCACTGCCTGATCAACAGGGATTTCCGCCTCCGCCGGAGTTTCCGCCTCCCCGGACACTTCTTCCTCTTTGGACGGGGTTTCTTCTTCCTCGGATACCTCGCCCTCTTTGGACGGAGTTTCTTCTTCCTCGGATACCTCGCCCTCTGCTGCACTCTCTGTTTCCCCGGACGGCTCTGCTTCTGCCGCTATAGGTTCTTCCATTGCAGCCTCTTCTGCCGCAGCATTCTCTGTCGTGTCATTCTCTTTCGTATCATTCTCTGCTGCGGCTCCCTTCTCCGCAGTATTTTTCACCGCAGATTCTTCCGGCATGGCACTCTCTTCTGCCAATTTCTCTATTTTTATTTCATCCGTGTTATTTTCTTTTCCAATCTTCTCTTGTTCTTCCATTTTTCCAATTTCCTTAGTGTAATCCTGCGGTTTACCGGTAATGTCTGATTACAATCTGCAAACGGTCTCTTCCCATATAATGATTAATCTCCGGGTAATAAACTACTGTCAGGAATTCCCGTTTGGAAAGTTCCTGCGCCATCGCATCCCCGTCTCCATAGTATAATCCGTCCATATGACAGCCTTGCTCGTCACTAAGCTGCAATTTTACCACATTTCTATTTTTTCCCAACACGCGAAAGCCATGAATCCTTAGATTCTTCTGTGCAAATAACGGTCTTTCATTCCCCTTTCCAAAGGGTTCCAAAACAGATAACTCCTGAATCAGTTCCGGGCGTATATAGGATATCGGCATAGGCACATCGATGGTCACTTTCTCCACAAAATCCTCCGGCGAGAGACCAGATAACCGGTTCAGCGCCCGCCTGAAGGGCTCTACATTCTCATCACGAAGAGATATTCCGGCAGCCATGGGATGACCCCCAAATTTGGTCAAATACTCTTTGCACTCGCACAGTTTTTCATACATGGAATATCGTTCAATGGAACGGCCTGACCCTTTGATCCCATCCTCAGACTTTGTCAACACAAAGGCAGGTTTATGATAGCGCTCCCGAAGCCGGCCTGCAATAATTCCTGCCAGACTTTCATGGCAATCTTCCAGATACACCACCAGAACAGTATCCTGAGACAGCGGTGTCGTATCTACCAGCCGTACGGCTCTTGCCAATCCCTGAGCAGTCATTTCCTTCCGGCTGTCATTGAGATTTTTTAAGTCTCCTGCCAATATGGCAGCCTCCTGCCGGTTTTCACTGGTCATAAGACGTAAGGCACGCTTCGCCGTATCCAGACGGCCTGTGGCATTTAAACATGGCCCCAGCACAAATCCAATGTGATACGGGCTAATCTGCTCTGGTTCCAGCCCATTCACACGGATCAATTCCTGTAATCCCAGATTTTCCGTGTGATGAATCCGTTTCAGCCCTTCCCTGACAATAATTCTGTTTTCATCTACCAGATCCATCACATCGCCGATTGTGGCAATGGCCGCATATTCCAGCAGTTCATCCACAATATCGGTCTCCGGTTCCAGTTCCTGATATAATGCTTCCATAACTTTCAGGGCAACAACTGCACCGCATAAGCCTTTAAAAGGATAGCTGCAGGCACTTTGTTTTGGATTGACAATGGCATCTGCCGGAGGCAATATTTCCTTCCTGGTTCCAAACTGCTCTTCAAAAGGCACCTCATGATGATCCGTCACCAGAACAGTCATGCCTAATTCCTTCGCTCTGGTTATCTGTGTGATGGCCGCAATCCCATTATCGCAGGTAAGAATCGTATCTACCCCATTGTCATAGGCCTGCTCAATCAGATGTTCATTCAATCCGTAACCATCAGTAATCCGGTTGGGAATCACATAATCCACATTGGCATTCAGTCCCTCCAGACTTCGGTAAAGGATATAAGTAGACATGACACCATCAATATCATAATCGCCGATAATTCTTATGTATTCCTCTTTGTGGATCTTGTCCTTCAGAATGCCCACAATCTGATTCATATCCTTCAATTGCCAGGGATCATACAGATGACTCCGGTCTCCATGCAGATAACGTTCAATAGCCGCATCCCCCACAATATTTCGGTTGCGGATCAGACGCGCCGTCACCTGATCAATACCAAAAGTCTGCGCAATCTTTCCAAAATCCGCACGTTTGGCAGAAACCATCCATTTTTCCATCACGATTTCCTCATTTAGCCCTAAAATATGTTTTTCGACACAAAATCCTTTTACAGTTTACCATAGCCTACGGGAAATAACAAGAAAAGGGTATTTCCATTTTCACGAAAATACCCTTAAGAATTTATTATTTTTTCAGCGTTCCTTTATATGTTTTCATCCGGCGTACAGACTTCAACCTGGCACATTTTCATGGTAAGAAGCGCCGCCTGATGACTTTCAGGCGTTACGCCGGCACAGCAGCTCGCATCCAGGCTGATCCTGATCTCCGGATAAAGGGCTTTAAGAATCAGCGCATTCGATACTACGCAGATATCAGAGTAGATGCCAACCAATTCCACCTCTTCCAAATTATATTTTTTCCAATCCGGATAACCAAAATTTTTCTTATCCACATAGATGGCGCCCGGTACCTGCAGTTCACTTAATACCTGCCAGCCTTCCGTGCCCTCAAAGCAATGTTCTACCGGCAGATGTTTTCCCTCATTGGTCTTTAGATAATCCGGCTGATGAGTGTCTCTGGTAAAAATAATCTCGTCCCCGGCCGCTTGGTAAGCGTCTATTTTATTTTTCACTTTTCCAATAATGGCTCTCGCATCTGCGTTTCCCAATGGTCCGTAAATAAAATCATTCTGCATATCCACAACAATCAATGTTTTTTTCATACCTACCTGGCACCTCCCATGTTATCTATCAAAGCTTCTGGCCCAGTTAATCAGAGAATCATGATACACATTTTCCTGAATATCCCGGCGCATCCGATCCGTAACAGGTCCATTTTTCTTCATCTTTTCATAAATAACCTGCTGCAGTTCTTCAATACTCATTTCCTCATAAGATTTATTTTCCGGAACCGTAATCTTACCCAACTGTGGTTCCTCTATTACAGGGGCCTTTGTTTCCGGAGCCTTTATTTCCGGAATCTTTGCTTCCGGGGCTTTTGTTTCCGGGGCCTCTGTTTCCGGGGCCTCTGTTTCCGGGGCCTCTGTTTCCGGCCGCCCCTTCGGCTTCGCAGGTTCGGCCGCCGCCTTTTCCGTTTCTTTCTGCTTTGGTGATTCGGAAACGGATACCATTCCTTCCGGTACCCAGATTTCTCCTGCATTCCGCGCAGCTTCTACCTGTATCCATCCGTTGGAAACCGCGGCACTTTGCCCGGACAGCACACCCACATAGGAATCCGCTCCGCAAACCGGCAAATTCATGGTGCAGTTTTCATCTCCATTATTAACCGTAACGACTACGGATTGTCCTTCAAAATTTCTTGCAAATGCATAATGCTGCGTTGTCAAAAGCAGTTCCTTATAATCACCGTAGGACAAAGCCTTAATCTGCTGGCGGGCCTTTCCCAGTCTGGCAATTAACCGGGTACACCAATTCTGGTTCACTGCATCCTCATACGTGTCGAGAGAAAGGGCAGGCCGCAGAGAATCATCGGAACCGCGCTCTTTTCTTCCTTCGATTCCAAATTCGGAGCCATAATAGATCGAGGGAACTCCCGGCAAAGTATAGAGCAATATATGAACAGGAACAAAATGGGCTTTATTTCTCAGTTTCGTATAGATTCGCTCCACATCATGGTTATCCACAAAATTATACAGGGATAAGCCATCCGGACGATTCTGGCCCATATCATAGAGCCGTTTCACTGTATGGGCAATCTCAAAGTAGTTATGATCGTTGTGGCCGGAATACAGGGCCTTATGCAGATGATAATTAGTAACTGCATGTAGTGTCTCCGCATTTACCCAGCGGGAATACTCGCCATGAATCACCTCTCCCATCAGCCAGAAATCTTCCTTCACACTGTTGGCCACCTGACGAAGCCGCCGCATAAAATCAAAATCCAGCACATCCGCCGCATCCAGACGAATACCATCGATATCGAATTCCCGCACCCAGAAGCGGATTACATCACAGATATAGTTCTGCACATCGGGATTTCTCTGATTCAGCTTTGCCAGCAGATTATAACCGCCCCAGTTATCATAGGAAAAACCATCATTATATTCCGTATTTCCCCAGAAATTCACGTTACAATACCAGTCCTTATAAGGCGACTGCTCCCGGTTTCTTATAATGTCCTGAAAAGCAAAAAAATCCCGTCCTGTATGATTAAACACACCATCCAAAATCACCCGGATACCCTGTCTGTGACATTCCGCCACAAAAGCAGCCAAATCTTCATTTGTTCCCAGACGGCTATCTACCTTTTTGTAATCTGTGGTCTCATACCCATGGCCAACAGACTCAAAAAGCGGACCAATATAAAGAGCATTACATCCAATCTTTCGTATATGAGCAATCCATGGGACCAACGTATTCAGCCGATGCTCTACGCTTCCATAAGTATTTTGTTTCGGTGCTCCCGTTAATCCCAACGGATAAATATGATAAAAAACTGATTCTTTATACCAAGCCATACTATCTCTCCTGCGCTATTTTTCATTTTATGACACATAGTCATACAGATACCATATTACAACAATATTACCTCCGTTGAACAGTGCCAAATTCACATTTTCTAAAAATGGTATGTTATTATACTGATCATTATTTTTCGTCACATACCTGAAAAATATAGAATTTAAGATAATAGCTTTCATCCGCCGCCCACAAAATCGGATGATCTGGCGCCTGTGTACGAAATTCCACCTGACGAAGCCGCTTATGCACATTTCTCGCAGCCTGTCCGATTGTCTGGGTAAATAACTCATACGTCATAAAATGAGAACAGGAACAGGTAGCCAGATAGCCGCCGTCCTTTACAAGCTTCATCCCGCGAAGATTGATCTCCCGGTAACCCTTGACGGCATTTTTGACAGAACTGCGGGATTTGGTGAATGCCGGCGGATCCAAAATGACCACATCATATTTCTCACCCTGCTCTTCCAGCTTTGGAAGCAAATCAAAAACGTCGGCACATATAAACCGGACCTTATCCTCCAGTCCGTTTAGCTTTGCATTCGCCACGGCCTGATCAACTCCCAGCTGGGAGGCATCCACGCCAAGGACTTCTCTGGCTCCGGCGGCGCCGGCATTCAGCGCGAAAGAGCCCGTATGCGTAAAACAATCTAACACTTTTGCATCCTTACAGAGCCGTTTTATGGACTGCCGGTTATATTTCTGGTCCAAAAAGAAGCCGGTCTTTTGTCCTTCTCTGACATCCACCTGGTATTTCACGCCATTTTCCGTGATTTCTACCAGCGTGTCAAAAGAATCCCCTATAAATCCTTTGAAAGGCTCCATCCCTTCCTGCTTACGGACTTTGGCATCGCTTCTTTCGTAGACGCCCCGAATCAAAACGCCATCTTCCGCCATCACTTCTTTCAAAAGCCGCAAAATGGTCTCCTTCATCCGGTCTATGCCAAGAGCCAGCGACTGCACCACCAGTACATCGGAAAACTTGTCCACAACCAGACCAGGAAGAAAATCCGCTTCCCCGAAAATCACCCGGCAGCTTTCCGTATCCACCGTTTTTTTCCGATACTCCCAGGCTGCCTTTACCCGCATCCGAAGAAAGGCTTCATCAATCTCCTGGTGGATATTTCTCGTCATCATACGAATCCGTATCTTCGAGTGTTGATTGATGAAACCTCTTCCCATAGGATATCCGTCAAAATCATGGACCAGCACGATTTCTCCATTCTCAAAGCTTCCTGTAATACTGGCAATTTCATTATCAAATACCCAGGCGCCGCCTGCCTTCAGCGTACGCCCTTCACCCTTTTTCAATGTAACAACAGCAAAACCCATAATGGCCTCCCACTACTATTTACTGCGTCACATTTTACACTAGCTAAGAAGAAAAAGCAAATGCTATCCACTTTTGATCTCTTTACCGGGTAATGATATCAGGTACCATTCCTTCTAAATAATATCCGACAAACGTATTCGGATTATGATCTTTGTCCACATAATTCACTTCCGCATAGACACTGAAATCTACCGGATCTTCAGTTTCAAAACCATAGTAATATGTTTCGACCAGTCCCTCCAGCGCTTCGGCTATCTCTTCCGGATCATCCAGCGTCGTACTTGACGTAGATACCCATTCTCCCGAATCCTCATCATAGATATCCTGATACAGTACGATGCGGGTAACGTCCAGATCGCTGATGTCAGTATCCAGCAAATTGAGTCCCTTCTCTTCCAGAAACTCCACCGTATGGGTAAAATGCTCATTAACAGGATAATCGCCAATATAGTAATATGAGTTCTTCAAGTAAACTTCCATGGACATTCCGCCCGTCTCACTGATTTCCTCCCAGGAAAGTTCCATTAAATCCTGCTGATAGCGGCTAACCAGTTCTTCCATATCATTATGGGATAAACTATCCAGAGATTCATAATAACCATAGCGGCTGAAACTTACGCTCTCAACTTGATCGCTGGATGCCAGTAATATCGGGAACTGCGCCTGCCGGAAGATAAGACATTGCATCTGACGGTTTAAAATTTCCTGATAATGTTTTGCAGATACATAATATCCCCTCATTTTCGTTGTCCCATTCTTCATCTTATAGAACACTACTACGTAGGTTGTATTTGCATAATCTTCCCCGCCGTTTTTCACATTTTCAATGCCTTCCTGCGCCAGATCAAAGATTGCCTCATCATATAATCCATCCATATTCTTCAGCATAAAATCAATCTTACCCGCAGAGCCATCCGGGTATTCACCAGAATACGGGGAATCTAAGACTGCCACACTCTTCACATCATTAACATCCGGCATCCAGGTGTCGTATCCGGTAAGATCATAGACGAAAATAATAAGTGTAACAGCCGCGGCGGCAATACCGGCTATGGTCCATCCATTATGTGCCAGCAATCGTTTCCGGTCAAAATGGTAGATCACTTCAATGAGAATACTGCTCACAATGGCCACGAAAACAACGCCAAACCACAGCCAGAAAGTTGTACTTCCGCCGCCCATTGTAAAAGATATGAAGAAGCAGCCGCCGCCGATAACCAGCGGATAGAGCATGATGGCTTTAAAAACACCTTCTGTTTTGGGAAATACCATGGAGTGCTCGGCGCCTTCTGACGGGCGGATGCGCACCAGCCATATGGAAATCCCAAAAAATACAACCATAAATGCCAAACCATCCAAAAGCGGCCCAAGGAATGACGGTGAATTGGCCGACGCATTAAGTAACTGACAATACTGATCGGTCAAATGCAGAAAGCTGCCCAACGGGGACAGATAACTGATCCAGGAATACGTATAATTAAAATCTTCCACATAAGTCTCTAAAAATCCAGGCAGCGATGAAACCAGAAATCCAATAGCCGGAGCAATGCATAATAATACCGCGGTTCCCAGGATGCCGGTCAGTATTTTTCCCGTAAGCAGCATGGCAGTCGAAGCCACCGCATAAATCGCCAGATAGAAAAGCAGACAGGTCAGCAGGCCAAACAGCGCATAAGTGACTGCCTTTCCGGTCAAAATTCCCCGGGTAACACCCACCAAAAGGGCCAGCAGCAGATTTACCGCATAAGGAATTACATATAATAGAACCGAAGCCACTGTTTCAGATAAATACAGTTTTTCCCGGCGTACCGGCAAGCTTCCCAGCATATCCATTTTCCTGCGGGAATGAAGCCAGCTTAGACCTGACCATGCGCCTAAAAGCGCAGCCCCCGCCGCCAGTATCACTATGACATAATTGGAGCCGCCCACAAAGCGCTGGAATTCCAGATAGATTTGTTTCATTTCTTCGGCGTTATAGCCCCATCCTAGCAGATCCTTCCTGCTGTTAAATGACATCAGCGCAGCAAGAGGGAAGCAAATGAAAAACCCCAAAAACAGCAGGGCGCCATACCAGAGACGCTGCCGAAGTGCCTGTTTTGTCAGTTTATAAAAGGAGACTCTTGATGTCATATCCTGCCACCTCCGTTTCGCTGATAAATATTTCTTCCAAAGTCAACGGCAGCACCTCACAAAACAGAGGTTCCTTCTGCCGTATTGTCTCCAAAATTTCATCCCGGCTGCCCCTGGTTGTTAAAGTCAGCAGGCTGCCCCGTTCTTCAAACTGGGTCACATCCAGTTCTTTTAAAAGTTCCATTTTCTGTTCCGGTCCTACCACACACTGCACCTTATGAATATTATCTTTCAAATCACCCAGGTCTCTTGACAGGAGAATACCGCCCTTATGAAGCAATCCCACATAATCGCAGATATCCTCCAGCTCCCGCAGGCTGTGAGAAGCAATTACCGGTGTGAAATCCCGGTTCATGATTTCTATGGCAAAAATGGACTTTACGCCCTGACGCATCACAGGATCCAGGCCGTCGAAGGTCTCGTCACATAACATATAACGGGTATTGGCGCAGATGCCCAGGATGACTGAGAGCTGACGCTTCATCCCCTTGGAATAAGTATTGATCCGGCGTTTTGTATCCAATCCAAATTTATTCATCATATCCATAAAGCGCCCCGCATCATAATTAGGGTAAAACATACGATAATAGTTCATCATTTCGACCGGTGTGGCATTGGGAAAATAATAAGGATCGTCAGAAATAAAGAAAATATGCTGTTTTACTTTCTCATTTTCATAGATATCCTCTCCATCCACCAGAATCTGTCCTGCATCCGGTTTCATTACGCCCGCGATCATTCTAAGACAGGTACTTTTTCCGGCTCCGTTCGTTCCCACCAATCCGAATACGCTGCCATTTTGAATCTGTCCCGTAACAGACGCAACCGCTTCGATGGAACCGAAACACTTATGAATCCCCTTTATCTCAATCATACACTTCCTCCTTCCAAAATGTATCCGCCCTTTCGGCAAACATCTCCATAGTAATTCCCAACGTTCTTCCCCTTCGAATTACCCTGTGCAAATCTTCCCAGAAAATGTTTTGTTTTTCACACAACAATGAAGCCTTATCGGACACATAGTTTCCTCTTCCCTTAACCGAATAGATATAACCCTGCTGTTCTAAAATACTATACGCTTTTTGAATCGTATTGGGATTAATTGACAATTCTACGGCCAGTTTCCGAACAGATGGCATTTGCTCATTGGTTTTCAGAACGCCTTTTAAAATTAAAAACTGAAAGCGTTCCACAATCTGCTCATAAATAGGCCTTCGATTCTGATAATCAATAAGAATCAAACCATTTACCTCCTTTCCCTTGGCCCTAATAAGTGTACTATTTTATTTAATACACTCATGCTAATCAATTATAAAACACCTGTCAATCAGCCTCCAAAATACTTAAGGGATCTTTAAAAAATCTTAAGAAAAAAGAACCGCCGGCAATATCATGAAACTATATTGCCGACGATTCTTATCATTTTAAAGCGGCTTATCTACCGCAGCACTTTTTATACTTCTTTCCGCTTCCGCAGGGACACGGATCGTTTCTTCCAATCTTAGCTCCTTTTATGATGGTGCCGGATTTTTTCTGCTCCACATAAAGCTCTTTTCTCTTCTCCGGAGTAAAGATGGCATCCCACTGGGGCAGTTCATACAGCCAATCTGCTTTGGCATCCACCATGTTTTTATACAACAGTTCTTTATCAAAACCAAGATTAACCTGAGAGTCCTCTTCCAGCTCTTCCAATGGATTTTTAACAATCAGACTGTCATTAATACCGTCCAGAAATCCGGTCATAGTCAGGACATCAACCTCAAATTTATCTGCCAGTTCCTGAACCGTACCGCGAACCACTTCATCCGGATTCGTCAAAAGTTCTTCGTAAATTCTCTTCTCAATGGAAAAATAAGCATTCCAGAATCGTCTCAGTTTCTCCCTGTCTTCCTGCTGATTATAGGCAATATCACGCCATTTTTTTAATAAAAGCATACTGTACTTTCCTTTCATTCTTCATAATTCCCGTTGCAGCCAGCGGTCTAAACTCATATAAGTATAAACGAAACCCTCCGGTTTTTCAAGTAAAAAAGACGACCTACTGGTCTATTCCATAACTATTCCGGCTGATTACTCAAAATTTCGGTAAAAACGTTTCGATAAAACAGCATCGCCATACAGACAATCATACAGATTTTCCAGAATATCCGGCGTTTCCGCCACCGCCTGTTCATACAAATCCGCCAATATGGCCGTAGATTCCCGGCAGACTGGATTTACCTGTGCTCTCATAACTTGTCCTTCCAGCGAATCATAGCATCCCAGAACTTTCATACCCTCCAGCACAATCGTTTTCTTTATTGGATTTTTGCAGGTCAAAAGCCAGTCGAACCGCTTCTGCCACCGTACCGCATGCTGAATATCGGACACTGCCACCTGGGGAAATACCTGGGCGATGATTTCACAGTTTTCTCTGGTAGGACAAAGAACAATGGCCGGCAAATAGGACAATGGCTTTTTGTGCTCTCGTACCATATAATAACGGTCCAGTTCCTCTTCGATTAATGCATGGGAACTGCCTGTCTGTTTCTCAAAAGCACCGATATAACCATGACAAGTACTGTCCAGCATAAAATGGCAGGCAAACCCCAGCAAATAAGAAGCCAGCGGTTGGGATGGTTTTTCTTTGAACAGACGAATCGCCTTCTCAAAAAAGAGATTTGCATTCTCCCAGTGCATCCTGCGGCCGATCTGGTTCACTTTGTTTTTATGAAGCGGCTTATAATAGAAAAAAATATCCGGGCCATGCAAACCAATGCGATAAACATCCCTGCCCTGACGGATGGTATTTCTCAGCCGCGGGGACAGATTTTTGAACACATCTTTTCCAAAACAATCATGCGTAAATGTGGTTGGCATAAAAACCTCCTGATTCTTTATGTATAGAAATTAAATTCCCGGTAATACTATAGATATCAGTCGAATCCCCCTTCGGCTGATAAACGTAAGATGAGAGAAATACTTATCCTCCCCTTTAAATCCTCCGAGAGCTTATTTATAAGCTTTCGGGGGATTTTTTCTTATGCGTTTCATATGATAATTTTTAAATACCTGCATCATCTCTGCCGTAAGGCTTAATCCCCGCTCGTCATCGGGCACCTCCCAATAAGGTATCCACTGGGCCACTGATAATTCTTCCCGGTCCATATGAATCTCAGGGGAACCATCCAGTTCACAGAAAAATCCCAGCAGCAGATCGCTGGCAAAGCCCCAGGGCTGTGTCTTATAATAACGGATATTCTTTACCTTCAGACCAACCTCTTCCATAACCTCCCGCCTGACCGTCTCTTCTGCTGTCTCGCCGATCTCCGTAAATCCGGCCACAAGCGCATAGCGCCGGTACCCTTTTCCGGTGGCATACTTGGTCAGTAAAATCTGCTCCCCATGGGTTACCGCTACGATAACGGCCGGGGAAATTTTAGGAAATACCAGGTTGCCGCACGCCCTGCACTGCATGGCCCGCAAACGGTCACTATGGACCATTTTTTTACCGCAGCGTCCACAAAACCGGTTGTCCCGGTACCAATTATACAAATGCAGTCCTGTGGCCGCCACAAAAATCTGTATTTTGGGATAAAGTCCACGGACCGTCTCCAAACTCAGATAAGAGAACTCCGGGATTTCCATGTCCGCAAGATCAGCGAGAAAATAGTTCTTCTCCCCAATGGAAAATAAATACTGACAAGCCGGAACCGAAATGCCCTGCTCCATACAATATTGCTGCAGCCCGCCATAGGTAAGAAAGCAAATTCCATCTTGCTCCTTCAGATAAACGCTGTCCTTCTGAAAGGCCAAAACAGTATCCTTCCGGCATACGTTGTGTGCCTGATATGCATTATTTAATTGTAACGGTAAAATATCCTGTATCATACGATGTTCTCACTCTTTTTCTTTCCATATCTGTTCTAAACGCCGGACACCCTCCACAATTTCTTCCTCCGACAATGTGGCATACCCCATAACTACGGTCGGACACGTATGCCGTCTCAGAGGTTCAATCCGGTATTCCGACAAACCATATACTTTCACTCCTGCGGATGCTGCCCTGGAAACTGCCTCCTCTTCTGAGAGTCCGTTCAGCAGTTCCGCCAACACATGCACACCTGCATTTTCTCCTGTTACGCGGCATATATGCCGCAGGCGGCGCATTTCTCTCAGCAGACAATCGTGCTTTGTCCGATAACTGCCCCTCATTCGGTTTAAATGGCGCTCAAAATATCCGCCGCCGAGGAAATTTTCCAGAATCTTTTGATCCACCCGGGATACGGTCACGGAAAAATTACCGGCCCTCTCCCTGTAACGGCCAAGCAAACGCCGGGGCAATACCATATAGCTGATACGGATGGCAGGAGCCAGGGATTTGGAAAAGGTTCCCAGATAAATCACATGATCCTGGGAATCATAGCCCTGCAGACTGGGAATCGGTTTCCCCTTATAACGAAATTCACTGTCGTAATCATCTTCAATTAAAAACCGTTCCCCTTCTCCTGCTGCCGCCCAGGAAAGAAGCTTAAGCCGCCGCTTGATAGGCATAACACTTCCCAGAGGAAATTGATGGGAGGGCATAACATAGGCCAGATTTGCGCCGCTTTCTTCCAATAGTTGGGGATTCATACCGGATTCGTCCGGTTCCAGAGGACAAACCTCATATCCCATCTTTCCAAAAGCCTTGAAAGCACTTATATAAGTGGGATTGTCCATGGCAATTTTCCAGTCCATTCCCAGAATCAGATGTAAAAGCATCAGTAAATAATCATTTCCGGCCCCCACAATAATCTGATCCAGATCACAGTTTACTCCTCTGGCATAATAAAGGTAATGGGCGATCTGCCGCCGCAGAGAAGCTTCTCCCTGGGGATCTCCCAATTGGAACAAGGTTCCGTCATCCTCTGCCAATACGTTCTTTGAGATTTTTTTCCAGGTCTGGTAGGGAAAACCATCTTTCGCTATACCATTTACGGCAAAGTTAATATCATACGTTTTTTCCTGTCTGGTATCCTCAACAGCCGGCCTTTGAAAAGGGGCCGGCTGCTGATACAGGCTGTCCATCTCACAGGCATAATAGCCTTTATAGGGAACAGCCACAATATAACCTTCTGCCAGAAGCTGCTCATAAGCCAAATCCACCGTACTGCGGCTGACCCCCAAATGGGCAGACAGTTTGCGGGTAGACGGCAGCCGCTCCCCGGCAGGGATCTGGGCTTTTTGTATATCATTTCTGATATGTTGGTAAATCTGTTCGTACATCGGCTGCTTGCCGTGTTCTTCTAATGAAATTGTCAGATCAATCATTTGAGTTTGTCAATTCAATTCTTATAACTGCTAAGTCTGATTACAGTATTGTTAATCTGTGATTTTATTATGCTTTCGGTAATTTAAACGAACTTTTCAGTGACACAATCCGGTTGAAAACCAAAGCATCCGCACTGGAATCCTTTGCGTCCACACAGAAGAAACCGTTTCTGACAAACTGGAAGCTGTCATATGCTTTTGCATCCTTTAAGCTGCGTTCCAGATAACAATCCTTCAAAACGGTCAGTGAATTGGGATTCAGATTCAGAGAGCCGTCTTCATTATAAACGCCCTTGGATTCGTCAATAATATTCTCATACAGCCGGACTTCTGCTTTGATATGATCCGAAGCGCTGACCCAGTGAATGGTACCGCGTACCTTACGGCCATCCGGGGCATTGCCCCCTTTGGTTTCCGGATCATAAGTACAATGAACGGCAGTCACTTTACCCGTTTCATCTGTGTCATATCCGGTACAGGTCACCAGATATGCGTTCATCAGACGCACCTCATTGCCCGGATATAATCTCTTATATTTCTTTGGCGGTTCCACCATAAAGTCTTCCCGCTCAATGTATATTTCTTTCCCAAATGGGATCATTCTGGTGCCCAAAGCCTCATTTTCCATGTTATTGGGCGCTTCCAATTCCTCGGTCTGACCTTCGGGGTAATTGTCGATAATTAATTTCAGCGGGTCCAAAACGGCCATAACGCGGGACCGTTTCAGTTTCAGATCCTCACGAATACAGTATTCCAGCATGGCATAATCCACCGAACTGTTGGCCTTGGAAATACCGCACAAATCCACAAACATCTTAATGGATTCCGGTGTAAATCCTCTTCTTCGAAGGGCCGCGATGGATACCAGACGCGGATCATCCCAGCCGTCTACAATCCCTTCCTCGACCAGCCGTTTGATATATCGTTTTCCCGTAACCACATTGGTCAGATACAGCTTGGCAAATTCAATCTGTTTAGGCGGGAAAGGATACTCCAGTTCTCTTACTACCCAATCATATAGCGGACGATGATCTTCAAACTCCAGCGTACAGATGGAATGAGTAACTCCCTCGATGGCATCCTCAATGGGATGGGCAAAATCGTACATCGGATAGATGCACCATTTATCACCGGTATTATGATGAGACATATGCGCCACACGGTAAATAACCGGATCACGCATATTAATATTAGGAGAAGCCATATCAATCTTCGCCCGAAGTACTCTGGTTCCATCCTCGAACTCACCATTTTTCATGCGCTCAAATAAATCCAGATTTTCTTCGATACTTCTATCCCGGTAGGGACTGTTTTTTCCCGGCTCTGTCAGAGTACCGCGGTAAGCACGGATTTCATCCGCTGTCAGATCGCAGACAAAAGCCTTTCCCTTTTTAATCAGTTTTACCGCTGCCTCATACATCTGGTCGAAGTAGTTGGAAGCGAAAAATAACCGGTTTTCCCAGTCGGCTCCCAGCCATCTTACATCGGCCTCGATGGACTCCACAAACTCAACTTTTTCTTTGGTGGGGTTGGTATCGTCAAACCGAAGATTGAATTTTCCATGATATTGTTGGGACAGACCATAGTTCAAAAGAATGGATTTCGCATGTCCAATATGAAGATATCCGTTGGGTTCCGGCGGAAATC
>CAYRTA010000040.1:7799-16120 GCA_964427045.1 uncultured Hoministercoradaptatus sp. | reverse complement strand
ACATAGCCGCTGCTGCTGCCCGCCGGAAAGTCCCAGCGCCGATTTTTTCAGCCGGTCTTTCACCTCGTCAAAGATTGCTGCGCCTCGCAAACTCTCTTCCACGATCTGATCCAGCGTATGCTTATCACGGATGCCGTGAACCCGGGGGCCATATGCAACATTATCATAGATACTCATGGGGAAGGGGTTTGGCTGTTGGAACACCATGCCGACCTTCTTTCGCAGAATCGTCGTATCGACACCTGCGCCGTAAATATCTTCCTCATCCAACAATACTTTTCCTTCAATCCGCACACAATCAATCAGGTCATTCATGCGGTTTAAGGTCTTTAGAAACGTAGATTTGCCACAGCCGGAGGGGCCGATGAAAGCGGTAATGGCATGTTCTCTCATATTCATGCTTACATCTTTCAGCGCATGATTCTCTCCATAATAGAGATTTAGATTACTTACTGCTATTTTCGTTTTCTGATTCATTCGTCATTCCTCTTTATTTACATCAAATCGTTTTGCCAGCCTTTTTGTTGCCAGATTAATCAGCAATACAATTACCAGCAGCACAACCGCTATACCAAATGCTACATCAAACTCACCCTTCTGGGCGCTCAGATACAATTGTATCGTCAGCGTACCCCCGGAATTCAACATCTTTGAGAAGATATCGGAGATTCCCTTTGGCAGTATATAAGCGCTTCCCGCCGTAAATACCAGCGCGGCGGACTCGCCCACGATGCGGCCGATGGCCAAAATCACACCTGTTATAATGCCCGGCATGGCCGAAGGAAGCAAAATCGTACGAATCATATGCCATTTTCCGGTACCCAGTCCAATGGCTCCGCTGCGGTAACTGTCCGGCACAGTTTTCAGTGCCTCCTGGGTATTTCTTGTAACCAGTGGCAAAACCATCAGCACCATGGTCAGTGAACCGGTCAGCAAACAATAGCCCAGATTTAAAGTCTGCTTAAAAAACATAAATCCAAACAAACCAAAGATAATGGAAGGAATTCCGGCTAACGTCTCCGTGGCAAATTTAATCAGCGTAACCAGCCGGCCAGGCTTTGCATATTCATTCAGGTAAATGGCTGCGCCCACACCTAACGGCGTCGCGATTACCATAGTAATCACAATGATATACAGGGTATTGACTATATTTCCGGCAATACCTACCGTTCCCCGCAGCACGGAGGTTACATTGGTCAAAAAGCCGATATTAATTGTGTGTACGCCTTTTGTCAATACATAGAAAATGATACCCAGCAAAAGCAAAACAGAAAAAGCAGCACACAGATAGATGATTCCATACAGAATCAGATCTGACGGACGTTTTCTTTTACCAACGATACTTTCCTTACTCATGTTTATTTCCTTTCCTGCCCAGTACCATCAAAATCAGGTTGATGATCATAATAAACACAAACAATACCAATCCGACCGTAAATAACACCTGTCGATGGACGCCCTCGGCATAACTCATCTCACTGACAAGCTGTGTCGTCAGGAAACGAACGGAATTGAACGGCAGCGGCAGATTTACCGAGCCACCCGCCACCATATTAATTGCCATTGCTTCGCCAAGAGCCCGCCCAATACCTAAAACGATGCCGGTAATAATACCCGACTTTGCCGCCGGTATCGTCACTTTGAAAATCGTTTGTATCTTTGTGGCTCCCATGGCATAGGAGGCGCTGCGAAAAGACATCGGAACCGCACGAAGCGCCGATACACTCATATTGATAACTGTGGGAAGGATCATAATCGCCAGCACAATAATGGCTGACAGCAGATTAGCCCCGCCCGTATACTGATGTGCGGCCGAACCGGCAAATACAGCCTTTTCCAGCTTAAACATCAGCGGATTTAAGATCATCATCCCCAAAAGTCCATAGATAACGGAAGGAATTGCCGCCAGCAGCTCTACCGCAGGCTGTACTATGGCAGACAAATGCTTTTCCGATATCTCGGTCAGGAATACAGCAGTTAGAAGTCCCACCGGTACACCCAGTAAAATGGCGAAGGCGGTACCCACCAGAGACGTCAGTATGATATACAGAATTCCGTAGGATGGGTCTGCTGCGGTGGGCTGCCACAAAGTTCCAAACAACAGTTCCAGTGGTCCCACTAACTTCAGGGCCGGCATACCCTTTAGAATCATGTAAAAAGTAATGGAACATACAATCAGAATAGCAATTATACCAAAAACCAGAAACAGATATTTGGCAATTCCTTCTGACAGGGATTTTGCTTTACTCCCTGCCAGAATACTGGTATTGCTTTTTTCTATTTTTACATTTTGCATTTGAAAATCCTCTTAGTTTGGAAGAAACAGGCCCTGGCCCGCAATTACCTGCTGACCTTCTTCAGAATTGATGTAAGCAAACCACGCCTGAACCAATTCACTTTGCTCACTAATGGTTCCCATAGTAGCCATTACAAACGGACGGGACAGCAGATAATTACCATTTAAAATATTATCCTCAGAAGCTTCTACTCCGTCCACACTCACCAGGCTCACCGTATCATCTACCACATCCAGAGACACATAACCGACAGCACCCGGGGTGGCTGCCACTTTGGCCAGTACGGCTCCGGTACTGTCAAGTTCCTGCGCATAGCTGCAGGCATCCTTTATATCCAGTAATTCTTCGAAGGCATCTCTGGTACCAGAACCGGCCTCACGTCCGATCACTACGATGTTCTCATCCGCGCCGCCCAGATCGCTCCAGTTTGTGATCTCACCTTTATAGATGGCTGCCAGGTCCTCGGAAGTCAAATCTTCAATTGTATTAGCCGTATCGGTAATCACGCCGATACCATCAATAGCAATGATATTTTCTGTCGCGCCGGTGGCAAACTCCGAATCGCTCAGCGCCCGGGACGCATTACCAATATCCACGCTGCCTGCTGCCAGAGATTCAAGTCCTGCACCCGAACCGATAAATTCGGCGGTTACCGTCACATTCGGGTATTTTTCCATAAAGCTTTCAGCCAGAGCATTGGCCACCTTCTCCATAGAGGTGCTTCCGGCCATTGTGATGCTGCCGCTCAAATCCTTCGTATCAGCTGCACCCTCTGTGTCCGCCGTATCAGCCCCGGTTTCTGCCCCATTCTCTGTGCCGGCCGTACCAGCTCCGGCCTCTGCTCCATCCTTTGTGGATGTCGTAGATTCCGCTGAATTCCCACAAGCTGCCATACTTCCCATCAACATGGCGCAGGCACATACTATTCCTAACCATTTTACAAGTTTACTTTTCATAACCTTATCCTCTTTTCCTTCATTTTTGTTCTACATACACGTTTTCATTTACTATCTATCTCTTCCGTAGAACAATTATGATCTTACCAGCGCTTTGTAAAATCCAAAATCTTACTAACATAAAGAACATGTTAAAACTAAAAAAAGTAGGAAACCTGTTTCCAGATTTCCTACCATTCCAATTATTCATTTTCTTACTTCCAAAGAGTTCCATATAAGATCTTGCTTATTTGATCTTTTTGACACCTCTGTCGGATACTTCCCGCATTCGTTCCTTCGCGTGCATAAGTGTGGTTAGCAACTGATCCATTGCCTTCGTCTCCGCATCAAAATAATAATAATTTCGTGTACCTTCCCGTCTCATCATAACCAGCCCTGCCTCTTTCAAGATCTGGACATGGTGTGATACTGCAGGCCGGGACATATGCGTCACTTCAGCTATCTGTCCTACACGTACGCCTTCACCCTTTTCCATTTTCAGGATTTCTAAAATCAACTGCTGCCTGTTTTCATCCCCTAATGCGTTCAGGATTTTCTGAGATGCTTTGAATTCTTCTGTCAAATCTGTTACGTCGAGCATAATCTCACATCCTTTCCTTTATAAGATTCTTCCGAATTAAGGGAGATGCCTTATGGAAACCATGTAGAAGAAGAAATGAAACGTATCTTTCATTTTTAAATACACTCGGGTGAATATCTATATAACTCTATAAATGAGGAGTCCCCGGATATCTCGCGACACCCGGGGTATTATTATGAAAAAATTTTATGTGTAATGAACCCATTACAATACACACCATACATTCCTTTCGGAACTGTATATACCATATCACTATATTATGAACATTTTGTGAATGAATTTTGAATTTATCATGAACCAATGTGTATTTCTCACAATTTTAACAATTTTTACCTGCATTTATTGTGCATATTTATTTCCCTCGTGTCTTAAAATTATTTCATTTATAGTAATTTTACATATATTCCCTATTGTACCAAATTCCCCCCTTCACTTATAAGCCAAACCAGCCTTTTATCATTTCCCAAATGCGCTTGAGCCAGGCTATCACCGCAGCAAAGAATCCCTGAACATCCTCCTCGCTGATATCCAATCCCATATTCTCCATTTTCTCATACAAATCTTTTGCCTGTGCCTTCAGGGAATTTACATCCAGATCCAGGGTACTGATTTTCTCCATCAACTGCCGGATTTTCGCCTTATCACTGTCAGAAAGCTGAATATTTAATTCATCTGCCGTATCAGCAATAATAGTCTCTATCTCTTCCGGATCAGTAACATCCGCGGATACAACTGCATCCTTCACCGCACCAATCAATGCTTCCGCTTTATCCTGGTCTCCGATGGTTTCTCCCAGCTCACTGGTTGTAACCAACTCTTCCGTTGCCGCATCCGCATTGTCTGCGCTGATGGTCTGGCCAGTCATCTCACCATATGCCTTCATGGCTCCTACCAAAGCCGCCGTACCGGAAATATTAAAGGGGCCTGCCACGCGGATCTCCGCATCTGCAAGACCGGCAGTGGCAAGCGCATTCTGATACATACCTGTGGTACAGTATGTAATATTGCTGGTTTTTACCTGAATACCTGTTCCTTCTTCTTTCTTTTCTACAACGACGGACGAAAGGGCCCTCGTTCCGATCACACCAGAATCCAGATAAGAATCCAGATATGCATGTTCATCCGCATTGGTGATGGTCACCACCATATACTGATCCAAATTTGCCGGATCCACACCTAACAAATTTAACACCGTATTTTTCTCATCCTCTGTCAAATCTGCTCCCAGTGCCAGATAAGGCGCGTCTACTTCGTCTGCCTCTACCTGATTGGCTTTTCCAAAGGTTCCAAACAGCAACAACGCTGCCAACAACATGGTCATCCACTTATTTTTTCTAAATTTCATACTTAACTCCCTTATCAATCATCGTATTGTTTCCCACGGCCCGCAAATAGACCGCCTGCTTCTATTTACATGGTCTATTATACGAAATTTTATCATAAAATTCAATGACCGCCTGGGGGTATCCGGCCGGCTACAGTCTAATTTTGTTACCGTTCACTCTGTTCCCGGTAACATGCTTCGCAATGCACAGAAATTACGCATACTACATAATTTCGTGCGTTGTATTTCCCGGGATTTTCATGCACGCGTGCATGAAAACACTTCGCGGAATCAGCGAACAGTAACCTAATTTTGAACTTCGTTTGCGAAACCTTCACAATTTCTTTACATATTAATCACGATTTTCTCACATTTTTTCCGTATACTATCATCATAAGATAATTTAATAAGTTATCTTATAACTTTTCTTTTTCATATGCCGATAGCAATATCGGTTCTCCTTCCTTTAATATAAAGAGCGCTGACCAAAACTCCTCACTTTGGTCAACGCTCTTTTTAATTTCCAAATTATAATTGTAATGAAATGTCTGCCGCCCTGCCAATCCGTGTTATTACAAATTTTAGCGATCCGCTGATGTGATCATTTTTGAACAGCGGATAACTCATTGGCCAGTCTGGCAAATTCATCCAAGGTCAGCGCTTCTCCCCGCACCGTCAGCGGATAGCCACAGGCTGTAATAGCTGCTTCAATCGTATCCCGGTCATAAGGAAGTTCTTCACAATTTTTCAGGCCATTTACTAACGTTTTTCTTCTCTGGTTAAAAGATGCGCGGATAATACGAAACAACAATTTTTCATCCGCCACCTGAACCGGGGGCTCTGTATGTCTGGTCAGCCGAATCACCGCACTGCCTACCTTCGGGCGCGGAATAAAGCAATTCGGCGGCACATATGCCGCAATATATGGAGTGGCATAATATTGGACCGCCAGCGATAATGCTCCGTAATCCTTAGAACCCGGCCCCACCTGCATACGCTCTGCCACCTCCCGCTGTACCATAACAGTAATGGAATCCAATGGAATCTGGTTTTCAAACAATCCCATGATAATCGGCGTGGTAATATAGTAGGGAAGGTTAGCAACCACCTTAATGGGACGGCCCTGATTGTAACGTTCTGCCAACATTCCAATATCCACCTTCAGGATATCTTCATTCAGCACCATCACGTTGTCATAATCCTGCAGCGTATCCTCCAATACCGGAATCAGACTCTTATCAATCTCCACCGCGCATACCGCTCTGGCAGCGCAGGCCAAATACTGTGTCATTGTGCCAATTCCCGGTCCTATTTCCAGAACAAAATCATCTTCCGTAATTTGTGCAGCCCGGATAATTTTATCCAACACATGCGGATCAATCAAAAAATTTTGTCCAAACTTTTTTTGAAACGTAAATTGATACTTGTTCAAGACCGCAATTGTGGCCTGCGGTTCCCCCAGATAAGGTTTCTTTTTATCACTCATAGTTACATATCAAAGTCTTTCTCATACAATAAGATTCTTCCATCCTCGTCTGTACGGCGTTTTGATAAACGTATTCCCAGACGGGAACTGTTTGCCCTGGCAATGGCTCCGTCAACCATTTCCTTTACTTTGCCAATGGTGATCGGCTCATCGGCCCTCTGGTTATTTCCAATCAATGTATACAATGCCAAAACACCCATTTCATCCATGCGGTAACCATTCTCCTTCGCATAGGTTCTGGCAAAAGTAACCAACTCATCATTGGTAAATACCGGAATGGAAATCACGGTTTCAAATTTCTTCGCAAACTCAGGATTATCCGCAAGGAACTTCCTCATATTTGCTTTATCATCCTCAATCAGCAAAATCATACTATCCGTACGGAAATCCATAGCCTGTGACAACTTCTGGACCGTCTCAGCATTCATGAAGCTGGCTCTCTCAATCAGCAAAAATCCGCCTGCCATCTTACCAATAACCGTAGCCGGATCTCTCTGATTCATATCGGAGGCATCCAGATTTGCATATTTTACAGCTTCCAGACCAAACTGCTTACAGATCGCCTTAATCAGGCCCTCGCTCAGGCGGGTTTTTCCCGTACCATGGCTGCCCATGATGGCGATATTACCACGACGGGAGGTTTTCTCTCCTGCATACTGATATGCACCGTTAATAGCGTTCAGAATCTGTTCATCCATACCCGGGACTTTCGCAAAGTAAGAAAACAGGTTTTTCTGCTCATTTGTTAAATGCTCCGGCTTGGTAGCATTCAAAATACGATACCGCTTCTCTTCCGGAGTTTCCGGCTCAGGAGTCACCATCTTTTCCCGTTCTGCTTCATGCTCGCGCTCCAATTGCTGAATAATATCCAAATCCAGCAAAGGATCGAACGTTTCCTCCTCCGGCTCTTTTCCCGATTCCATTCTGGCTTCCTTTTGTTCTATTTCGGTTTCTATTTCGGTTTCTTTTTCCGCTTCTTTTTCAGCCGCTTTATCGGATTCGGATTTATTCTCCGGTTCTTCCTCATCTATCTCAGGAACAATTTCCCATTTCTCCGGTACAGAATCGTTTTCCGCCGCCTCTTCAACCGTTTCTTCAGCTGCTGTCTCTTCGGCATCCGATTCATCGGCAGCTTCTTTAGATGATGCTTCTGCCTCATCTTCTTCGTCTCCAGGAAGAACAATCTGCGGAATCACCATCGTATCATCGGAGCTTTCCTCCTTTGCTTCTCCAAAGTCCAATGCCGCCAAAGATGCTTCAAATGCCGCCATAGCTATATCTGCATCTGCGTCATCTACAGCTTCCGTCTCCGCAGAAACCGCCTCAATCAACTGCTCCACATCCGCAGCTTCTTCCACAACCTCCGGCTCCTCGATCACCAGATGAATAGCAGGTTCCTCAGCTTCTTCAATATCTGACCCTTCTGGTTTTGTTTCTGCCGCTGCCATCTCTTCTATCGGTTCTTCTGCAGCTTCCGTTTCTTCTGCCACTGCTGTCTCTTCTATCGGTTCTTCCGCCGCCTCTTCTGCAGCTGCTGTCTCTTCTATCGGTTCTTCCGCCGCCTCTTCTGCAGCTGCTGTCTCTCCTATCGGTTCTTCCGCCGCCTCTTCTGCAGCTTCCGTTTCTTCTATCGGTTCTTCCGCCGCCTCTTCTGCAGCTGCTGTCTCTTCTATCGGTT
>CAYRTA010000040.1:0-7699 GCA_964427045.1 uncultured Hoministercoradaptatus sp. | reverse complement strand
CTTCCGCCGCCTCTTCTGCAGCTTCCGCTTCTTCTATTGGCTCTTCCGCCGCTTTCACTTCTTCTATTGGCGCTTCATCTGCTTGTTCCTTCACTGCTGCATCCGCATTCGCCTTTGCAATATCCGCTACCGGTTCTGAGAACGCCACCGCTGCCTCTTCAGATTCCGCCGGCTGTTCGTCCGTCTCCATCTGGTCCACGGCCTGTCCGACTGCTTCACCTGCCGCCTCGGCCAGCGCTTTTGAAGTTTCAGAAAAAAGCGCTTCCAAATCCAATTCCTGAATGCTGACCGCTTCTTTATCTTCCGGTTTTTCTACAGGTACTTCTTCTTTTTTCGGTGCTTTGGGCGTCTCTATGCGATGTGCAATAGCTACTCCCTTATCCGCTTTAATCGGTGCGGCCACCTCCGGTTCCGGTTCCAGATCTGTCACCTGATAATTACTGATATCTTCCTCGGCTATTGCTTCCTTTTGCGGCTCAGAACTCACGGAACGTCCCATGACTTCAAAGGCATCTACCACTCTGGTTCTGTTAAATCCAGATAATACTTCCTGAAAACTCTTATTCAACCGTTCCTGTAAAGCCTCTATATCCACATGCTGAATCTGTGGTTCCTCCGTTACCGCAACTTCCTGCTCCCGGTCTGTCACGCTGCCGCGTGCAGAAGCTGCTTCGCTCTTTTCATCCGTATCAGGTGCAGAAGGAATATCTGTATTCAATTCCGGCATTTTTACCGTCTGTATCCGACTGCTGGTTACCGGTTTTCTGGTTTTATCGTATTTCTCCTGCTGCGCCGCCGTTAATGGAGTATAAACCATCTTCATCTCCATGGCTTTCGTCACGTATTTTCCCTCACCAAACCACAGGATCAGATCATCACAGGTTTCCACACACTTATTCTTTTTACCGGCTTTATGATATAAACGGGCAAGTTCATATACCCAGCGTTCTGTATACTCGCGGTCTTTGTATTCCTCCAAAATCGCAATCTGGTCATCCAGAGGTGCATTCTGCGCCCGGTAAATTTTATATTTTAAAATATATTTCGAAGTATCATTGGAAGCAGTCTCTAAATACTGATTATAATACTTTACTGCGTCATCATAAGCGCCCATCTTCAATGCCAGTTCAACCTGACGATAAAGGATTGTCTTACCTACTGAAGATCTCTTATATGCCAACTGCAATATCTTCATGCTTTGATCTAACTCGCCGTTAATCTCATAGATTTCCGCTACCATACATAAGGTACGGACGCTCTTTACTCTTTTCCAATCTATGGAATCGACCAGTTCCAGGGCTCCTTCATAGTCCTGGGAATCCACAAGCTTTGTAATCTCATCTAACCTCATACGATATTCTGCCTTATCCAATGTACTCACCTCTGTTTATTCTATTTCTACACCCTTATTATAAAATGGGACTATTACCCCATCATTTGTATTCATCCTGTTTCAGTGTAACATACCATATATTCATTGTCAAAATAAAAAGGATGCCTGAAAGCATCCTTTTTTTATCAAAATTTCCTATCTATTCAAGTATTATGATTCCAGAATGTTATGATATCCGCAGCTTAAACTTTTGAATTTCTTTCTCAGTACTAACCCGTTCAATTTCAGCCCCAAGGCTGGAAAGTTTTCCTTCAAAATCTTCATAACCACGCTGGATATACACAATATCATCTACAATTGTGATTCCTTCGGCAGCCAGCCCGGCAATGACCAGGGCAGCCCCTGCCCGCAAATCCGGCGCACTGATACGTGCTCCCGTCAGACGGTCCACACCATCGATAATCGCCGTATTACCCTCGACCTTGACAGAAGCCCCCATACGTGTCAGTTCATCAACGTATTTGAACCGGTTTTCAAAAATACTTTCCGTTACAATACTGGTACCATCTGAGAGCGACAATGTCACTGCAATCTGAGGCTGCATATCCGTAGGATAACCCGGATATGGCAGCGTCTTTACATGGGTCCTGCGCAAACGTCTGGAGGCAATCACACGAACTGCATCATCAAATTCATGCACTTCACATCCAATTTCATATAATTTTGCGGTAATTGCTTCCAAATGCTTTGGAATCACATTTTTGACCAAAACATCACCTTTAGTCGCCGCTGCCGCAAACATATAGGTTCCTGCTTCAATCATATCAGGAACAATCGAATACTCTGTCGCATGAAGAGACTCTACTCCGCGAATACGAATCACATCGGTACCGGCGCCCTTAATATTGGCCCCCATACTATTGAGGAAGTTCGCCGTGTCTACTACATGGGGTTCCTTTGCCGCATTTTCAATAATGGTATTTCCTCTTGCCATCGAAGCGGCCATCATAATATTAATCGTAGCGCCTACGGAAACGGTATCCATATAAATATGGCAGCCATTTAACCCATCCGGAGCCATGGCAACGATGGCGCCATGACGAATTTTTACATCGGCCCCCAATGCGCGGAAACCTTTCAGATGTAAATCAATCGGTCTGCTTCCGATATTACAGCCGCCTGGAAGCGGAACTTCGGCTTTCTTATATTTACCCAAAAGCGCTCCCAGCAAATAATAGGAAGCACGGATTTTCTTAATATATTCATAATCTACGCTGACACCGCCAATCGTAGAGCCATTAATTCTGGCTGTATGACGATCCAAACGTTCTACTACAGCACCGATCCCTCCAATGGCCTCCAGCAAAACATTGATATCGTTGACATCCGGCAGATTCTCCACCACAACATTCTCATCTGTCATGATTGCGGCTGCCAGAATCGCAAGTGCTGCATTTTTTGCTCCTCCGATCTCGACCTCGCCGACTAATGGATTACCACCCTTTATAACATACTGCTCCATAATTCACCTCTAGGTTATTATACTCTCCCGCCACTTGTTACTCATTCGGACGCCCCCTAATGCCTGCCCTACCCTAAAGGACCTGCTTTGCGTCACATGCCGGTGCTTTGGCACCTTCACAAACAAGTATCAAAAACTCTGCAACACTTCTAATATATTCTGCAAAGTTTCTTCTATACCCTTATTATCTTCCTCAATCGTAATATCTGCGTATTTTTCATACAGCGCCGTCCGTTCCTCATACAAATCCCGGAGAGTTTGTCCTTTTCGAAGCACCACTCCGCGATTTCTTAGATTGCCAAGACGTTTACTTAATATCTGATACGATAATTTCAGATATATCACAGTAGAAATCTGTTTCAAATGCTCCATCGCCGCTTCACCATACACCACGCTCCCTCCTGTGGCCACTACGGTTGCATCTGCTTCAATGGAAGCATTGACTTCGTTTTCTATTTTTATGAAACCATCTACGCCCTTCTGCGCAATGATCTCCTTTAATAACTTACCTTCTTTTTTCTGAATCAGCAAATCAGAATCCAAAAATTGATATCCAAGTTCTTTAGCCAGAATTACTCCAATGGTACTCTTACCAACACCGGGCATTCCGATTAATACTATATTTTTCATATATCTCTTGATATCCTTTTACCCTCAAATCCCAACCATTTTACCACATCCTCGTCATTCATACAAGATCAAATATTAATTTGCCATTTTTCCACACAAAAAGGAACTGTTGTGAGAATTTTTTAGCCAAATTTATCTGCACATACAGTTCCTTTTATATCGTTTTACCAGCATTCAAAACATTGTAAGATCAAACGCGCACATATCAGTGCAGCAATCAATACAACGTTTCTTTCAGTTTTGCAATTGTCTCTTCCCAATCGGGAACCAGCATATCCTGCTTATTTACATAAATTACACTATACAATCCATCATAAGGAATCCTGTCTGTCACCAGCGTATATTTGAAAAGAGACGGAGACTTCGCAAGCAAACTCCACATTTCATCCTCAGGAATATTGTGGGTCACCAACGGCAGCACTTCCTCCGCAAAGCTGTATAACTCCGTCAAACTCATGGTTTTCATCTTTTCCATGATCTTAGTAAGTACGGTTCTCTGGCGTTCCGTTCTCTGATAATCCGCATTTCCCACATAACGGATACGTGCATAGGCCACTGCCTGAATGCCGGAACAGGTCTTTGTTCCCTCCTGAATAAAGTAATAATTCGTCGGTTCCAAACCTCTCAGTCCACACATTTCCTTAATATAATTATTGGCCACGCACACCTCATCCTCAGACAAAGTCAGTTCAACACCACCGATTTTATCGATAATGTCAATCATGCTATTGAAATCTACGGATACATACCGGTCAACCTGAATCTTATAATTCTCCGTCACCGTTTCCAAAAGCAGCGGACCTGCTCCATTTGCATGAGCCGCATTCAGTTTCCGCATACCAATTCCCGGAATATTCACATATGTATCACGCATCAGCGAGACCATACTAATCTGCTCCTTCTCGTAATTCAGTGACATCAGAATCATCGTATCTGAATTACCTGCCCAGGTAGTATCCCGACGGTCAACGCCAATAAGCAGCACATTATAAACATTTCCATCATTGGTAATGGGCTCTGCTTCTGCGAACTCGGTCATCTTCTCCTCGATTTCGGCAAGCTGATCATCGGTGAGAACCTCACCCTCAGCATTTTCCGGATCGACCTCGTCCACATCCTCCCCCACCGTGTAGTTCTTCATAGCTTCTTCATCCGACGTGTAATTACTCTTTTTGTAAAATCCATGGGCTACCAAATACGCTGCCACACCAGCGGCAATCACCACCACCAGCACTACTGCCAACAGAATCAACAGTATTTTCTTCTTTGACACACCATTTTTCATAATCTTTACCTCTTTTGCATACAACTACAGTTATCTCTTGCGTTTATCATCGAATATTATACCCGTTTTTTTCGGGAGCATCAACCATGCTTTTGTGACCTGTATAACAATACCATTAACAAAGATGAAATGATTCCTATCACAAATTAGTTGATATGTCAACTAATTTGTGATAGAATCTTAGGATATGAGGTAAAATTATGAATGGAACGATTACAAAACAACTGATCTACATGGCACGAAAAGCGCAGTTAATTATAGGAAGCCGTCTTGCACCGTATGGGATAACAGCCGCTGAAGAACCATTCTTTATGATGATTACCCATCACAGCGGTGCAACGCAGGAAGAATTGACCGCTATGGTCGGCGTCGATAAATCCGCAACAACAAGAGCAGTTCGCTCACTGGAAAATAAAGGCTACCTGACGCGAAAGCAGGACACAAAAGACCACAGGCAAAATCGTGTGTTTGCAACTAATCAGGCCATGGAAATTACAGAGCAGGTACACGCAGAGCTTTTACGGCTTGATAACGAAATCACAAAAGGACTTTCGAAACAGGATATACAGATTTTGACAGAAGCGTTCACTTTGATGGAAAAGAATTTGGCAGATATACGGGGAAACTTTGACCAAAAAACCTGACAGCTATACGGGAACACTTTGACCCAAAAATCTGACAGCTATATGGAAATACTTTGACAAAAAACTGACAACTATATGGGAACACTTTGACCCAAAAATCTGACAGCTATATGGGCACACTTTGGCAAAAAAATCTGACAAGTATCCAGGGAAAGGATGAATGATATGAATATAAAAACGGAATCTTTACCTCAAAAACCGGAAAATCCGCTTGGATACGCACCGGTATCAGGCCTGATTATCAAATATGCCACCCCGGCGATTCTCAGTATGCTGGTAACGGCGGCTTATAATATAACAGACCAAATCTTTATTGGAAATGTAGTCGGGATGTACGGAAACGAAGCTACAAATGTGGTATTCCCAACAGTAACCCTGACAACTGCATTCGCACAGCTATCCGGTATCGGAACAGCGGCGAATTTTAACATTCATATGGGCGCCAAAGAAGAGGACGAGGCAAAATGTTTCCTCGGTACCGGGCTGACACTTATGGGCGTACTGGGCCTTTCTATCATGCTGTTTGTTTTTTTGTTCAAGCAGCCCATCCTGCGGCTCTGCGGCACAACGGATTCTGTCATGCCGCTGGCATTGTCCTATCTAACCATCACCAATTTTGGTCTGCCATTTTTTCTCTTTTCCAACGGCGGATGCCACCTGATTCGGGCCGATGGCAGCCCCACATATTCTATGATCTGTAACGTAAGCGGCGCAGTGCTGAATGTATTTTTAGATGCACTATTCATGTTTGCATTTCACTTGGGAATACGGGGTGCAGCCTTTGCAACAATCACCGGCCAGATATTTTCCTTTATCCTTTGTGTAACTTATTTCCGCAGAATGAAATCCTTTTCATTTTCTCCGAAAATCCTTGGAATCAGAGCAAAGTACCTTGTTCAGATCATAAAGCTTGGTATTTCGAACTTTATCAACCAAATCATCATGATGACCGTTAATATCACCCTAAACAACGTTCTGACCAAATATGGCGCACAATCCATCTACGGTTCAGACATTCCTTTAGCCGTTTCAGGTGTTGTAGCCAAACTCAATAGTATCGTATCCTCATTTTCTGTAGGGCTTGCGCAAGGCTGCCAGCCGATCTGGGGATACAACCTCGGTGCAAAAAAATATGGACGGGTAAAGGAAACCTTCAAAAAAGCGCTGATAGCGGTGATCTGCATTGGCCTCGTTGTGTTTTTTGCTTTTCAGATCTTCCCAACACAGATCGTCAGCATCTTTGGTTCCGGCGAAGACCTATACTATCAATTTGCAAATAAATATATGCGCATTTATCTGATGCTCGTATTTATACAAACCGTCCAGCCATTATCTGTCAACTATTTTACCGGTATTGGTAATATGAAGCAGGGCGTTCTCATTTCCCTGTCGAGACAAGGATTCCTACTGCTCCCAATGCTAATTCTTTTTCCAATGTTTTGGGGACTCAATGGCATCCTCATCGCCGGGCCGGTATCCGACGGAATCGCCTGCATATTAGCACTTTCCATGGTGCTTTATAACTTCAAAAACATGGGGTAATTATTATGATATGCCAAAACAATCAATGGGGTAAGGCAAAAACACTTGTGCGAGCCTCACTTTTGTTTTTCAAAACAATTTTCACCAAACTCCATGCCAGAGTGATTATTCCGGAACCTCCTCCCCACCGACCTTGCAGGTCACGCAGGTGATTGCTATACTGTAATCATTCACGGCCGGGAGAAACATTTGTTTTTTGAAGCATCGATCCACTTTTCTCAGCAAGATTTGAACGTTGGTTTGTAGATCGTACAGTTACTTTGTAATAAACTATTTTTCAAACAACAAGACAGTTATTTTCTTATAGGCTGTATGATATCAACCACAAATATATTGTAGCAGAAAGAGGAGGAACCGGCATGCCACAAAAACAACGTATCTATGCAGCCATTGACTTGAAAAGTTTCTATGCGAGCGTGGAATGTGCGGACCGTAACCTCGATCCATTGACCACAAACCTTGTAGTAGCGGATGCTTCCCGCACAGAAAAAACAATTTGCCTGGCAATATCCCCTTCCCTGAAAGCCTGCGACATCCCCGGACGCCCCCGGCTGTTTGAGGTTGTTCAGAAAGTGAAAGAGGTAAACGCAGAACGAAGGGCAAAAGCCCCAAATCATGCGTTCACCTCTTCTTCTTTTGATTCCGCCGCCCTCGCCGCAGACCCGGCGCTTGAACTGTCTTATATCATCGCCCCTCCCCGGATGTCCCGGTATATGGCGATTTCTTCTTCCATCTACGGCATC
>CAYRTA010000039.1:0-16453 GCA_964427045.1 uncultured Hoministercoradaptatus sp. | reverse complement strand
GCTGGTTTACCGTCTGGATAAATTACAGAAGAGTACGGGGC
Organism: uncultured Hoministercoradaptatus sp.; assembly: GCA_964427045.1. Classification (GTDB taxonomy): domain Bacteria; phylum Bacillota; class Clostridia; order Lachnospirales; family Lachnospiraceae; genus Oliverpabstia. The sequence goes on along the minus strand of CAYRTA010000039.1, from coordinate 16,412 downwards.
TGGATCTCAGGGTCTTTGAGGATGCAATTACTTTCAAAATCGCGCTGATGGTGGTGCGTTATATGAAGTATATGGAGACTTTGGACTACTAGAAGAAGACAGGAGGAGTATATGATAACGTTAGATCATGTTACAAAGGTATACGGAAAAGGGCAGCCTGCTCTGAACGATATATCTTTGCACATTGAAAAAGGGGAATTTGTATTTGTAGTTGGCAATAGCGGATCCGGGAAATCCACATTGATCAAACTGCTTTTGAAGGAATTGGAACCGACTTCCGGGACCATTGAAGTAAATGGTCAGAATTTGGGTAAACTGAAACGTAGGAAGGTTCCCAAATTCCGCCGCGGCGTAGGCGTCGTATTTCAGGATTTCCGGCTTTTGAAGGATCGGAATGTCTATGAGAATGTTGCCTTTGCCCAGAGGGTGATTGAACGTCCCAATCGTGTAATTAAGAAAAGAGTTCCTGAAATTTTGACACTGGTTGGTCTGGCTGAGAAGTATAAGTCTTTTCCACGGGAGTTATCCGGTGGTGAGCAGCAGCGTGTGGCACTGGCCCGCGCGCTGGTAAACCGTCCGAATATCTTGCTGGCGGATGAGCCGACCGGTAACCTGGACCCGAAAAACTCAGAAGATATCATGCGTCTTTTGGAAGAAATCAACGAACGAGGTACGACCGTATTAGTGGTTACTCATAACAGGGAAATTGTAAATGCATTTAGAAAACGAGTAATTACGATGAAACAGGGTGTCATCGTAAGTGATGAACAGGAAGGTGGATACATTGAGGCTTAGTACGATTGGATATAATATCAAACAGGGATTTAAAAACATCTGGCGAAATATCATGTTCTCTGCGGCTTCGGTGGCGACGATGTCTGCTTGTATCTTTTTGTTTGGCTTATTCTTTTCGCTGGTGATTAACTTTCAATATATTGTAAAGAACGCGGAAGAGGGTGTGGCCGTCACCGTGTTGTTCGATGATGATGTGGACCAGGCTGCCATTAATGCCATTGGAGAATTGATTAAACAGTATCCGGGTGTGACAGATGTGCAGTACGTATCGGCAGAGGACGCCTGGGAGAAGTTCAGCAGAGATTATTTTGGCAATACAGAGGATGCGGAGAAGCTGGCAGAAGGCTTTGTCAATGACAACCCGCTGGCTAATTCCTCCAGTTATTCCGTGTATGTGGACAAAATTGAAAAACAGGATGAATTGGTAGATTACATTAAATCGCTGGACGGAGTCCGGGAGGTTAATCAGCTGAAGGGAGCAACGCAGACACTGTCATCTTTCAATACGCTGATTACGTACGTGGCTCTTGCAATTATTCTGATATTGTTGTGTGTGGCAGTATTTTTGATCAGCAACACGGTATCAATCGGTATTTCTATCCGTAAGGAAGAAATTGGTATTATGAAACTGATCGGAGCGACCAATGCGTTTGTCCGCTCGCCGTTTATCATCGAAGGTTTGATCATCGGTCTGATCGGTTCGATTATTCCGTTGGTACTTTTATATATTATTTATAATAAGGTTGTAACCTATGTTTTGACGAAGTTTAGTATGTTAAGCAATGTTGTACAGTTTATGAATGTGCGGCAGGTATTTGAGGTGCTGATACCGGTCGGTTTGCTTCTCGGCATGGGTATTGGCCTTTTTGGCAGTCTGATTACGATTCGTAAACATTTAAAGGTATAAATATAGAGCAGTAAGAATTCGCAGGCAGACTGCCGCAGGAGTCTTGTAAGATTCATGTGGTATTCTGCCTGTTTATGTATGGGGTTGAAAGTATGAGTAAAAAAAGAAAATCCGGATTAATAGGCTTTGTGGCTGGACTTGTGATTGCTCTTTTGCTGGCATCAGCCCTCTTCTATAAACAGTTTGGCTGTCTGCCATTTAGTCAAAGCAGTGATGCCATTGTCTCGGCGGCAGGAAAGCTGGGCTGGATAGAAAGTCTGATTAAGGATAATTATCTGGAGGATGTGGATCAGGATACGCTGGATACCGGTATGTATAAAGGGCTGGTGGCGATTCTGGGTGATCCCTATTCCGGTTATTATTCTCCGGAAGAGTATGTAAGTTTGATGGAATCCTCGAAAGGCACGTATCAGGGCATGGGTCTCGTGATGCAAAAGGACAGTGAGACAGATTTGATTGTCGTGGTATCCTGTTACTCCGATTCCCCGGCGGAGGCTGCCGGAATTCAGGCCGGCGATCTGATTATCGGATTGAATGGAGAGGATGTTACCTCCTGGACCACCACCGAACTGGCCGCTGCCATTAAAGGAAGTACGGATAGCCAGGTGACGCTTACTTTACAGCGGGGCGAGGAAGTTCTGGATGTGTCGGTAGAAATCGGTGTGATTGAAACCCCGGTAATTTACAGCCGCATTCTGGATGATTCCATTGGTTACATTCAAATCGCGCAGTTTACGGAAGGTACTTCCGGACAGTTTGAGGCGGCCTATGCGCAGATGAAGGAACAGAATATTCAGGGCCTTGTGATTGATCTGAGAAATAATCCCGGCGGTCTGTTGGATTCCGTTTGTGACACTCTGGAACAGATTCTGCCGGAGGGCATGATTGTTTACACGGAAGATAAAAATGGAAAACGGGAGGAACATGTCTGTTCAGGGGAAACACCCATAGAAATACCACTGGTACTATTGATTAATGAGAGCAGTGCCAGCGCATCGGAAATCTTTGCGGGAGCAGTGAAAGATCACCAGATAGGAACCCTTGTGGGAACCGTGACTTATGGAAAAGGTATCGTTCAGAAAACGTTTCCGCTGGAGGACGGCAGCGCTGTCAAATTGACCGTGTCGAAATATTACACGCCAAATGGAACGAACATTCATGGTGTGGGAATCGAACCGGACGTGGCAGCGGAATGGGAAGGAGAAGAAGCCCTGGACAGTCTGTCACAATATAATGAGCTGCCGCAGGCGGAGTGGCTGGAAGCGGATTCCCAGATGCGCTGTGGTCTCGAAACATTAAAGACTTTGATGACACAGCAGGAGTGAAATATCCTGTGAAGGGAGATGTCAATGAACAATTACAAAATTACGACGGAAAATACGGCGGATTTGCCCTATACCTACTATCAGGAATATGATATTGAGTTTTTGTATCTGACCTATCAGTTGGACGGTGTGGTCTATGGTAAGGATAAGGAATTAGAAGCCGATGATTTTTACCGGCGCATGCGAAGCGGTTCTATGCCGACCACGTCCCAGGTAAATATCGAGGCGGCAAAGGAAGGCTTCCGGCCAATTCTGGAATCCGGAAGAGATATTCTTCACATTGCTTTTTCTTCGGGATTAAGCGGAACGTATGAAAGTGTCAGCACTGCTGCCAGAGAATTGGAGGCGGAATATCCGGAACGGAAGATTATCGTGGTGGATTCTCTTTGTGCTTCCCTGGGCGAGGGCCTTTTGGTGGACCGGGCAGTGGAGATGAAAGCAGCCGGAATACCGCTTGAGGACAATGCGGCCTGGCTGGAGGCCCATAAACTGAATCTGTGTCATGTATTTACTGTGGATGATCTGTTTCATCTATACCGGGGCGGGCGCGTGTCCCGCATGACGGCTCTGCTTGGCACCATGATCAATATTAAGCCGATGCTTCATGTGGATAACGAGGGGCACTTGATTAATCTGGGTAAAGTGCGCGGCCGTAAGAAATCCGTCGCCACGCTGGTAACCATGATGGAAGAACGGATTGGCAGCTGGCGGGATAAGAATACGAAAATCTTTATCAGCCATGGGGACTGTCTGGCCGATGCACAATTGCTGGAAAAATTGGTACGGGAAAAATTTGGCTATGAGACGTATTTGATCAATTATGTGGGAGCCACCATTGGCACACATTCCGGTCCCGGAACGCTGGCATTATTCTTTTTTGGAGATTATCGGTAATAGAAGGATGCTGCGGGATAATATCCGGAAACAGGAGAGAAAGGAGAAATGCGTATGGCTAAACCGGAGACAGGGTATACATGGGATTTGGGAGATGAAATTCCCGCGGAATTGGTCACTATGCTGGCGGATTCCCCGAATCAGATGCGAAACCAGGCCAGAAAGGCCATGGATACGCTGGTGGGTTACCGGGAATTGCGGATGATGTATAGCTGTGCGATCAGAGAGGTACAGACCAAATTTGAGGTGCTGGATACGGAGTTCAGTGTCCGCTACCAGAGAAATCCCATTGCCTCCATAACGACGCGTCTGAAGCATACGAATAGCATTATAGAAAAACTGCTGAAAAACAATCATTATTTTACGCTGGAGAACATCGAGACCTATCTGAACGATGTGGCCGGAATACGGGTCATTTGTTCTTATATTGATGATATTTATCACATTGCGGATGCACTGCTGGCTCAGGACGATATTACGCTCATAGCAAGAAAAGACTATATAGCTAATCCGAAGCCGAATGGATATCGCAGTTTGCATTTGATTGTGAAGGTTCCTGTATTTTTCGCGGAATGTAAGAAAGACGTGAAAGTAGAGGTGCAAATCCGTACCATCGCCATGGATTTTTGGGCCAGTCTGGAACATCAGCTGAAGTATAAACAGGATATTCCCAATGAAGAGGAAATCATAGCAGAACTGCAAAACTGTGCCGAGGTAATAGCGGCCACCGACAGACGGATGCTGAATATTCGCCAGCAGCTGGAGGCGGCGGCTGATGCACCGACAGAAGAAGAGATATTGTTTGAAAAACTCAGCAAATTGGATATTCGGTAGAATCGATATAAGCGATAGAATCCCTGGGAATCACATTTGATTTTGTGATTCTCGGGGATTTCATTATTTTCATTTTTTTGGAAATAGGGTATTGATTTCTGATTGATGTGTGATATAATAGGCCCTAATAGTTTTAAAATAAAACTATTTTATCATAAAATAAAAATAAAAAAGCAAAAGGAATAGGTATATGTACGCGAAAATTATGGGAACGGGTTCAGCTTTACCTGAGAAGGTTGTGGATAATTTTGAACTTGCCAAACAGGTGGATACTTCTGATATGTGGATTCGGGAGCGTACGGGGATTGGAGCACGGCATATCGCCGCGGACGATACGGTAGCTTCACTGGCGGCGAAAGCGGCGAAGAGGGCCATCGGCCAGGCAGGTATGGATCCGGATGAGATTGATATGATCCTGGTTGCCACAGGTTCGGCGGAACAGTTATATCCCTGTGTTGCCTGCCAGGTACAGGCCGAGACCGGGGCGGCCCGCGCGGCCTGTCTGGATATCAATGCGGCCTGCAGCGGCTTTGTCACTGCTTACCAAATGGCTGTGGGGCAGATGATGGCCGGAATCGTCCGAACGGCCCTTGTGATTGGTGCGGAATGTCTGAGCAATCTGGTGGATTGGACCGACCGGAGTACCTGTATTTTATTCGGTGACGGGGCAGGAGCCGTAGTACTTCAGGCCGTATCCCCGAAGAAGGATGGGCCGCTCATCAATCCCTTTGTTTTAGGGGCCGATGGCACGAGGGGAGAGGCTTTGACCTGTCATTCCGGTGTGGGCGGCGCTAAAGGGCCGTATGAGAAGTATATTCGGATGGATGGCAGACGAATTTATCAGTTTGCGGTAAAGAAAGTGCCGGAGGTTATTGAGGAAATCCTCAGCCGAAGCGGCCGCAGTGCCGATGAGGTTTCTTACTTTGTGATTCATCAGGCAAACCGCCGTATTATTGAATCCATAGCCAGACATTTGAAACAGCCATTGGAGAAGTTTCCCATGAACATAGAAACCACCGGAAACGTATCTTCTGCCAGCATTCCGGTTCTTCTGGATGAAATGAACCGGGCCGGGGAACTAAGTCCGGGACTGGGGATCGTCCTGGCAGGGTTTGGCGCTGGCCTGACCTGGGGCGGTACGTATCTGGAATGGTAGATAAGACGGTAATCACCGAGCAATCGGATTACAATAAATATGAAATAGAGAGAGGATTTGTCATGTTAGAAAAAATCAAAGAAATGATCGTAAATGAAGTTGGAGTAGATGCGGAACTGATTACACCGGAGGCTTCCTTTAAAGAGGATTTGCAGATTGATTCGCTGGACTTGTTTGAACTGATTATGACCTTTGAGGAAGAATTTGATATCGAGATTCCCAGCGGCGATCTGGAGAAGATCACAACCGTGGGAGAACTGGTAAACTATGTGGAAAATCTAAAGGCGGAATAAGGGAGTTTTTATGAAAACAAGAATTACGGAATTATTGGGTATCGAATATCCCATTTTTCAGGGCGGTATGGCCTGGGTCGGTACCTGGGAACTGGCCTCTGCCGTATCAAATGGAGGCGGCCTTGGGATTATCGGTTCCGGCGGCGCTCCGGCCAGCTGGGTGGAAGAGCAGATTCGCCAGATGCGCGCCCATACGGATAAACCGTTTGGCGTCAATCTGATGCTGATGAATCCGGAAGCGGATGCCATTGCCGCGTTGCTGGCAAGAGAACATGTGGAGGTTGTCACCACGGGAGCAGGGAATCCGGGAAAATATATGAAACTGTGGCAGGAGGCCGGAGTCAAAGTGATTCCGGTGGTAGCCAGCGTAGCGCTGGCGAAGATGATGGAACGGGCAGGCGCCGATGCCATCATTGCGGAGGGAACAGAATCCGGCGGACATATCGGGGAGACCACAACGATGGTATTGGTTCCCCAGGTTGTGGATGCCGTATCCATACCGGTTATCGCCGCAGGCGGAATTGCCGATGGCCGGGGGCTGGCCGCGGCCTGGATGCTGGGGGCACAGGCAGTCCAGATGGGAACTGTCTTTGTGGCATCAAAGGAATCTATTGTTCATGAAGCCTATAAAAAAAGGGTGCTGCGCGCAAAAGATATCGATACGAGAGTAACCGGACGGTCTGCCGGCCATCCGGTTCGTATCCTTCGAAATAAGCTGACTAATGAATATCTGCGGCTGGAAGCAGAAGGAGCCAGCTTTGAGGAATTGGAGAGATTGACGCTTGGAGGCCTTCGAAAGGCGGTAGTCGATGGGGATGTGGATTATGGAAGCCTGATGGCAGGGCAGATTGCCGGTCTGGTAAAGGAAGAAAGAAGCTGTCAGGAAATTTTGACCGATACGACGCTGCGGGCAGAAAAATTGTTGGAGTGGAAAGAAGCATGAAAAAAATAGCATTTCTATACCCAGGACAGGGTGCGCAGACCGCAGGTATGGGAAAAAGTTTTTATGAACAGAGTCTGACTTCCCGCGCGGTATTTGAGGAAGGCTCCGATCTTTTGGGAATTGACTTGGCCTCTCTTTGTTTTAGGCCAAATGGATTACTGGACCGGACCGATTATACACAGATTGCTCTGGTGGCAGCCTGTATGGCGATGACAAGGGAGATGGAACGCCAGGGAATCAAAGCCTCCATCACGGCCGGTCTTAGCCTGGGAGAATATGCCGCCATCTGCGCAGCAGGCGGTATGGAATATGATGATGCATTGCAGACCGTATGGTATCGGGGAAATCTGATGCAGCAGGCCGCGGAAGCCGGAATGGGCGGTATGGCGGCTGTGCTGGGATTATCGGGTGAGGCGGTTTTGGCCGTGACAGATACCATAGAGGGTGTGTCAGTGGCAAATTATAATTGCCCGGGACAGATTGTCATAACCGGAGAAAAGGGAGCCATAGAGAAAGCTGGTCCGGCATTGAAAGCGGCGGGAGCCAGAAGAGTGCTGCCCCTGAAAGTCAGCGGCCCTTTTCATTCCACCTATATGCGGCAGGCCGGGGAACGATTAAGCTGGAAACTGGGCCAGGTGGATTGGAGTGAATTGAAAATTCCCTATGTGACGAATGTAAATGCCCGGGTAATTACCGATATTACAAAAACACCGGATCTTTTGCGCAGGCAGGTCTATTCCCCGGTGCTTTGGGAACAAAGCGTGCGCAGTATGATCGACTGGGGCGTGGAAATCTTTCTGGAGGTTGGACCGGGGCATACCCTTTCCAATTTCATAGCCAGAATTGACCGAAACGCGGTAACTTATGCCATCAATACCGTGGAGGATATGTACCGGGTATTGGAAGTGTTGAATCAGGAAGGATAACGAATCGTATGCTGAAAGGAAAAACAGCGGTTGTCACGGGAGCATCCGGCGGCATTGGAAGAGCCATAGCGATGGCTTTTGCGTCCCAGCACGCCAACGTGGCAGTCCATTATAACAGCAATCAGGCCAGCGCGCTGGCGGTAAAAGAAGAAATTGAAAGGCTGGGAGGCAAGGCGGAGATTTTTGCCGGAAATCTGGCTGATGAAGAAGCGTGCCGCCGGATGTTTGCCGATATACAAAAGACCCTGGGTCCTGTGGATATTTTGGTTAATAATGCGGGGATTACCAGAGATGGTCTGGTTTTTGGAATGCCAGACGAAGACTTTGATTTGGTAGTGGATACCAATCTGAAAAGCTGTTTTCACGGAATCCGGTTTGTGGGAAGACAGATGTTAAAACGCCGGTACGGAAGAATTATCAATATATCCTCCGTATCGGGGGTTGCGGGAAACGCAGGCCAGGCCAATTACGCGGCTTCGAAAGCGGGAATTATCGGTCTTACCAAATCGGCGGCGAAGGAACTGGCTTCCCGGAATATCACAGTGAACGCCATTGCGCCAGGTTACGTTAAGACACCGATGACAGAGGTGCTCGCGGAGGAAGTTAAGGAACGGATACGGGACCATATTCCTATGGGAAGGTTCGCGGAACCGGAAGATATTGCCAATGCGGCCGTTTTTCTGGCCTCTGATCTGGCTTCTTATATCACCGGTCAGGTGCTGGTTGTAGATGGCGGCATGATCATGTAAAAAAGTTGGGAGAGATTTATGGAAAAACGTAGAGTAGTAGTTACCGGAATGGGCGCGATTACACCCATTGGAAATACAGTAGAAGAATTTTGGGAAGGTGTGAAAGCTGCGAAGGTAGGAATCGGACCCATTACCCGGTTTCCCACGGAAGATTACAAAGTAAAGCTGGCGGCGGAAGTAAAGGGATTTAACGCCAAAGAGCACATGGATTTTAAGATGGCGAAGCGGATGGATACCTTTTCCCAATATGCCGTTGTGGCGGCAAAGGAAGCCTTTCAGGATGCTGGCATCGACATGGAACAGGAGGATGCATACCGGGTTGGCGTAATTATCAGTTCCGGCATCGGCGGACTTGGGATCATGGAAGAAGCCCATGCAAAAATCCTTACCAAAGGTCCCAGAAGGGTGAATCCGCTGATGATACCGTTGATGATTTCCAATATGGCAGCAGGAAATGTGGCCATTGCCCTGGGATGCAAAGGAAAATGCACCAGCGTCACCACTGCTTGCGCGTCCGCCACTCACTCTATCGGTGATGCGTGCCGGGCTATTCAGTACGGCGATGCAGATGTCTGTGTGGCAGGCGGCGCGGAAAGCTGTATCACACCTGTGGCCGTGGCTGGCTTTGCCAACCTGACAGCCCTTACGACGGCGGAGAACCCGCTGGAAGCTTCCCTGCCCTTTGATGAGCGGAGGGGTGGTTTTGTCATCGGTGAGGGCGCCGGCGTTGTGGTGCTGGAGGAATTGGAACACGCAAAGAAGCGCGGGGCGAAAATCTATGCGGAAGCAGCCGGATATGGAGCCACCTGTGACGCCTTCCATATTACGTCTCCGGCGGAAGATGGAAGCGGCGCGGCCAAAGCCATGGAACTGGCCATGGAGGAAGCAGGTGTCAGTCCGCGGCAGGTGGATTACATCAATGCCCATGGAACGGGCACCCACCACAATGATCTCTTTGAGACAAAGGCGATTCATCTGGCATTTGGGGACGCTGCTTATCAGGTAAAGGTCAATTCCACCAAATCTATGATTGGCCATCTTCTGGGCGCCGCAGGCGGTGTGGAGTTTATTACCTGTGTGAAATCCATTGAAGACGGTTATATCCATCCCACGGTGGGAACCAGAACTCCCGGTGAGGGCTGTGATCTGGACTATGTGCTCCAGGGGCCCGTAAAGCAGGAGGTCAAGGTGGCTCTTTCCAATTCCCTGGGATTCGGAGGCCATAATGCCTCTCTTTTGGTGAAAGCATATGAAGCATAAAGGAGGTTTCGGTTTCTATGGAGTACGATAAAATCATAGAAATGGTAAAAGAAGTGTCGAATCTGGGATTGACCAGTTTTGATTATACGGAAGGCAACATTCATATATCCATGAATTTTCCTACTGCGGATAAGGTGGTTGTGCCAAAGGACAGTCAGCCGGCAGTGCAGGCGGAGACTGCAGAGCAAAAAGCGGCTCCGAAAGCCGAAGGCCAGGTGGTCACTTCACCGCTGGTAGGAACCTTCTATGCGGCCCCGGCCGAAGGCAGCGCTCCTTATGTGAAGGAAGGCGACACGGTATCAGCCGGACAGACGCTGGGTATTGTGGAAGCTATGAAACTGATGAATGAGATTGAATGTGAATACGACGGTGTCATTGATTCCATTCTCGTGAAGGATGGATCACCTGTGGAATATGGGCAGCCGCTGTTTACGGTCAGGACAGGAGAATAGATACAGTATGAGACTTGGGATTAAAGAAATAGAGGCGATATTACCACACCGGCATCCGTTTTTGCTCCTTGATTATATTGAGGAACTGGAGCCGGGACGGCGGGCAGTCGGCTATAAATGTGTGACATTCCGGGAAGATTTTTTTCAGGGACATTTCCCCCAGGAGCCTGTCATGCCCGGTGTTTTAACCATAGAGGCGCTGGCCCAGACAGGAGCGGCGGCAATTCTGTCTCTGGAAGAAAATAAGGGAAAAATCGTATACTTTGGCGGGATTCAGAAGTGTAAATTCAGAGGAAAGATTGTCCCCGGAGATAAGATACGGCTGGAGACCTCTATTATAAAAAGCAAAGGTCCTATGGGTGTGGGAGAAGCAGTCGCTACGGTGGATGGAAAAGAAGTCGTACGTGCCCAACTGACCTTTATGGTAGGTGATGGAACATGATTCATAAGATACTGATTGCCAACCGCGGAGAAATTGCCATCCGTGTCATTCGTGCCTGCCGGGAAATGGGAATTAAGACGGTGGCCGTTTATTCGGAAGCGGATAAGAATGCCCTACATGTACAGCTGGCGGACGAGGCCGTTTGTATTGGTCCGGCCGCGGCGAAAGACAGTTATCTGAATATGGAGCAAATCATCAGCGCCACCCTCATTACCGGGGCGGATGCGATCCATCCGGGTTTTGGCTTTCTGTCGGAAAACAGCGTCTTTGCAAAGTTATGCGAGGCCTGTCATATTACCTTTATCGGTCCGCCGTCGGAGGTGATTGAGAAGTTGGGCAATAAATCCATGGCCAGAAAGACCATGAAGGAGGCTCATATTCCCGTTATTCCCGGCTGTGAAGAGGCGCTTACGGATGAAAAAAGGGCCCTTGGCATTGCGAAGGAAATTGGTTTTCCGGTGATCGTCAAAGCGGTTTTGGGCGGCGGCGGTAAGGGTATGCGGGTAGCTTACCGGGAACAGGAGTTTGAACAGGAATTTCTGACTGCCCAGAAGGAAGCGAAGATGGCCTTTGGGGATGACCGCATGTATTTGGAACATTACGTGGAAAATCCACGCCATATCGAATTTCAGATTTTGGCGGACCAGTATGGAAATGTTATTCATCTGGGAGAACGGGACTGCTCCATTCAGCGCAACCATCAGAAAGTGATTGAGGAAGCCCCCTCTATGGCAGTGGATGAGAAACTGCGTGAGAAAATGGGAAAAGCGGCTGTGGAGGCGGCAAAAGCTGCCGGTTATGTCAATGCCGGAACCATTGAATTTCTGCTGACTGCGAACCGGGAATTTTATTTTATGGAAATGAATACCCGGATCCAGGTGGAACATCCGGTGACAGAATGGGTGACGAGTATCGATCTGGTAAAGATGCAGATACGGATTGCCGATGGACAGAAACTGGGACTTACCCAGGAGGATGTGCATATTCAGGGCCATGCCATTGAGTGCAGAATCAACGCGGAGGATGTGTCCCATCATTTCCGCCCCTGCCCCGGAAAGATTACGGATATGTATCTGCCGGGCGGAAAAGGGATTCGCATCGACAGCGCCATTTATGCCGGTTATACCGTATCACCCTATTATGACTCTATGATGGCGAAGCTAATCGTACACGCAAAGAACCGGAAGGAAGCCATCCGGAAAATGCGCAGCGCCCTTGGAGAAGTCATTATAGAAGGTGTGACAACCAATATCGATTTTCTCTATGATCTCATGGAGCAGGAAGATTTTCGCAAAGGCGAGATCACCATTCATTGGCTGGAAACCATTTTAAATGAATCATAAAGGGGAAGACGGATGGACTTAAAAGGAATATTTAAGAAGGATCCTGTGGAAAGCCGGGAGAAAGAAAGTTCCGGCCAGCGAAAGCCGGAAGTTCCCGACGGATTGTTAAAGAAATGTCCAAAATGTAAAAAGGGAATCTTAGCGGAAGCCTATGGCGCAAACCACTATATATGTCCCAAATGCGGCGGTTATCTCAGGATGCCTGCCGATGAACGGATTCGCATGCTGGCGGACCGGTTTGAAGAATGGGACCTGGGACTTACCAATAAGAATCCGCTGCGGCTGAAAGGTTATCCGGACCGGATCCGGAATCTTCAGGAGACCACGGGTATGGATGAAGCTGTGATCACTGGTTTGGCTTCTATCAATGACCATAGCGTCGTGTTAATGGTAATGGATTGCTATTTTCTGACTGCAACGATGGGAGAAGTGGTGGGCGAAAAGATTACCCGGGGAGTGGAACGGGCCACCGCCCAAAGACTTCCTGTGATCATTGTCTGCTGTTCCGGCGGCGCCCGTATGCAGGAGGGTATCGTTTCTCTCATGCAGATGGCGAAAACGGCAGCCGCCCTGAAACGCCATCAGGAGGCAGGCCTGTTATATGTGTCCGTATTGACGGACCCTACTACGGGCGGTGTGACGGCCAGCTTTGCCATGCTTGGAGATCTGATTCTGGCGGAACCGGAAGCACTGATCGGCTTTGCCGGACCGCGCGTCATTGAACAGACCATCCGGCAGAAATTGCCGAAAGGTTTCCAGCGATCTGAATTTCTGCTGGAACATGGTTTCGTGGATGCCATTGTGAAGCGGGAAGAGATGAAAGAGACGTTAAGCCGGATTTTGGAATTTCATAAAGAAAAATGCTTCATTTCCGGCAAGGCCTGTAAAACAGAACCCGCATCTTTGGAAGCGGGAGGAAAAGCAAGGCAAAAGACTGCCTGGGAACGGGTACAGCTGGCCAGGGCGAAGAACCGGCCTGTGGCTTCTGACTATATCGATCAGTTATTTGTGGATTTTTGGGAATGCCACGGAGACCGGCAGTTTGGCGATGATCCGGCCATTTGCGGCGGTCTTACCTGGTTCCACGGCCATCCGGTGACGGTTATTGGACAGATGAAGGGTAAGGATACAAAAGAAAATGTCCGCCGTAATTTTGCCATGCCCCGGCCGGAAGGATACCGGAAGGCCCTGCGTTTGATGAAACAGGCGGAGAAATTTCACCGTCCGGTGATATGCTTCGTGGATACGCCCGGCGCGTTCTGCGGGATGGAAGCGGAGGAGCGGGGCCAGGGAGAAGCGATTGCCCGGAATCTTTATGAAATGTCCGACCTGAAAACCCCTGTTTTGTCAATTTTCATTGGAGAGGGCTCAAGCGGCGGCGCGCTGGCACTGGCAGTGGCCGACGAAGTGCTGATGCTGGAAAATGCTATTTATTCCATCTTATCTCCGGAGGGGTTTGCCTCGATCTTATGGAAGGATGCGCAAAAAGCGGAAAAAGCCGCCAAAGTGATGCGTCTTACAGCCCAGGACTTATACCGTTTGGGAATAATAGAAGAGATCATTCCGGAGCCGGAATGCTATGATGTCGATCATATGGAACCGGTCTGCAGTTATCTGGATGGGAAAATTGCCAGTTTCCTGGAAGAAAAAGGGAATATGGAAACAGATACGCTGGTTGATGGCCGGTACCGCCGTTTTCGTGTTCTTTAACTGGCCAGGTCCGGCGGTAATTTACGGATTTATACTGGTATCTTTAAAAAAAATCAAGTATAATTGGGACATAATAAGCATAAAATGTGCGTGCTTTTATAACTGCAAAGCCCGGAGGGCTGAGCTGTTACGTTTTGCTGATGGAGGAAATGATGGAAAAAAAGAATGCCAGAGACGTGATTAACCGTATGTTAGTGTATACGTTTCACGAAATCTTAGAATTGGAAGAAAAAGCGATTATCACGGAAGAATTCCGGGACATCAGCAATAATGATATGCACATTATAGAGGCCATAGGCCTGGGTGATGGGAAACGCATGACTGATATCGCAAAGCACTTAAATATTACGGTAGGCGCCTTGACGACTTCCATGAACGCTCTGGTTGGCAAAGGCTATGTGGCCCGGGAACGCAGTGAGAAGGACCGCCGCGTGGTAAAGATCTATTTACTGGACAAAGGCGTTGCAGCTTACCGTCATCATGAAAAATTCCATCACGATATGACAGAGGCGTTGATGAATCATCTTACGGATGCGCAGCTGGAAGCCTGGGTTGAAACGATTGAGATTTTGACGGAGTTTTTTGAAGCGCAGAAGAAAAAATAAATGCCGTGTATTCTGAGCGTAATTCTTTAAAATATAAAATATCCATAAAAAAAGAAGGTTGAAGTTGCCTTCATTTGGACAAGTTGATATAATAAAGATAAATAAATAGCGAAGGAGTTGATTGTATGAATTTTATTATCAGCGGGAAAAACATTGAAGTGACCAGCGGTCTGCGGACTGCGGTTCAGGACAAGTTGGGTAAGCTGGAAAGGTATTTTACTCCGGAGACTGAGATTCAGGTTACACTGAGTGTAGAGAAAGATCGGCAGAAAATTGAAGTTACCATACCGGTGAAGGGCAATATCATTCGTTCCGAACAGGTGAGCAGTGATATGTACGTATCCATTGATCTGGTGGAGGAGATCATTGAGCGTCAGCTTCGCAAATATAAGACCAAACTGATTAATAAACAGCAAGGCAACAGTAATTTCCAGAAGACTTTTGTGGAAGATGAAGAACTGGAAGAAGAATCCGTTGAAATCATCCGTACCAAACGGTTTGGGATCAAACCGATGTATCCGGAAGATGCCTGTGTACAGATGGAATTGCTGGGACATAATTTCTATGTTTTCCGTAATGCGGAGACGGACGAAGTAAATGTAGTATATAAGAGAAAAGGAAATACTTACGGACTGATTGAGCCGGAATGTTAAAAAAACAGCCGAAAGGCGTTTGCAGCAGGTTGAAAGCGCTGACTTTCAACCTGTTTTTTTATTCCAAAGGAAAGTACTCCGTTTTGTTCCAGGAATAATAGTTTTGGCTTTCCTTTGAAATAAAAACGCTCCGCGAGGATTGAGGGATTTAGGGAGTTCGAGGCGGACTTGTCCGCTTTGTTCTTGTGTAAAAGCTGAGAAAGTGGTAATATGATTAATAGGCTATTAAGACTAATGCTAAAATAGAAAGACAGACAAGTAAACAGGAGCGATTATATGAAATTATCAGAGAAATTATTTGGAACACACAGCTCCAGAGAATTGAAGAGAATTATGCCTCTGGTGGACAAAATTGAAAGTCTGCGTCCATCCATGCAGGCACTTTCCGATGAGGAGCTGAAAGCAAAGACCCCGGAGTTTAAGGAACGTCTGACAAAGGGCGAGACCCTGGATGACCTTCTTCCGGAAGCATTTGCGGTAGTTCGTGAAGCTGCCAGACGTGTGTTGGATATGGAGCATTACCGGGTACAGTTGATTGGTGGAATTATTCTTCATCAGGGCCGTATCGCTGAGATGCGTACCGGTGAAGGTAAGACCCTGGTTTCCACCTGTCCGGCTTATTTGAATGCACTGGAAGGCAAAGGTGTTCATATTGTCACAGTCAATGATTATCTGGCAAAACGTGACGCGGAATGGATGGGTAAGGTTCATGAATTTTTGGGACTGACCGTAGGTGTGGTACTGAATTCCATGAAAAATGATGAGCGCCGGGAGCAGTATGCCTGTGATATCACCTATGTAACGAATAATGAAGATGGTTTCGATTATCTGCGTGATAATATGGTTATCTATAAGGAACAATTGGTGCAGCGGGAACTGAATTTTGCCATCATCGATGAGGTGGATTCGGTTTTGATTGATGAGGCCCGTACGCCGCTGATTATTTCCGGACAGTCCGGCAAGTCCACCAAGCTGTATGAGGTTTGTGATATTCTGGCCAAGCAGCTGGAACGTGGAGAAGCCAGCGGTGAGATGACGAAGATGACTGCCATCATGGGCGAGGAGATTATCGAGACCGGTGATTTCATTGTCAATGAGAAGGATAAGATCGTCAACCTGACGGAG
>CAYRTA010000038.1:0-16542 GCA_964427045.1 uncultured Hoministercoradaptatus sp. | reverse complement strand
GATTTAACAAACTGCCCTTTTGCACATTTGTGTCAAAGTTTCGGGTTTAGACGGGTTTGCATATCAGTGTGTTCGGTATGGGCCTATTTGCTTTGCTGGTCAGAATTTCCCTTCCCTATCCCCTTTCTTTTGGCATCCCGCTGGTGCTTCTTCTGCTTTATGGAACCTTTTTGGGAACCCCCGTAACCGTTTTTCGTGCTGTGGCCATGTTCGCTGTTTTGGCCGGCGGCCGTATACTGGGCCGAAGTTATGATTTGCTGTCTGCCTGGGCATTGTCCGGGATTTTACTTCTGGTTGATAATCCGGATATTCTATTTCACAGTGGATTTCAGCTTTCTTTTGGCGCAGTGGCGGGAATCGCGTATGTGCAGGCCGTGATGCAAAACAGCATGGAGAGAGAACCGAAGGGAAAGGGAAAAACCGGAAGGAAAAGAGTGAAAAATTGGATCAATGGGATATTTACGCGGTTGATTGAAGGGGTTCATCTGTGGATATTCCTGTTGCCGGTGGTACTATATACCTATTATCAAGTGTCTATGGCCGGGCTTATTTGCAATGTGATTGTGATTCCTCTGCTTCCGGCAGTTCTGTTATCGGGACTGAGCGCCTTGCTTGTCAGTGGAATATCTGTATTTGGGGGAAGTATACTGGGCACGGCTGCCTATGGCATTTTGAAATTTTGTGAATGGCTGGGTGATCTGGCAGATCGTTCTCCTTATGGCATCTGGACGCCTGGACAGCCGGAGATTTGGCAAATTGTACTTTACTATTTCCTATTGCTGGCAGGGGCCGGGCTTGACCGGCAAATGGGCCGGCTGCCTGTGTGGCTGCGGTCCGTGGGAAACTGGACTCTTCGCCTTGCACTGGTTTTGTTTCTGGGGGTATCGTTTGGACCGTCTGTCAAGGTGACGGCACTGGATGTGGGACAGGGGGACGGCGTCGTGTTACAGTCCCATGGAACGGTATTGTTGGTGGATGGCGGAAGCAGCAGCCGCAGTCATGTGGGTGAACGGGTTTTGCTGCCGTTTTTAAAACAACAGGGAATCGCCCATATAAATGGGATACTTCTTACGCACACGGATGAAGATCATGTCAATGGAATCGGTGAGGTATTGAGCGAGGCCAGGCGGGGATGGCTGACCATAGATGCCTTGTATATGCCGGCATGGATGCTGGAAGATGAAAAGAGCGCGTCTCTTTGTCAATTGGCCGTGGAGGCGGATATCATGATAGAGTCGCTGGAACAAAAGGATTGCCTGACATCGGGTGATATGAAACTTACGGTTCTTTATCCCACAGGCGATTTTCGGCCGGATGACCCCAATGATGGTTCACTTTCTCTATACTGGCAGGGTGATGGCTTGTGCGGAATTCTGACCGGAGATTTAAGAGCCGAGGGCGAACTGGCTATGATAGAAGAGCTGGATGAGTGGATGGATTTGGTTTTGGAGGATGGATGTGATTTTTTGAAAGTCGGACATCATGGATCCGCCACATCAAGCTGTCAGTCCTTTTTGGAATGGGCCAATCCCCAGGCGGCTCTTATATCCTGTGGGGTAAATAATCGTTATGGGCATCCGGCCGAAGAAGTTCTGGAACGCCTGAAAACAGTGACAGATCAAATTTACCGTACGGACCAGATGGGGGCGGTTACGCTGTATGCCACGAAGTAACGCCGCAGAGTAAAGAAAAACTCCTTGCTCTGATGTGAAAGGAAAGGTATACTAAAAGAACATGGTGAATTACGAAATTCATATTGCGGAATGTCCGGAAAGGAATCAAAAACTGCATGAAAAGTATTATGGAAGATATAAAATCCCAATCGTTTCGGCCAGTTTATCTGTTGTTTGGGGAAGAAGCTTATTTAAAGAAACAGTATCGTGACCGATTGGTCAGCGCACTCACAGGTGAGGGGGATACCATGAATTTTACCCGGTTTGAGGGAAAGGGTACCGATATAAAAGAAGTGCTGTCTTTGGCAGATACCATGCCCTTTTTTGCTGACCGCCGGATACTTTTGCTGGAAAATACGGGCTTTTTTAAGGGACAGTGTCCGCAGCTGCCAGATTATATGAAAGAACTGCCGGATTATCTCGTCATGATTTTTGTGGAAGAAGAGATTGACAAGAGAAGTAAAATGTTTAAGGCTGTGAAACAGGCAGGGCGTGTGGTGGACTTTGCCGTGCAGGATGAAAAGACTCTCATGATGTGGGTGTTGGGAATTTTGAAACGGGAAGGCCGGCAGATCACCCGCCAGAATATGGATTTGTTTCTATCCCGTACAGGGACGGATATGAGCAATATAGAGAAGGAATTGGAAAAATTAATTTGCTATACCATGGGACGGGATGTTATAACAGCGGAAGACATCGATGCCGTCTGTACTACACAGATTACCAATCGCATCTTCGCCATGGTACAGGCGGTTTCCGAGAAAAATCAGGAACGGGCTTTGGAATTGTACCGGGATTTGCTTGCCCTGAAGGAGCCGCCCATGCGTATCCTGTTTTTGCTGGCCCGCCAATTCAATCTTTTGTTACAGGTAAAAGAATTACAGAAGCTGGGTTACGGCAATCAGGATATTGCCGCAAAGGCAGGTTTGCAAAGCTTTGTGGTCAGAAAATATACAGGCTGTACAGGCCGTTATACGTCAGCAGAGCTTCGCCAGGCAGTGGAAGATTTTACCCAGGCAGAAGAAGATGTAAAAACAGGAAAACTGGGAGATATACTCAGTGTGGAACTGCTAATCATAAAATATGCCACTGCCTGACACAGGCAGTGGCAAAACAATCTGTTATATGATTTCAGAATTATGTTACAACTTCCCCTTATGCTTCTGCAGGTTCCTCTTCCTTTGTATCCTCTTCAGATTCTTCTTCAGAGACAGGTTCCTCCTCAGCCGCTTCTTCCGCCGGAGCTTCTTCTTCCGCTACTTCTTCTGCAGGAGCCTCATCAGCTGCCTCTTCCGCCGGAGCTTCCTCTTGCTCTTCTTTTGCTTCTGCTTCCTTTTCATCAGAAGGAAGAGTCGTATAGTTGCGTTCTGCGGGCTCTTTCGCTTCTTCTTCGTCTTCGTCCAGAAGATCATCGAAATCGTCTTCTAATAAATCCTTATTACTGCTATTCTTTTTTACGAATGCAAATACCCCGCCTACTGCTGCTCCGATTACTGCCAATCCGGCTAAAACTTTGAGAATAATACCTTTCTTTGCCATGTTAGTCTCTCCTTAGTCCAATATAAAATATAGTATAATGCAATACCTTTATTTATTTTAATACATTTTGTACAAAATGAAAAGCCCTAACTTGATCTAAATTTGTAATAACGATATAATGAGGAGAAATATGATACGCTCTTGGCGCGTACATACCAAAAAAGCGCTCTGTCTGTAATAGGTCAGACCGAAATTGATGATGGAGGAAATTATGATAAAGCTAATTGCCAGTGATTTGGACGGAACACTTTTGCTGAATCATACCCAGGTTCTTCCGGAGGGAACCTGTGAACTGATTCGGAAATTGAAGGAAAGAGGAATCCTTTTTGTAGCGGCCAGCGGCAGGCAGTATGCCAATTTACGGAGATTATTTGCACCGGTACAGGACGACATTGCCTATATTTGTGAAAATGGCGCATTGGTTTTCTATAAAGGAGAGAAATTACATAAGGAAGTGATGGATTGGGAAATGGGACAGACGATTATCCGGGCCATTCAGGAACATGAAACTTCCGAGGTACTGTTATCCGGTGAAAATACATCGTACCTGCAGCCTAAAAAAGAGTCTTATGCACATCATATGCGATATGTGGTGAAAAATAATGTGACCATTGTGAACGATATCCTGCATACGGACGAGGAATATTTTAAAATATCGGTTTATGAGCAGGGTGGCATTGAGACTACGGAGTCTTATTGGAAAAAACGGTTTGGTGACCAGGTAGCTTGTGTGACTTCCGGGTCTGTTTGGCTTGATTTGATGCCTTATGGTGTCCATAAGGGAAAAGCTCTGCAGGTACTGATCGATAAGCTGGGAATCAAGCCGGAAGAATGCATGGCTTTCGGTGATAATTATAATGATTTGGAGATGCTGGATCTTTGCGGAATAAGCTTTGTCATGGATTCGGCCCGCGAAGAGATTCGTAAGCGGTATGGCTATCACGCAGATACGGTAGGTCATGCGTTGGAACTATTTTTACAGACGGGGGTACCCCAAAGTACAGGAGGAGAAAATGGGAGAATACAGTAAATTATGTGTGGAGACATTTTTGAAGAATCAAAAACAGCTTTATGATGAGCCAGTGGCAGCGGATTTTCAGGAGGCGGAGGACTTTCTGGAGGACTGCCTGGCAGTGGTTGTAAAAAATAAAAAGGAATTAAAGGCCTATTTAGAGGAAGTCGGGGCAGATACAGAAGAGATGACACCAGAGGAATTGACGGAGATGGCAGAAGTGTTTGCCATACCCGATGGCAGTTATTTGATTGTGGAATTATAGACTCTGCCGCGGTTAGCGACACCCGGTATTCCCTTTTGGGAAAAATACCGGGTGCAGGCCAATGCCAGATTCGGTGTCAGGTTTTGTCAGATTCGGTGTCAGGTTTCGTGTCAGATTCCAGGACAGATTCATTCCATGTCAGGTCCAATGGCGTAATCTCAAAATGGAATTATGGCAGGTTTTTACGCACCAATTAGAGAAACGGGTAAGTACGGCGCCGAATATGCAAATGTATATCAGATAGCAAAGAAAGAGCAGCCATATCTGGGGCAGATTCATGGTGGTCTGTGCATGAGACAGGATGAACTCACCAATGAGAATATGATGCACCAGAAAAATACCATATGTATAGCCGGAGAAGGTGATCAGCGGTTTTTCAACGGCTTTTTTCCGGCGGCTGCGTTCCCAATATCCCAGGAAGGAAGATAGTGCCGCAAAACAGGAGGTTCCCAACAAAATATTCAGGTATGATTCCGGTATGGGAATGGGAACAAACAAAAGAAATACAAAAATCAGAAGGGCAGCGATACCAAAAGGGGCTGGTATTCCATAAGTCCCTTCTTTTTGTTTTTCAGGACTATAAAAGTAACGGATATAATACATGCCGATTAACATTTCAGGAACGCGGGTCAGAAAAAAATGCGTGCTGGACATTGAAAACGGATAGCATTGGATAAGAGGAATATACCACAATGCCGTCAGGATAGCCGTCAAAACGGGGTGTTTTTTGATACCCCGGTAAAGCAGCGGATAAATAAGGTACAATAAAACAATGCAGCCCACAAACCACTCGCCGATAAGGTAGTAGCATTGAATTTGTTCATTGAGATAACCGTCCATAGCCAGAACAGAGAGAATCAGTGTCCGGCGCTGATAAAGCATGGGAGAATGTTTTATCCAGTAAAAATGGAGGAAAATAACAAGGTAAGTAATCCAATATAAGGGATAGATGGACAAAAAACGTTTCTTATAATATGAAGCCAGAGACAGATGATCCCTTGTTGTGTAGTATAAAGAGGCGCCGGACAGGATAAAAAACAGCGAGACGCCGATGTTGCCGATATTGCCATTGGCAAAAGTTAAGAATAAAATGGCCGGTGCTGCGATTTCCTGCTGCTGGCAGGATATATTCCAGTGAAAAGCGATAATCAGCAGCATGGCGATAACGCGAATGATATCCAGAGAAAGAATTCGTGCATTTTTTTTATTACTGCCGTGTCCGTTTTCTGAGGCCGGCATATCTGACGGTTTCCGGTTTTTGGCGGCACAGAGTTGGGAATTAAGCTTAGGTGAATGAAACATATCTGTATTTCCTATCCTTTGTATCTATCGTATGATTTTATTATAAGGTCAGTTGTTATAAGGGGCAACTGCGTTCTTCTGCGTATTGGCAAAGAATCTGCAATTCCGTAATGTATTCGTTGACATTTTGAGTTTGATGAATGTCTGTCCAGACTAATTCCAGTACGTCGCCGTGGGGAATTAACCCGTGATTTTCCGCGTAGCCGATCATCAGCGGCACATAGATGGCATTTTTAGTACATTTTCCCTGATAGCAGATGGAAAGATAAAGTCCCTCTTCGATATGCGCATCGCCGTGCTTATCGAGAATGAAGACGCCGGAATATTCGCTGAATTGTCCTTTCAAAGCTTGTTTAAGCGGTATCACAGAACCGGTGCGGTTGTTGCCGATGATATATAATTTGTCATTATACTGGCGAACCAGCTGTTTGATCAGCATATCCATTTCCGGGTCCTGATTATAACTGCTGGCCATGGCATAACAATTACGGCGGGGCAGATATTTTTCCTGTACTTCTTCCAATGGTTGGTTCCGGGCCTCCTGGATGTTGCATATGCGTTCTTTAATGTTTACTTTCAGTTCTTCCAGGCCGCGTATTTTTTCCTCCACAGCGAGAAACTCCTGCTGCAGCAGTTCTTCGGTGGTGGCCAGAGAACGGTAGTTCATATAATCCCGGATTTTTTCCATGGAAAAGCCCAGCTCTCTCAGATCCCGGATGACATTCAGCCGCCAGATATCATGGATATGGTACATGCGGTAATTATTGTCGCCCCGCTGAGGATTCAAAATTCCCAGTTCTTCATAATAACGAAGAGAGTCCGGTCCAATATCGTAAAGCTTCGCAATTTCACCGATTCGGTAATAGTGTTTCATTACTGATCCCCCTCAAATAGATATGGCAGTATCACATTTGCCAGGCTGCTTATACGGCGAAACCATATAAACAAAAGGATAAAAAAGTATTGACCTTAGTATTATACTAAGGTTTATGATGGCAATGCAAGAAATTTAGAGAGAAAAGCAAAAAACAAAGGGAAAATTAAAGAAAAGGCCGACAAGTCCGGAGTTGAAAAAAGTATGAATTTAGAGAAGAAAACGTTAAAACAAAATTTTATGAAATATGTAATTCCCTCCATCATATCCCAATGGGTATTTTCCCTGTATACTATGGTGGACGGTATCTTTGTGGCCAGGGGTGTTTCCGAGGTGGCGCTGACGGCGGTGAATTTGGTCAGTCCATTTGTGATGGCACTGTTTGCCGTATCCATTTTATTTGCCGTGGGGACATCCACCACAGTTGCGATTCTATTGGGGCAGAAGCGCAGGGAGCAGGCCAATCAGGTATTTACACAGAATATCGTCTGGCTGGTGGCAGTCTCGCTGGTGATCACGGCGTTCGTTATGGGAAATCTGAAACGGGTGGCGTTGTTTTTGGGAGCCACCGATGTAAACATGGAGTATGTGCTGGAATACCTTGGCACCATAGCCCCCTTTTCGCTGCTGTTTATTTTGTCTTATTCCTTCGAAACTCTGTTAAAGACGGACGGATTTCCCAAGCTGTCCACGGTTTTGGTGACAACGGGAGCGGTATTGAATATTATATTAGATTATTTGATGGTAATTGTCTTCCCCATGGGAATCCGCGGAGCGGCGTTGGCCACCTGCCTGTCGCAGTTGATTTTGATCACGTTGTATTTTGCCCACTTTCTGGGACGGAAGGGCGAGATCAAATTTTGCCGTTTTCGTTTCAGCGGGACGCTGGTTTGGCGGCAGATCCGCAATGGTCTGTCCTCCGGTATTACGGAGATTTCCACGGGCATCACAATTTTTCTGTTTAATCAGATGATTCTGCGCTTTCTGGATGAAAATGCTTTGGTGAGCTACACCATCATTTCTTATATGAATTCCATTGTGGTTATGAAGAAGGGGGGAATTGTCCAGGGAGCCCAACCGCTGATCAGTTATTTTTATGGAAAGGGCAGCTTTGATTGTTGTAAAAAGCTTTTCCGGTACGGTATGGTCTCGGTGACAGCGGCCTCTCTGATTTATGGAACCGGTTGTATCGCCTTTGCCGGAGGTATCGTGCGGCTGTTTCTGTCTCCGGAGAAAACAGAGCTGTTTCAATATTCCATAAGGGTGCTGCGTATCTTTTCTCTGTCTTTCTTTGTGGCAGGATTTAACATTGTAATAGGTGGATATTTCACGGCCATAGAGCGGGCGGCGGCTGCCACGGTGATTTCCACCTCCCGCAGTCTGGTTGCCCTGTTGGCTTCGCTGCTGGTTTTGACCGCGCTGTTTTCGGGCGCGGGAATCTGGTGGAGTCCGCTGTTGTCAGAGGGGATTACGCTGGTATGTTCCCTGTTATTTCTGTTATACGGTTATGTTTACAGGAAGCCCGGGTCCAGGAAAGGTTAAAGGCGCAGGAGGCTTCATTGGTCTTTGGTCTTTTCCGGCATATAATTGCGATACAATTCTAATAATTCTCGCCGCCTGGATATCTCCAGCTTTTGGAAGATATTGTGGGTGTGCGTCTTAGCAGTGCCAAGGGAGATCATCAGCTCGTCGCTGATCTCCTGGTTGGTTTTGCTCTCCAGCATGAGAGAAAAAATATCCTGCTCTCGTGTTGTCAATTGATAATCCTTACAGAATAAATAAAATTTTGATAACTCCTGACTGGCGGCAGCGGCCGGTTCCTGACCAAAAACCGCCGGTTCGGCCGTTAGCCCGGCGGCCGGCCCGAGATCGGGTTTTAGGTCACCTTTCGCGGCGGGGCCGGCAACAGCTTCTGAAATGATAAAATGGTTTTTGAAAGATAAAATCAGAATGCGAATCGCATAGATGGCAGCCACCACCGTGGTGATGTCCTCACTGATATTGCGTTTTACCGTATGGAAATTTCTTCCGTAGGAATCAAACAGGAAGATGACCACAGTGTCCTCGGCCATAATAAAGATGGCCAGGAAAATCAGGACGGCCATAAAATTACAATAGGAAGCAAAAAGCCGGGACTGCTCTGCAAAAGGGACAGCCCGCGACCGATGCTGTGCGTCAAATCCCAGAATAATGAGAAAAATCTGGGCCAACTGGTAGTAGGACCAGACAATGGCTGCGTGATGGGGAAACATCGGCAGCAGAAGCATCAGCAAAATGGCTGTCACCAGTAAAAAACGGTAGACCGGCAGCGGCTTTTTATCGTTCATAATATGTTCATGAATACCCAGCAGGCTCCCAAGGGTAATCGCTACGATAATGGTTTTCACGCTGGATACCGAGAAAAAGGAACTGTTATAGAACCGGTTAAAGGCCGGAACTATCATGGTCATATACAGAATCAGCGTGTCGAACATGCGGGCAAAGAAAATCAGACTCACAAATAAGTAGAGGTTCTCTTTGGAAGAACGGTAAAACAGGGTGCTGAACGCAAGCGGTACCAGGCAGAAAATCAGTATCAGGATGTTGTATAAAAAGATGAAATAACTCATAAGCGCCCCTCCCTTAAAATGGTCTGTATTTTTGCACTCATCATATCATAAATTCTTGTACACTTCCACAATAATATTCTCCGCCGTAAAAAATAATTGTCTATCATTTTCCGTTTTATTTCTTTTGAATGGTAAAAATGCACAAAAGTTTAGACAAAGTTTAGGGATAAAGGCACAAAAGTGTATAAAAAATTAGGCTTTTGGATGGATGTTAAACCCTGCATTAACGTGCTAAAGTGACACCATCAGATGAGCAAACAGTTCCGGAGAGGGGGAAAACAAATACGGAACAGATACGGCAACGGAATCGTACCGGAGGAACAGGCCCACGACGATCCAAATTTTAATTACAACTTATTAAATGAAATGAAAGGAAAAAACAATGGGCGAGCAAAAAAAATTTAGAATGTTCGATGCGATACTTTCCGTAATCTGTGTCGTATTCGTAGCAGAGGCAGCCGCACCGGTAGCTTCTATAGGAAACTCCCAGTACTTCTGGTGGATCCTGTTGATGATTACCTTCCTGCTTCCCTATGGACTGATCGCTTCCGAATTGGGAACCACTTATGAAAGTGACGGCGGCATTTATGAATGGGTACGCAAGGCATACGGCAACAAAATGGGAACAAGGGTATCCTGGTATTACTGGATCAACTTTCCTCTTTGGATGGCTTCACTGGCAGTTATGTTTCCACAGATTATCAATGATGTGTTCGGAACAAATCTGGGAACCATTCCTTCATTAATTATCGAGCTGGCATTTATCTGGATTATCGTTGCCATCAGCTTCTATCCGGTATGTGACAGCGTATGGATTTTGAATGGATGTGCCGTGATCAAGGTTCTTCTGGCCGTGATCGTAGGTATCCTCGGCGTGTATGCGGCGATTACAAAAGGAGTTGCCAACCCGATCACTCCTTCTTCCTTATTACCGTCCTTCGATTTAAACAGTTTATCCTATATCTCCGTTATCCTGTTTAACTTCCTGGGATTTGAAGTTATCTGTACCTTCGCCGGAGACATGGATAATCCGAAGAAACAGATTCCGAAGGCCATCATCACCGGCGGTCTGGTAATCGCCGCGATCTACATCTTCGCTGCTTTCGGTATCGGCGCCGCGATTCCTTTTACGGAAATCAGCACCGACAGCGGTTTGATCGATGCGGTCAGCCTGATGACCGGAAAAACCACAGGCGTGTTTATCGGTATCATTGCCGTACTGTTTTTGATTACCCTCTTTGGAAATATGATTTCCTGGTCCCTGGGTGTCAACAGTACCGCCTGCTATGCGGCGGATCAGGGAGATATGCCTTCCGTATTCGGCACTCGCAGTAAGAAGAACGACATGCCCACCGGTACGGCCATTATGAACGGTATCGTTGCCACGATCGTCGTTTTGCTGGCGCCGATCATCCCCAACGAGGATTTGTTCTGGAGCTTTTTCGCATTGAACCTGGTTATGTTCCTGCTGGCTTATCTGCCCGTATTCCCGGCATTCTATAAGCTTCGCAAGATTGACCCGGATACGGAAAGACCCTTTAAGGTACCGGGCGGCAATCTTTTCCTGAAGATTATGGTTGCGTTGCCGATGATCATGCTGGTTATTTCCATCATCTTCACTGCAATTCCGCTTAGCTTCGATACGGAAACCTTAAACGCCACACTGCCGATTACCATCGGAGCCGTGCTTTTCCTTGCCATCGGTGAGGTGCTGGTAGTTTTATCAAATAAGAAACAAAAAAAATAATATAAAGAGAGGTAACAATTATGGCAAAGAGAATTGAAGGAACAACACCAAAGCAGGACGGATTCAGAATGCCCGCTGAGTATGAGCAGCAGAAACAGATCTGGATGCTGTGGCCGGAGAGACCGGATAACTGGAGAAATGGCGCAAAACCGGCACAGAAAGCATTTGTGAATGTGGCAACCGCAATCAGCCAGTTTGAGCCGGTGACGGTTTGTGTGAATCCGTCTCAGTACCAGAATGCCCGCGCACAGTTGCCGAAAGATATCCGTGTGGTAGAAATGGCCAGCAACGACGCCTGGATTCGCGACTGTGGTCCTACCTTTGTGATCAACGATAAGGGTGACATCAGAGGATGCGACTGGACCTTCAATGCTTGGGGTGGTTTAGTAGACGGTTTATATTTCCCCTGGGATCAGGATGATCTGGTTGCTCAGAAGGTTTGTGAGATTGAGGGAGTAGATTCCTACAGAACCGATGATTTCGTCCTGGAGGGCGGCTCCATCAGCGTAGACGGTGAAGGCACTCTGCTGACCACAGAAATGTGCCTGCTCAGCGAGGGACGTAATCCTCATATGACAAAGGAAGAAATCTCTGAAAAACTGAAAGAATACCTGAATCTGGAGAAGATTATCTGGGTAAAGGACGGTATCGATCCCTATGAGACCAATGGTCATATTGATGACGTTGCCTGCTTCGTAAGACCGGGCGAGGTTGCTTGTATCTATACTGAAGATGAGACCCATCCGTTCTACAAAGAGGCACAGGCTGCTTACAAGACTCTGTGTGAGGCAACTGACGCCAAAGGACGTAAACTGAAAGTGCATAAGCTCTGCCTGACCAAGAAACCGTGCTACCTGACCGGTGCGGACACCATCGATTTCGTGGAGGGTACTCTGCCCCGTGAGGAAGGAGAAGTGTCCATCGCTTCTTATATGAACTTCCTGATCGTAAACGGCGGTATCATTCTTCCCCAGTACGGCGATGAAAACGACGCCTTGGCCGTAGAGCAGGTACAGGCTATGTTCCCGGACCGCAAGGTGGTAGGCGTAAGAACCGAAGAGGTTGCCTTTGGCGGCGGAAATATCCACTGCATCACCCAGCAGCAGCCGTTGGCTTAATTAACTGAATAAAAGAAAAATAAAGAAAAAAAGGAGAAAACAAATATGTATGCAAATGGCGTAAGACATTTTATCGACACTACTGATTTAACAAAAGAGGAGATTCTGGATATTGTTCATCTGTCTCTGGAAATTAAAAAGAGCATCAAAGCAGGCTACTATCCGCCGCTTATGAAAAACAAAACTCTGGGTATGATTTTCCAGCAGTCCTCCACCAGAACCCGCGTATCCTTCGAGACCGCTATGGAGCAGCTCGGCGGACATGCCCAGTATCTGGGACCTGGTATGATTCAGCTTGGCGGACATGAAACCATCGGCGATACCGGTAAAGTCCTGTCTCAGTTGATCGACGTTGTTATGGCTCGTGTTATTGAGCACAAGACCGTTGTTGATTTGGCAAATGCCTGCTCCATCCCGGTATTGAACGGTATGTCCGATTATAACCATCCGACCCAGGAAATCGGCGATATGTGTACAATCGTTGAAAACCTGCCGAGAGGAAAGAAACTGGAAGATTGTAAAGTTGTATTCGTAGGCGACGGTACACAGGTTTGCGCTTCCCTGGGTATGCTTACCACGAAGCTGGGTATGCATTTCGTACATTATGGACCAAAGGGTCATCAGCTTCAGGACAGCCCCAGCGCTGCCTGCGTAGAAATTCTTGAGAAAAACTGTAAGGAAAGCGGCGGCACCTTCCTGATCACCGATGACAGAGAGGCCGTTAAGGGCGCAGATTTCATTTATACGGATGTTTGGTATGGCCTGTACGAAAATGAGATGCCGAAGGAAGAGCGTGTTCGCGTATTCCACGATTATCAGGTAAACCGTGAGCTGATGGCTCTGGGCAATATCGGCTGCAAGTTTATGCACTGCCTGCCGGCAACCAGAGGCGAGGATGTAACCGACGAGGTTGCAGATTCCGATTCTTCTCTTTGCTGGGAAGAGGCTGGAAACCGTCTGACCGCTATGAGAGGTCTGCTGGTTTACTTCACTCAGTATCAGAGAATCGCTGAGACAACAGAATTGCAGAAAGCGGCTGCCAAAGAGCAGTTAGAAAAATTTATGGAGGAAAGAGGAATCAACTAAGGCTCTCCTATTTTCATTTATTTGTATATGGTGCCGGGGCCCCTACCCCGGCATCAGCCTAAAGTAGGAGAACGGTTTGCATTCTTCAATAGATAGAAAATGGCAAAAATCGTAATTGCATTGGGTGGAAACGCACTTCAGTCAAAAAACAGCCAGCCGACCGCAGAGGGCCAGTTGGAAGTGGTAAAGAAAACATGCGAACATATTGCGGACATTAGCTGCAGCGGCAATGAAATTGCTATCGTTCATGGAAATGGTCCCCAGGTAGGCCGCATTCTTCTGGCCTCCGAGACCGCCAAGGACGTAACGCCGGCGATGCCGTTCGATGTATGCGGCGCTATGTCCCAGGGCTATATCGGCTATCATATTCAGCAGGCATTGAAATATGCGCTGAGCAGCAGAAACGTTAATTTCCCGGTTGTCAGTGTGGCAACCCAGATGATTGTAGATAAAAATGATCCGGCTTTCCAGAAGCCAACGAAGCCTATCGGCGCTTTTTATACGGAGGAAGAGGCGAAGGTGCTGATTGAAGAAAAAGGCTATACCATGAAGGAGGATGCCGGAAGGGGCTGGAGAAGAGTGGTTGCTTCTCCGATTCCGAAGAAAATCGTTGAGATTCAGGCAATTCAGGACCTCTGGGATTCTTCGATCGTTATCTCCTGCGGCGGCGGCGGAATTCCTGTTGTTGAGAATATGGATGGTACGCTGGAAGGCGTCGCTGCCGTTATTGATAAGGACTTTGCCGCAGAGCTGCTGGCAGAAAAGGTGGATGCAGATATCCTGATGATTCTGACAGAGGTAGAAAAGGTGGCGGTCAACTGGGGAAAACCCGATCAGCAGAACCTGGATAAGCTGACCTTGAAGGATGGCGTTCGCTATATCGATGAGGGCCAGTTCGCACCGGGCAGTATGCTGCCGAAGGTTGAGGCAGCCATGAAGTTTGTGCGTGCATATCCCAACAAGAAAGCTATTATCACCAGTCTTGACAAGGCCATCGAGGCCCTGGAAGGAAAGACCGGAACGGAAATTGTTTTTGCATAGTTGATTTTCTAATTAAGAAGATAGAGAGGCAATGAAAATGACAGAAAAAAGAGTGAAGGATTTAAACATTCATTATTTAAAGGGAATTTCACCGGATACTTCCTTAAGGCGCGCCTGGGACTATATGGTGGAACAAAATGTCCGTACATTGCCTGTGGTAGACAGTTCCAACCATCTGCATGGTGTCGTCGATATGGATACCATCACCAGCGTGTATATCGATCAAAAAATTAGAATCTCTCACGATGATGTGAGAAACCTGCCAGTTAAAGATATTATGATAAAAAAACCATTAGTTGCCATTGATTTAGATCATACCGTGATCCATGCGCGCAGGGATGTGCAATCTGCGGATTATGATTATTATCCGGTTATGGACGGCCAGAAAAAGGTATTGGGAGTGATTTCCCGGTTGGAATTGCTTTATAGAAGCAGAAGTTACTGCTAATGAAAAAGGAGATAGGGAAAATGTTTTGGCATTTTCTCTATTTCTTTGTCCTGCGGAGCAGGATTCTTTTTATGCGGAAATAAGTTGTATATAGGAAAGGAAGAAAAAATGAGACATTTGATGAGTCCGCTGGATTTTTCAGTGGAAGAATTAGATCGATTGATGGACCTTGCCAATGATATAGAAACAAATCCTCGGAAATATGCTCATGCCTGCGACGGAAAAATTTTGGCGACCCTGTTTTATGAGCCGAGTACCCGGACCCGCCTGAGCCATGAGGCGGCAATGCTGCGTCTTGGGGGCAGTATTATGGGATTTTCTTCTGCCAATTCCAGCTCTGCAGCCAAGGGGGAAAGCGTATCGGATACTATCCGAATGGTTGGCTGCTATGCCGATATCTGTGCCATGCGGCATCCTAAGGAGGGCGCGCCTATGGTAGCCTGCCGGCATGCGGAAATTCCGGTGATCAACGCCGGAGACGGCGGGCATCAGCATCCGACGCAGACTTTGACTGATCTTTTAACCATCCGTTCTCTGAAAGGTCATTTGGACCAGATGACCATTGGTCTGTGCGGCGATTTGAAATTTGGCCGCACGGTTCATTCTCTGATTCATGCGCTGATCCGCTATCCGGGCGTCCGCTTTGTGCTGATATCGCCGGAAGAGCTGCGGGTACCGGGCTATATCCGGGAGGATGTGCTGGATAAAAACCGGATACCCTATGAGGAAGTGGAACGGTTGGAGGACGCTCTGCCAAAGCTGGATATTTTGTATATGACGAGGGTACAAAAGGAGCGCTTCTTTAACGAGGAGGACTACCTGCGCATGAAGGATTTCTATATTCTGGATGCGGAGAAGATGAAGCTGGCGCCGGAAGATATGTACGTGCTGCATCCTCTTCCGAGAGTCAATGAAATCTCCGTGGAGGTGGACGAGGATTCGCGGGCCGCCTATTTTAAGCAGGCGCGGTATGGCATGTATATCCGTATGGCGTTGATACTGACCTTATTGGAGATTACGGTATAGGAGGAAACGAGGATGGCAAAGAATGCGTTAAGCGTAGGACGGATTGAGGAAGGGGTGGTACTGGATCATATCCAGGCCGGCCGCTGTATGGAAATTTACAAATATTTGCACCTGGACAAGCTGGACTGCTGTGTGGCGATGATCAAGAATGCGTCCAGTAATAAGATGGGAAAAAAGGATATTATTAAGGTGGAAGGCCCTATTGAGCTGCTGAATCTGGACGTACTGGGCTTTATCGATCACAATATCACCATCGATATTATCAAAAACGGAAAGATTATTGAGAAAAAGAGTCTGCAGCTTCCGAAAAAGATCGTCAATGTGGTCCGCTGTAAAAATCCCCGCTGTATCACCTCCATCGAGCAGGAATTGGATCAGGTTTTTATCCTGACTGACGAAAAACGGGAGATTTACCGCTGCCAGTACTGTGAGGAAAAATACCATTCCCATAGACGGATATATTAATAAAAAAGAATCCTGCAGATTGGGTAAGCATCTTTTGCGTAAAGATGCATTGCTTGCCAGTATGTTTTGCGTAAGATTTATAAAGAATAGATATCTTCTATTTGTTTGCTCAAAAAGCATAAATATGATAAGATATGCTTATTAAGCATGACAGATGGAAGGGTGATTTTTATGGAAATCAGGGTTCTTCGCTACTTTCTGACCGTGGTTCGGGAAGAAAGCATAACAAAGGCTTCAGAAGTTTTACACATCACGCAGCCAACGCTTTCCCGTCAGCTTGCACAGATGGAGGAAGAAATCGGTGTAAAGCTGTTTGACAGGGGAACACGGAAGATTA
>CAYRTA010000037.1:0-17449 GCA_964427045.1 uncultured Hoministercoradaptatus sp. | reverse complement strand
AACACTTTTTGATGTTAAAATATTACGAAAATAGACGAATTTTGTCCGTGTTGAATTAAAAGTTCTACGCAAGTTCAGACTGTTTTATAATATTAGAAATTACAAAAATTGTAAAATTAATTGGATGGATATTCAAAAAACGCTCTGTAATTTTTAGATTACAGAGCACGTTCTATATTTCTCAAAACCAAGTTGCTTCTTTTTATTTGTTCCTCTGATCGGATTCTTTTTCCGGACATAATGTTTTTGGAGCCATATAAAACAGGAGCCACCGGATGATGGCTCCTCAGCTTGTCGAAAAAGTCCAGCTTACGCTGGGGCTTTTATATATATTTTGTAAAATAGATATGGGTGATGAAAAATGCTGAAACGAGGGAAATCGGATCGGGGAATCCCGGAAATGGTGGACACGGAAAGTCTGGTACCGCAAGACCATCTTCCGCGGAAGACAGCCGCAGCAGCGGACTGTTTATAAAAGAGGATCACAAACGGCAGTTTTCCTATGAAGTCCATACAGTCTGTGACGCCAATGGCTTTGTGCTGGAAGCAGTGGTTACCCCTGGTAATGTACATGACAAAAGACCCGTCTATGAAAGGTTATACCGATCTGGATGAGCTGTTTGCAGATCTGAAAGCATGAGGAAAACAAAGTACACTGTCAAGGTCTGGAGAAGAAAGACCAATAAAGACCAATAAAGACCGATAAAAGCCGATAAAAAGCCGATAACTGCTGAGCGAGAAGATAGGATTGTCAAATATATAGAAGAAAATGGTTTTATTAGTAACAAAGAGGCAAGAGAAATACTAGGGCTTGCAGATTCAACAACAAAAAGAATATTGAAAAAGATGGTTGAAGAAAATATTTTAACTATGGAAGGTGAACGGAAGGCCAGAAAATACCTGTTGAATAAAGGAGATTGATATGAATAAGTTTTCTGAAAAGGACTGGAAATTATTTCGGAGTAAGATTGCTGGGTGGCAGGAAGCATATATGGATAAGCTAAATAAAGAATACATGGAAATTCTTAACGGAGACGGAAATCCATCCGATAAATTCTGGAAGCTTGAAGAACGAATTAGCAAGGATAAAAGGGATTGTGGAGTTCAGTGCAGAATGAACAGATCCAACCAATTTAATATTATGATAGCATTATTGAGTGAAGGTGCGATTACGCTGGAGGATCTTGATGATTTCAGTGATGATTTGAAAGATACGATTAGATTTTTTTCAGAACGAATTTAAAAATATCGGTATTTCATAATTTCCTGCATTTTCTGTATTTACAATTTTTATTTCGGTCATCCGTCAGATTTACCAATGGTGCCGGACATCTGAATAATCTCAATGGATAGTGAGAGGAAAAGCCCTGTTAGCGCAATTTACTTGAACTATTAGAAGATGGTTTGGGAATAAGCAATAGGTTTCTGACATACACTGTAAAAACAGCGCCTTCGGAGGCTTATCCTTGAAAGATTATATCGAAGAGCGGGCAGTGGAGATTGCCAATTATATTATCGAAACCAAGGCAACGGTGCGGCAAACCGCAAAAAAATTTGGAGTAAGTAAAAGTACGGTACATAAAGATGTGACAGAACGTCTCCTGAAAATCAATCCGGCTTTGGCGGGAGAGGCACGTATCATTCTGGACTTGAACAAGTCGGAACGTCATATACGCGGTGGACTTGCTACAAAAGAAAAATATCTGCATATGGAACGCCGGTAACGGATTGGCCTGCTTCTGGCGGCTTTTTCCGTATACGCGGCAAAAAAGAAAGTGTATGGAACGGTATTCTTGTGTTCCCTACACTTTCTTTCTGTTATAATAGAAACATGACATATAGCTGTCGTGTTTAGCGTGGTAGAATAGATACAGAACGAAGGAGAACAGATGAAGATTGACCGTTTGATTGGCATTTTATCGATTTTGCTGCAGAGAGATGTGGTTACGGCGCCTTATTTGGCCGAGCAGTTTGAGGTTTCCAGGCGAACCATTAACCGGGATATTGAGGCCTTATGCAAGGCGGGAATCCCCATTCGGACGAGACAGGGAATCCATGGCGGTATTTCCATTATGGAAAATTACCGAGTGGAGCGGGCGCTTTTGACGAATGGAGAGATGCAGGATATTTTGGCAGGGCTTCGCAGTCTTGATAGTGTTAATGGCACAAATCGCTATGGCCAGTTGATGGAAAAGTTATCCGCCGGTTCTTCTGATTTCATGACAGGTGACCAATCAATTTTGATTGATCTGTCTTCCTGGTATAAGGAGTCACTGGCGCCTAAGATTGAGATGATACGCAGTGCCATTGATCATCATACAGAACTGAACTTTGTTTATTATGCGCCGAAGGGTGAGTCTCACAGGACGATAGAACCGTATTATCTGATCTTCCGCTGGATGAACTGGTACGTTTGGGGTTGGTGTAAGGGCCGTCAGGATTACCGGCTGTTTAAACTGAATCGAATGGACGGGCTGCAGTTATCCGGCCAATCCTTTGCGCGGCGTAAAGCACCACTGCCAGATTTGCGTACGGAACGGATTTTTCCCGGCGGTATCCGGGTGGAGGCGCTGTTTGAGGCAACATGCAAATGGCGTTTGGTTGAGGAATTTGGAACGGGCTGTTTCGAAGAACAGGAGGATGGGCGGCTGCTGTTTCATGCCGACTATACGGACAAAGAAAATCTTATTACCTGGCTTGTAACCTTTGGTGATCAGGTGGTCCTGCTGAAACCGTCAAACATCAGAGAAGAAATTCGGGATATGCTGGACAAGATGCGGATGAAGTATAAGGAATAAGGATCAGAGCAGGAAAATAAAGCAAAAAGAGCAAAAAAAAGGAGGAAAAGCAGGAAATGCAGGAGAAACAGAAGGATAAGCAGGCAGCCTTTGACTATAAAAAGGAATATAAAGAGTTCTATTTGCCGCCAAAAAAGCCGGGCATTATTGAAGTACCTGAGATTCATTATCTGGCGGTCAGAGGAAAAGGTGATCCGAATGAACCGGAGGGTGAATATAAGGAGGCCATGGGACTGCTTTATGGAATCGCATTTACGATCAAAATGAGTTATAAGACGGGTCACAAGATCGGCGGTTATTTTTCTTATGTTGTTCCGCCGCTGGAAGGATTATGGTGGCAGCAGGACGGAACTCCCATCGATTTTAAGCAAAAAGAGAAATTTGAATGGATTGCCATGATCCGTTTGCCGGAATTTGTGACGCGGGAAGTTTTTCTATGGGCGGTTGATGAGGCCGCAAAAAAGAAAAAAACGGATTTTTCAAAGGTGGAATTCTTTACTTACCGGGAGGGACTGTGTGTGCAATGTATGCATGTCGGCAGTTATGACGAGGAGCCGGCAACTATCCGGCGGATGGAAGATTATCTGCGGGAACACGGTTATACTGTGGATATTTCTGCGGCCCGTTTTCATCATGAAATCTATTTGAGCGATCCCAGGCGGACGGCGGTCAGCCGGCTTCGTACTGTCATCCGTCTGCCAATAGACTAATTTACGGCGCCAGGACAGGAAAAATGCTTGCGCGTTTTCTGTCTTTGCCGTATACTCATACATATGTCATATACATAAAATCAAATACAGGTTACGGACCTGAGCTCCTGCCAGGATAACGACTGTACAAGTTTGGCTAGCTGTTATTTTGGAAAGGGGGCTCTTTTTTTATGTATTTTATGATTGATAATTATGATTCATTTGTTTATAATCTGTCCGCTTATATGAGAGAAAATGGACAAAAAGTGTTAGTGCGGCGGGCCGACGAAGTGTCATTGGAGGAAATCCGTCAGATACGTCCGGAAGGAATTATTATATCACCGGGGCCGAAGCGCCCGCAGGATGCCGTTGTTTCCCATATGGTGCTCAGTGAATTTCAGGGGAAGATTCCTGTTTTGGGAGTCTGCCTGGGCCACCAGTTAGTGGGCTATGCTTATGGGGCAAAGGTTAAGAAAGGTTCCTGTCCCATGCACGGTAAAGTCTCATCAATACATCATGTCAGAAGCGGACTTTTTGAAAATTTGCCGGAAACTTACCCGGTAACCCGTTATCACTCCCTGGTGGTTTCTGAGGAGGATTTTCCTTCTGTCCTTCGGATTACGGCAAAAAGCGAGGATGGTGTGATTATGGGACTGGAACACCGTTATCTTCCGGTCTATGGCGTACAATTCCATCCGGAGGCCGTATTGACGGCATATGGCCATGAATTACTGGCTAATTTCCATCGTATTTGCCAGAACTGGCGGCAGATGGGAACAAGGGAGGTGGGCTGATATGCGGCAGATTCGTAAATTGACGGCCTATCCGCCCATTGACCGGATTTTTGGACGGATAAAGGATACGGAGGCAGCAGTCTTTCTGGATTCTTCCCTGCAGGGAGATCTTGGCCGCTGCTCCATTGTTGCGTTGTATCCGTATTTACAGTTGGTAAAGGGAGAACAGTTTACCGTAAATGGTCAGGCCGTCGAAGAAACATTTGAAACCTATCTAAAGACCTATTTACGGGACCATAAAGAAGAAAATGAAACGGCGCTTCCTCTGGTTTCGGGGGCCGTGGGCTATTTCTCTTATGATTACGGACGCAAGAAAGAAGGGGTGGTCAGCCGCCATGAAAAAACGGTGGACATACCGGATTGCGTATTGAATTTTTATGATTGTTTCGTGATTGAGGATCACAGGAGCCGGGAACTTTATCTGGTGGCCAACGGACATACGGCGGAAGCCTCTGTCCGTATGGCAGAATTAGAGGAATTGGTACGGACAACAGAATTATCGGCTGCGCAGAACCTTTCGGAAAGGAACACTTTACCGGAGAAGCAGGGGTATTTGCCGGAGGGGCAGGGGTATTTGCCGGAGGCACAAGAACTTTTATCAGAGGCGCGGGAGCCACAGGAAGGTGTTGCGGCTAATTTTACCCGCGGGGACTATATGGCGGCCGTACAGCAGATGATTGATTATATCGTGGCGGGAGATATTTACGTGGTGAATATGACCCAGCAGCTGCAAATACGCAGCAAGGTATCCCCCTTCGAGATGTTTCAGCGCCTTCGTATCCAGAATCCCTCTCCTTTTGGCGGATATTTGAATTACGGCGATTTTCAGATTGTCTGTGCGTCTCCGGAACGTTTCTTACAGATGCGGGACGGACAGGTGCAGACAAGACCTATCAAAGGAACGAGAAAGAGGGGCGATACGCCCGAAGAAGATAAGAAGTTGAAAGAGGAACTTGCCTCATCCCAAAAAGATCAGAGTGAACTTTTGATGATTGTAGATTTGGAACGCAATGATCTAAACCGGGTTTGCGTTCCGGGCAGCGTGAAGGTGACGGAACTGTTTTCAGTGGAAACCTATGCAACGGTATTTCATCTGATTGCCAATGTGGTGGGACAGCTTCGGCCGGAATTGACCATCATGGATCTTCTGGAAGCCGCGTTTCCCGG
This sequence comes from uncultured Hoministercoradaptatus sp., assembly GCA_964427045.1. GTDB lineage: Bacteria > Bacillota > Clostridia > Lachnospirales > Lachnospiraceae > Oliverpabstia. The sequence goes on along the minus strand of CAYRTA010000037.1, from coordinate 12,001 downwards.
CGGTTCGATTACCGGGGCGCCGAAGCTTCGGGCTATGGAACTGATTGATGAGCAGGAGCACAGCCAAAGAAATTTATATACAGGCTCCATCGGCTATCTTTCCCTGGATGGAGATTGTGATTTCAATATTGTCATTCGGACGGCGGTATGGAAAGATGGCATATATCATGTGGGGGTAGGCGGCGGCATTACCTGCGAATCGGAACTGGATTTTGAATACGAGGAAACATGGCAGAAGGCCAAAGCCCTGCTGCGGGCATTATTGGAGGATGAGATACTATGAAGATCACGTTAGATGAAGGCTATCAGTTTGGTTTGGGTGTTTTTGAGACAATTTCTCTGGAAGAGGGGGTTCCCCTTTTTCTTTCCTGGCATCTGGAGCGTCTTAATCACTCTTTGAAAGTTCTGGGAATTGGAAAGCAGGTCGGGGCCGGGGAGGTGGAAGCCTTTTTGGCCGATCAGGAAAAAGAAAAGAATTTAAGTTCAAATCACAGTTCAGATCACGGTTTAGATCATGGTCCAGATCATGGTCCAGATCATGTCCCGGATCATGCCTTAGACCATATTGGGCTAAAAATTATGGTCTCCAATGAAAATAAAATATTCGCGCTGCGGGAGAATCCTTATACGCCGGAGGTGATTCGGAAGGGATTTGTGCTGGATTATAGTCCCGTATACCGCAATGAAACGTCGCCGCTGGTTATGCATAAAACCATGAATTATGGAGACTGTATTCTGGAAAAACGCCGTACCAGGCAATTGGGTATTGATGAATTGGTTTTCAAAAACAGCAGAGGAGAACTTTGCGAGGGTACTACGACCAATCTGTTTTTTGTCCGGGAGGGGCAGCTTTATACGCCGGATAGCGTCTGCGGATTATTGCCTGGCATTGTGCGCCGTTTTCTTATGGAACGATTTTCGGTGAAAGAACTTGTGATCAGGGAAGCAGATGTCTTGCATATGGATGAGTGTTTTGTGACGAATTCTTTGATGGGTATCATGCCGGTAACGGCACTGGCACAAAAGAAGTTTCCCGTAGGTCCGGTAACGAAAAAATGTATGGAAATTTATCAGCAGGAAAAAAAGAAACGGTAAGGCGTGGCCGAACCGTTTCTTTTCAAAATAACCTGTTTTGTTTTCAAATATGCTTATGACAGATAAGCATCGTATTTTTCATTTGTTTCGTTTAAGAATACAATACCCAGAATACCAGGGCCAGTATGTGCTCCGATAGCACAGCCTACACGGCTTTCCAGGATTCCTTTTACATGGTATCTTTCAACCAGTTCCTTCTTAATATAAGAGAATGCCTCGGCATCGGTGCCGTAGCAGGCGCCCACGATCTGGTTTTCCAGATGGACTCCCTTTTCTCCCACGATATCTAAGATGCGGTTCTGCGCTTTTTTCCATCCGCGAATCTTTTCCACTGCTTTCAGAGAACCTTTTTCATCCACAATAATAATGGGCTTGATGTTTAATAGACTGCCGGCCAGGAAAGAGGTTCTGGTCAGGCGGCCGCCTTTAAACAGGTAATCCAGTTCCATGACGGTGACAGCGTGTTCCATATGTTCGCAGAAGAAGTGGGCCGCCTCGATCAAAAGTTCTTTGGGAGCGCCGTTTCTCTGCATGCGAAGCAATCTTTCCACTACCAGCCCGTAGCCGACGGAAGCGCATTTGGAATCGATAATAGTCATAACGAAATCCGGATACTCTTCCCTGACGACATCGTAGGCCAGGTTTGCTGCCTGAAAAGTACCTGCGATACCAGTGGAAAAACAGATATACAAAACTTCATCACCCCGCTGGGCGAAAGGAAGAAAGTGTTCCTGAAACATATACTGGCTGATATGGTATGTCTTAATTTCTTTACCGGAGGCCTGAATTTCATAAAATTGATCCGGAAAAATCGTTTCTCCGTCAAAATAGTCAGTTCCTTCGATGGTGACAGGTGTGGGCATAACATACAGAGAATATTCCTGTATGATGCTCGCTGGAGTATCGGAAGCCGAATCCGTGATGATACAAAAACTCATGTAATACCTCCATAGGTTAATTTGTTGCGTATAATATGTATACTCAGTATACGATAGTGAAAATATGATGTCAAACGATGACCCGGAAAGTTAAGAATCAATTAAGGAATCATCCGTTGACGATACGATCCGGTTTTTCTCCTTTTTCGTATTTTTTCAAATTCTCAATAACCAGGTCATAAATATACTCCAGTGTTCCGGGCATATGGAATCCGCCGGATACGTGAGGAGTGATTAACAGGTTTGGCTCCTGCCATGCCGGATGTCCCTTGGGAAGTGGTTCCGGATCCGTAACATCCAGACCAGCGCCGGCGATTTTCTTTTGCTGTATTGCTTCAACAAGTGCGTCAGTATCCACCAAACTGCCCCGTCCGACGTTAAAGAAATAAGCCGTATCTTTCATCAGTGCGAACTGATGGGCGCCGATCAGCTTGTTTGTCTGCGGACTGCCCGGCAGGCAGGAAACTACGATGTCCGCCTGTGGAAGTAATTCGTCCAGATTATCCATTGTATATAAGGCATCCACATAATCGGGCTTGTTGTTTGTGCTGCGGCGAATACCAATAACTTTGCTGCCCAGGGCTTTCATTGTTTTAGCTGTGTGCCGGCCGATGTCGCCAAGCCCGAGAACCAGAACCGTCAGTTTGCTGAAGGAAAGCACGCTGCCGTGATCCGTCCAGTTTTCTTCTTTTTGACTATCCCGGTAGAGGTGAAGCTTTTTAGCCATGGTAAGAATCATGGCAATCAGATGTTCCGATACGGTGGGACCATAAGCACCGGCGGCGTTACAGACGTATGCGCCGGCAGGCACGACACCGTCCGCTACAAACTGCTCAAAACCTGCTGAACTTAACTGCAGCCATTCCAACTGTTTTGCTTCTTTTACAAGTTTCACGCTGATACAGCCAATGAGGATCTGTACATCCTTCATGTCTTCCGGCGTCAGTTCACTTTCAGAAGCAAACGTAAAAGTATATGAGTGATTAAGTTCTTCCAGTCTGGCCTTAAAATCGTCAGAAGCCGGAAGTGTTACTAATACATTTTTCATGGCAAATCCCCATTTCTCTCAATTTGTTTCTATCATAATATAGAAATGACCGAGCGTCAAATGTTTTATTTGTGTATTGCCTTTCCATCAGAGTGTGCTAAAATAAAGGGACACGCGGAGGGGTTAGATGGAACCTCGAGAAAAAATGAAAGATACGGAAAGGACAGGCGAAGAATGAAGCAATGAAGCAGATGGTTGGGAAGGTAAAGACAGATACTAGTCAATATTTATTTTCCAATACAGATTTGAAGCGGTTAATCGAACCGCTGATTATCGAACAACTTTTGGCGGTTACGGTTGGCCTTGCGGATTCCATGATGGTGGCCAGCGTTGGGGAAGCGGCGGTATCGGCGGTATCCCTGGTAGATGCGGTCTTTGTGCTTTTGATTAATCTGTTTGCGGCTCTTGCCACAGGAGGAGCAGTGGTCTGCGGACAGTACCTTGGTAAAAAGAGGGAAGAATTTGCCTGCGATGCAGCTAATCAGCTGATTTTGTTTGTCGGGGCCTTTTCCCTGGTGATTACGGTACTTGTCTACCTCTGCCGCTGGGGCATTCTGCATGTAGTATTTGGAAAGATCAGCGCCGATGTTATGGCAAATTGCCGGATTTATCTGATGATCGTGGCGGCTTCGATTCCTTTTATTGCGCTGTATAATGCGGGAAATGCCATTTTCCGTTCCATGGGAGATTCTAAGACCGGCATGCATATTGCATTGATTATGAATGCGGTAAATCTTGTCGGGAATGCCATTTTGATTTTCCTATTTCATTTGGGTGTGGCTGGCGTCGCTATCCCTACCTTGATTTCCCGTATGACGGCAGCCGTTCTTGTTTTATGGAAGCTGGCCCATTCTAAGCAGGTCTTACATATCCGGCTTCCGTTTTCCTGGCGGTTTGATCTGCCGCTTCTGAAAAAAATACTGGGGATCGGTATCCCCAACGGTTTGGAAAACAGCATGTTCCAGTTGGGTAAGATTCTTGTGCTCAGTCTTGTTTCCGGATACGGGACAGCTTCCATTGCGGCCAACGCGGTTTCCAATAATCTTGCGCTGTTTCAGATCCTTCCGGGTATGTCCATCGGTTTGGCGACGATGACGGTTGTATCCCGCTGTGCCGGAGCCGGCGACTATGAACAGGTGCGTTATTATACGAAAAAGCTGGTGCGGATCGTTTACCTATCCATGATTGGCGTAAATATTGTGGTGCTGGCGGTGCTGCCGTTTGTCTTACGGTTGTATAATCTGTCTGCGGAGGCCACCGGTTACGCCAACACGATCGTCTGGTATCACGCGGCCTGTGTGGTAACCATCTGGCCGATTTCCTTTACCATACCGAATACGTTTCGTTCCTGCGGAGATGTTACGTATACGATGGTGCTGGCCATGATATCGATGTGGATTTTCCGGATTGGCTTTAGCTGGCTTCTTGGTTCTACCCTCCATCTGGGCGTCGTAGGTATCTGGATTGCTATGACCATTGACTGGCTGTTCCGGGCCATTTTCTTCGGCTCTCATTACCTGCGCGGGAAATATATGCGTTCGGCCATCGAGTAGCAGCAACATATTTTACTTCCCTGTTTCATAAGATAAAGAGAATGCCGGAAAAGCGAAGGGGGAGCAAATATTGTATGATCGTGGTCTGGGAGTGCTGGAAAAGTACGGGCTCACAGCTAAAACTGTCATGAGGGGCAGAGGCGCCCTGATTTGTGAGACCGAGAGGGGGCTTGTTAATATCCGGGAGTGCTGGGGATCGCCGCGGAAATTAGAGCTGCAGCGGAGATTACAGCTTCAGTGCAGAGAATCCGGTTATCCATGGGTGGATCTTGTTTTGGAGAATCAGGAGGGACAAGTGATTACCGCCGGAGAAAATCAGATTCCCTATGTGGTAAGAGATTGGTATCTGGGGCGTGAGTGTGACGCCAGATCCAAAACGGATATTATGGAAGGTGTGAAAGCCATGGCCGACCTACATAAAGCGCTGCGGATGGAGAAGGATGATACGGCAGATACAGTGAACCTTCTGGAGGATTACCATAAACATAACCGGGAATTGCGCAGGATTCGTAAATTTGTACAAAAGAAAAAGAAGAAAAATGAATTCGAGGAATTGCTTGCCGGAAGCATCAGCCTGTTTTTGGAGCAGGGTGAATGGGTAGCCGCACAGATGGAACAATTGGGTTGTGAACAGATGGAAAAGCAGCAGCTGGCGCCGGTATGTCACGGGGATTGTAACCAGCATAACATCCTTTTTGTACAGGGGGGAATTGCATTTACCAATTTTGAACGCTGGCATTATGGTCTCCAGGTCTCGGATCTTTTTCTCTTTATGAGGAAAATTCTGGAAAAACATGCCTGGAATACAGAACTGGGACGATTTATGGTGAGTAACTACAACAGCCGCCGTCAATTGCCGCAGGAGGAACTTTTGCAATTGAAATTACAGCTTTGTTATCCCTGGAAATACTGGAAATTGGCGAATTTTTACTCTGGCAGCAATAAGGTATGGATATCGGGAAAAAGCACGGAAAAGCTGAAACAGGCCATTGCGCTGATGGAACCCTGGAAGAAATTTCAGGATGATTTTTGCCGTTTTTGAACAGGAAATCTTAATGGCTAAAAGCCTTGACAAAAGATACGAGAGAGTATATAAATAGGTATTGTAGATTATATGGCACTAATAGGAGGAATATCATGAATAAAGCAGAACTGATTGCAGCTATCGCAGAACAGACAAATCTGTCTAAAAAAGATTCTGAGGCTGCCTTGAAAGCATTTGTTGACGTTGTATCCGAAGAACTGAAAAAAGGTGAGAAAGTTCAGTTGGTTGGATTTGGTACATTTGAAGTTTCAGAAAGAGCAGCCAGAGAAGGAAGAAATCCTGCTACGGGAGAGGCTATGACAATTCAGGCTTCTAAGGCTCCTAAGTTTAAAGCTGGAAAGGCTCTGAAAGATTTGGTTAATGCTTAGGCTTCATTTGAGATAAGTTTTTGATAACTGTGTACGACGGCCGATGATAGGGATTTCCATCATCGGCCATTTGCATCTGGCGGCTTGCCATGCCAGAGTGAAAAGGAGAATTACCATGCGATTAGATAAGTATTTGAAGGTTTCCCGGCTGATTAAGCGGCGTACAGTGGCCAATGAGGCGTGTGATGCGGGCCGTGTCCTCATCAACGACCGGCCGGCAAAGGCCTCTGCACAGGTAAAGGCGGGAGATATCCTGGAAATCCAGTTTGGAACGAAAGCGGTCCGGGTGGAAGTGCTGAATGTGCAGGAGACAGTGAAAAAACAGGAAGCACAGGAGTTATACCGTTATCTGTAATTTCATATACTGTAAAAAAGCTGGCAAAAGTGGGTACCCCTATGGGAGAAAAAAGGGAATGGGAAGGAAGACAGGACTGTCTGCATAGTCTTTTATTACAGGGAAATGGAAACGGAAAAATTACAGGAGTGCTGGATGTGCCGTCCTTTGATGCCGAACAGATTCTGTTGGAAACGGATCGGGGACTTTTGACAATCCGGGGGAGTGAACTGCATATCAGCCGTCTGCATCTGGAAGAGGGAGAAGTGGATATCGAAGGGCATGTGGACAGCCTGACCTATTCCAGAGGCGGCGCCGGCGGCAGAAAGGGCAGCCTTGTGAAAAGGCTCTTTCAGTGATTATGAGCGGTTATATGATTCGGGAATTGACACTCTGTGTGATTGCATTCTGGGCAGGGGCCAGACTAAGTCTGGTCTATGACTGTCTGCGGATTTTGCGGAAGTTATTCCCCCATAAAGGCTGGCTGGTGTCATTGGAGGATATGCTGTTCTGGCTGGGAACGGCAGTTTTTTTATGTGTACTCCTGTTTCAGGAAAACTCCGGAGCTTTGCGTATCTATCTGGCAGGCTGTGTGATTTTAGGCGCGGCCGCCTGGCAGAAGTCCCTTGGACCTTTGTTTGTGCGGGTATTTTCCTTTGTGCTGGGAAAAATAAGAGACTTTTTATGCAAAATTTTGCGGATTCCTCTGGGGATTTTCCATAAAACGACGCATTATTTGGCAAAACGGTTGAAATTTTTGAAAAGTAGAGTTAGAATGATTCTATCTGTACGAGGGAGAACTTCTCATCGAAGGGGTGAGGGGACAGAAAACTGTTTCCATAAAGAAAGGAAACGGACACAGGGGAGTATCATATGGCAGGAAAGAAGAGCGCGCGTGCGCAAAAAAAAGCGTCCGGCAGAAGGAAGAGAATAAATATCCGTCTGAGAGCGGGTATGTTGGGTATTACATTAGTAGTATGTTTACTTTTGGTCACATTTGTAATAAAGGGGCGTTCCCTGCAGGCAAAAATAATTTCCAACGAGCAGAAGATTGCGCAGTTGGATGATGATATTGAGGCGGAAGAGGCACGTACCGGTGAGATCGAAGCGCTGCAGGAATACATGACAAGTGATGAATACGTTGAGAAGATCGCAAAAGAGAAAATTGGTCTGATCAACGATGATGAAATTCTCTTTAAAGAGAATAAATAATCCCGTATTTTGTCTAAAAGTTTTATACGGGAGTTTCTATAATTCGACAAGTTTTTCAGTATAAGATATCTATAATACTCCTTTAGGGTAGCAGGCTTGAAGGGGGTTATGGATCTATGAAGATGTGGATGATTGCCATGCTCGCTGTCAGTGTCATACTGATTCTACGGGACATGGCAAAACTTATTTTCAAAGGAAAAAGTAAGGGGAAACCGATATACGATAATTATCCGCAGAAAGAAAAAATGGAGCGGTATGCCCGGTCCTTTCAGAAACTGGCGCATACATTTTATGAGATGCCTGACCGGCAAATGGAATTAAGCCAGGCGGAAACCGATGGAATTTTTCAGAAACTGACACAGACTGTGTGCCGGGATTGCCCGAACGAGATGTACTGCTGGGGAGATAAGAGCAGTCAGACAAGCCAGAAGATGTTTTCCATGCTGAAGGTTGTGGAAGACGGGAATGCGGACCGGATCCTTCATATGCAGGGTGAGTGGATTGGCGAGTGCCGCCAGGCGCTCCGCTTTGTGGATGAATTGCAAAAGGCATATTTTGAAACCAGAGAAGAATTGTTATACCGAAACCGCCTGATTGAAAATCGTATGGCGGTGGCGGAGCAGCTTAATGAAGTGGCGCGGCTCATTCGTTGTTTGTCGGAAGACGTGACGGATATTACCACCATTCCTCTTGCTATGGAAGAAAAGATTCGCCGTCAGTTGGCGAAAACCCACCGGGTGGTAGTGCGTCAGGTGTGGATGTTGTCGAAACCGGACGAAAAGTGGCGGATTTTTGTGACCATGAGAACCAGAGGAAGCCAGTGTATTACCATGAAAGAAATCGCCCGCCAGTTATCTGCCGTCTGTGGTGTAAAAATGGCGCCCTCCAGGGAAAGCCGGGCGGTTTTAAACCACGAGATGAGAACCGTCCTTTTTACGGAGGACGTAAACTATAAAGTTTTGTACGGTGTTGCCAGGGTGACCAAGGAAGCGGAAACGGTATCCGGTGATAATTATGCCTGTGCCTGTACGGATGAGCAATTTATGATGTGTCTTTCCGATGGCATGGGATCCGGCATGGAGGCCTGCCGGGAGAGCGAGCATGTGGTGGAGTTGATGGAGGAATTTCTGACCTCCGGGTTTTCCAGGGAAACGGCGGCCCGCATGGTAAATTCCGCATTGGTATTGCAGAGAAAAAACGGGATGTTCTCCAGCCTGGATTTGTGTTCCATGAATTTGTATACCGGGACCTGCGATTTTTTGAAAGCAGGGGCGGCCACCACATTTATTAAGCGTTCCAATTGGGTGGAAACCATCACTTCTACCAGTATGGCGGCCGGCCTGGTGCAGCAGTTGGATTATGATAAAACCTCCCGTAAATTATATGAAGGGGATTATCTGGTGATGGTGACCGACGGAGTGCTCGATGCACTGCCTGCCATGAGCGCGGAGGAAACCATGAAGGATATTATCTTAAAGACCGAAGAAGAGATGCCCAGGGAACTGGGACGTATCATTTTAGAAAAAGTGTTATCATATAGTAATTACCGGGCCCAGGATGATATGACGGTATTGGTGGCCGGTCTGTGGGCTAATCAGTAAAAACCAGAAGAAAAGGGATGACCTATGGGGGAAAACATGTGGAAAACAGAGAAAAAAGTAAGAGTTTTTGTGGAAAAACAGCAAATGATTCTGCCCCATGACCGTCTGATTGCCGGGATTTCCGGCGGAGCGGACTCCGTATATCTATTCCACCTTCTGGTGCGGTGGCAAAAGACCTGCGATTTCATGCTGGAAGTGGTCCATGTTAATCATGGGCTGCGGGGGATGGAGGCGGATGAAGACGAGCGGTTTGTGGAAAAGCTTTGTAAGGAAAATCAAATTCCCTTTCACAGCGTACATGGAGATGTGAAAACGCTGGCCAAAGAGCAGGGCGTCTCAACGGAGGAGGCCGGCCGGCTGCTCCGGTATCAGGCGTTCGAAAAGCTTTGCGGCAATCGGGCACATAGTAAGATTGTGCTGGCCCACCATCAGGATGATCTGGCGGAAACTATGCTGCATCATCTGGCCAGAGGTACGGGATTACAGGGGTTATGCAGTTTGAAACCAGTATCGGGAAACCGTATCCGCCCGTTATTATGTCTGACCAGGGAAGAAATTGAACAGGAATTGCAAAGACAGGCATATTTATGGCGGACGGACCGTACGAATCAGGAAGATATTTATACAAGGAATAAAATCCGTCATCACGTATTGGATTATATGAAGCGGGAGATCAATGCCCGCACTGTTTCGCATATGGCTCATACGGCCAGGGAATTGGAAGAAACAGAACTTTTGTTGGAACAATGGACCCAGAAGCTGACTGACCGCATGGTGTGCCGGAAAGATGGCAAAACCGATATTGCCGAAGCCCTGTCCGGGGAACCGGAACTATTGCAGCGGCGGGTGTTTCTCCAGGAAATCAGAATCCTGTCCGGCTCGGGGAAAGATTTAACCAGAATTCATGCGGCGGATGTGCTTGGCCTTTGGAGGCGGCAGGTGGGAAAACAAATTATCCTGCCGAATGGACTCAGAGCGGTGCGTACTTATGAGGGCATTCGGATGGAACGGCCGGTTTTCAATCAGGAAGAGGAGACGGGCGTATGTATATCCATTGAGCCCCCAATGACGGCCGCATTGGAAAATTTTATTTTGCAGTGTGATGTTTTCGAGAATAAAATGGAAATCATTGAAGAAAAAAAGTATACGAAATGGCTTGACTATGATAAAATAAAGACGTGTCTGCAGCTTCGCCACAGACGGCCGGGCGACCGGATTTGTGTCAATGCGAAAGGACAGACCCGAAAATTAAAGGATTATTTTATCGATCAGAAGATTCCCAGGGAGGAGAGAGACTCCCTCTGGCTTCTGGCTGATGGTTCCCGTATTTTGTGGGTAATCGGTTACCGGATCAGTGAAGACTGCAAGATTACAGAAGATACAAAAACAGTTATAAGCATTCAGATAAGAGGAGGAAATATCCATGAGCGAAAAGATCAGTGTAATGATTAGCGAAGAAGAAGTGGAACGCCGCGTGTGTGAAATTGCAAAACAGATCAGTGAAGCTTATGAAGGAAAAACAGTACACATGATTTGTGTATTAAAAGGAAGCGTATTTTTTGCCTGCGAATTGGCGAAGCGGATAACAGTTCCCGTAACCTTAGATTTTATGTCTGTTTCCAGCTACGGCAATGAAACAAAATCCAGTGGTGTGGTAAAGATCATCAAGGATTTGGATGAACCTTTGCAGGATAAAGATGTATTGATTGTAGAGGATATTATTGATTCTGGCCGTACACTGAGTTATCTGATTGAGATTCTCAAGAACCGCCATCCGGCCAGCATGAAGCTTTGTACGCTGCTGGATAAGCCGGAGCGCAGAGTTCGTCATGTGGATGTGGATTATACTTGCTTTGAGATCCCTGATAAATTCATTGTCGGATATGGATTGGATTATGCACAGCGCTATCGCAATCTTCCTTATATCGGGGTAATAGAATTTGAAGACTGAGAAAGGAGACATTTGTGAAAAAGCAGTCAAGAGGTATCTGGATTTGGCTGGCAATGGTAGTGATTTTGATTATTGGTTTCAGCTACTATTCCAACCAGATGCAGAGTAAAAATAATTATTCATACAGTCAATTCCGGGAGGATCTGCAGGAGGACAATATTGTGGAGGCCCTGATTCGCCAGAATCAGCAGGTGCCGACGGGACAGTTGGTCGTATTGCGCCATGACGGTGAGCAATACGATATGTATGTCAATGATGTGAATGAGATTCGCCAGCAATTGGATCAGTATGCCGTTACCTACAGTCTGTCCAACGTTCCCCAGGAAAGTAAGCTGGTGAGCACCGTGCTGCCTTATGTGGAATTGGGCGTATTAGTATTTTTGCTTTTCATGGTGCTGGGACGTCCTTCCGGCGGAAGCAGCGGCGGAAAGATGATGAATTTCGGAAGAAGCAACGCCAGGATGACCCAGGAAGGCGAGATGCGGCATACGTTTGATGAGGTTGCCGGTCTGGAAGAAGAAAAAGAAGATTTGCAGGAAATCATAGACTTTTTGAAGGGGCCGGAGAAATACAACCGCATAGGCGCCAGAATCCCAAAAGGCGTACTGCTGGTAGGCCCTCCGGGTACCGGAAAAACACTGCTTGCAAAGGCAGTGGCCGGTGAGGCAGGCGTGCCGTTTTTCTCGATTTCCGGTTCTGACTTTGTGGAAATGTTCGTAGGCGTAGGTGCTTCCCGTGTACGTGATCTGTTTGGCGAGGCCAAGAGAAACCGTCCCTGTATCGTATTTATCGATGAGATCGATGCGGTGGCCAGACGACGGGGAACCGGTATGGGCGGCGGCCACGATGAAAGAGA
>CAYRTA010000036.1:0-17467 GCA_964427045.1 uncultured Hoministercoradaptatus sp. | reverse complement strand
AGGTGTCTGCGATAAGAAGGACATGATTACCGGAAATGATTTAAAGGCCGAAGATGTGCTCATTGGTATGGCCTCTTCCGGCGTGCACAGCAACGGCTTTTCTCTGGTGAGAAAAGTATTTGAGATGACGAAAGAATCTCTGGATACGTATTATGAAGAACTGGGAACAACCCTGGGCGAGGCGCTTTTGGCTCCTACCAAAATTTATGTGAAGGCGTTAAAGCGTGTGAAAGAGGCCGGCGTTACCATAAAGGCCTGCAGCCATATCACCGGCGGCGGTTTCTATGAGAATGTTCCCCGTATGTTAAAGGATGGCGTGCGCGCAGTAATCAAAAAGGACAGCTATCCGGTACCGCCGATCTTTGGTCTGTTGGCTAAGACCGGAGATGTGGAAGAGAAGATGATGTACAACACCTACAATATGGGTATTGGTATGATCGTAGCGGTCGATCCGGCTGATGTGGATAAGACCATGGAAGCAATCAAAGCGGCAAGTGAGACCCCCTATGTGATCGGTAAGATCGAGGAGGGTGAAAAGGGAGTGACCTTATGTTAAAAATGGCTGTGCTGGTATCGGGAGGCGGTACCAACTTGCAGGCGATTATCGATAAGATCGCCGATGGAAGCATTACCAATGCAGAGATTTCCGTAGTAATCAGCAATAATCCCCGTGCCTACGCCTTAGAGCGGGCGAAGCAGCATGGGATTGAAGCCCTGTGTGTGTCCCCGAAGCAATACGAGAGCCGGGAAGCGTTTCATGAGGCGCTGCTTCAAACCGTCCAGTCCTATGGCGTGGATCTGGTGGTGCTGGCCGGCTGTCTGGTGGTCATTCCCAGAATTATGGTTGAGGCATATCCGAATAAAATTATCAATATTCATCCGGCATTGATTCCTTCTTTCTGTGGTACCGGCTATTATGGACTGAAGGTTCACGAAGGTGTATTATCCCGGGGCGTCAAGGTGACCGGTGCGACGGTACATTTCGTGGATGCGGGAACGGATACCGGCCCCATCATTTTGCAGAAGGCCGTGGAGGTTTTGGAGGGCGATACACCGGAGATTTTGCAGCGCCGTGTCATGGAGCAGGCAGAATGGGTGATTATGCCAAAGGCAATTGATTTGATTGCCAATGATAAGATAGAAGTTGTGGATGGTCTGGTTAGAACAAAATAAGAAAGGCAGATACGATGAAAGTATTAATTGTAGGAAGCGGCGGAAGAGAGCATGCGATTGCCTGGAAGGTGGCGCAGAGCCCGAAGGTAGATAAAATTTATTGTGCGCCTGGAAATGCAGGTATTGAAGAGTATGCCGAGTGCGTACCCATTGGCGCTATGGAGTTTGATAAATTAGCGGCCTTTGCGAAAGAAAATGAGATTGATCTGACCGTGATCGGTATGGATGATCCGCTGGTAGGCGGCGTGGTGGATGTTTTTGAGGCACAGGGCCTGCGGGTATTCGGGCCAAGAAAAAATGCGGCCATCCTGGAGGGCTCCAAAGCGTTTTCCAAAGATCTGATGAAGAAGTATCAGATTCCCACTGCGGCTTATGAGAACTTTACCGATCCCAAGGAGGCATTGGCTTATTTGGAAACGGCTAAGCTGCCTATCGTACTGAAGGCCGACGGACTGGCTCTGGGTAAAGGCGTTTTGATTTGTAATACTCTGGAAGAAGCGAAAGCGGGCGTAAAGGAGATCATGGAGGATAAAAAGTTCGGTACGGCTGGCAATACCATGGTCATCGAGGAATTTATGACCGGACGGGAAGTATCGGTATTGTCCTATGTGGATGGCAAGACGATTAAGCCGATGACCTCCGCCCAGGATCATAAGCGTGCCCAGGACGGCGATCAGGGATTGAATACGGGCGGTATGGGAACATTCTCCCCCAGTCCCTTCTATACGAAAGAAGTGGATGCCTTCTGTCAGAAATATATCTATCAGCCGACCGTGGATGCCATGGCAAAAGAGGGCAGAGAATTCAAGGGCATTATTTTCTTTGGCCTGATGCTGACCGAGGATGGCCCGAAGGTACTGGAATACAACGCCCGTTTCGGTGATCCGGAGGCTCAGGTGGTGCTTCCGCGCATGAAGACCGATATTGTGGAGGTGTTTGAAGCTTGTATTGACGGTACTTTGGATCAGATAGATCTGCAGTTTGAGGATAATGCGGCGGTCTGTGTGGTACTGGCATCCGACGGATATCCGGTGTCCTACCAGAAAGGCTTCCCCATCAGCGGTCTGGAAAACTTTAAGGATAAGGATGGCTATTATGTGTTCCATGCCGGAACCGCCAAAAAGGATGGACAGATTGTCACAAACGGCGGACGGGTACTGGGTGTCGTAGCCAAAGGCGAAGATTTGAAGAAGGCCAGAGCCAATGCGTATGAGGCGATTTCTCTGGTAGAATTCGATAACAAATATTATCGTCACGATATCGGCAAAGCGATCGACGAGGCGTAAATAATTTCCGGAAAAGAAATAAAAAATGGCAGAAAGCGGCAGGCCAGTAATGGTTCTGCCGCTTTCTGCTGCGCCGGTTTATAACAGGTCAATGTTTTTCGTATAGAAATTTCTCCGGAAGGGACACATGAAAATCTGCGGCCAGATTCCTAAAATCCTCCGGCATAATGGTCTGGCGTTTTTGCGGCGTCATGGAAAGCACTTTGACGAGAATTTCCGCCGATTTTTCTACCGTGTGCATCAGGCCGAAGGTCAGATCAAAGTCCTCTCCGGCGCAGAACATACCGTGGTGGGCCCAGATGGCCACATCATAAGCTTTCATCAGTTCACTGGTGGCCACGGCAATTTCCCGTCCTCCCGGTACCATCCAGTCAACAACGCCGATACCGTCGGGGAATACAACGGGACACTCCGTTGCCATCTCCCACAATTCCCGGGTAAATACCTCATCCTTCAGAGGAAGGACAAAGGTCAGGGCAATGGTGTTGGTGGTATGAGCGTGGTAAATGACACGATAGCGGCCGTTTGTCACTTCCTTTTTTACCGCATGGTTCATCAGGTGGGAGGGCAATTCGCTGGTGGGTTTGCCTCCATTTACCAGTCCCCACACGATGCGGTACTGCTCGCCGGTGCCATCCACCTCAAGGATGCAGATGGAATCCTCCGGATCAATCGATACGTTTCTCATATATTTACCGGAGCCGGTGACCAGAAAATACTCACCGGAAAGTGTGGGTACTGTGGTACCGATGGGCCTCCAGCTTCCGGGTGTTAATTCCTCCTGCACGGCGGCAATTTCCTCCGGTTTGATGCGGTAGCTTAAATTTCCGCCGTTTCTTTCATGCCAGCCCTGTTCCCAGCCGTCTGTAGCCATTCTGATAAATCCCTTTACAAATGCACTGTCTAAAACTTTCATATTCTATTCTCCTATTACAATATATTTATGGTTAATACCCCTTACAGCCAGTAAGGAATTATCCATCTTACTATATAATTTGGATCAACGGGTAACAATTTCCACAGGTACGTTAAAGATTTTTGCCACCTTTACGATGGTGTCGATATGTCTTCCTGTGGCCGCCGCAAAATGATGGGTCGGTCCGCACTCGCTCCAACGGGTGACAAATTCTCTGGCCCCGCAGCGAAAGCGTGTTCTCATATTGGTATCGCCAAAGGAAAGAATTTTTCCTTCCTCATTGATCCCCTCAGCCGCTACAAATTTGAAATGTCCGTCCCCGTCCTGGGTGATGGCCAGATAGGTGACAGGTCCGGTGTGAGGGGTAAAACTGCGTCAGATATCCACCGCCGGTTTTTCCGTGAAATACGTTTACTATTTTCATCGTCGGTTTCTTTGCCGAGATGGCCGCATCTCCGGAGCCGCTGTGTCCGATGATGGCAATATCGTCGTTGAAATCCAGGGAATACATCTCTGCAAGCTGTCCGGTGCCGGAAATGGTTTTTAAAATACTCATAGCCATGGCAACCTTCATGTCGCCCTCCACCGCACAGGCGGTTCCCTGCTTGATCAGCATGGAGAAGGCCGGAATCAGCATACTGTCAAGGGTACCGGCTTTTCCCTGGGCGTAACCGTCATAGTGAGAAGCGATCAGTCCCAGCTGTTCTTCCTTTACCCATTGCTCGAAGGCGACTACGTATTTGGCCATGTCCCATACCTTTTCGACGCTGGCGCCGCCCTCTATATCAAAGGTATCGAGGATATCCTGAGCCTTTTGACGGATGGCCTCTTCATCCGTGATATGATCGGCAATGGCCCACATTTTTTCCCAGTCAAACTGTTTGGTATACAGATGCATGCGCCGATACAGGTTGGATTCGTCGATATACAGATCCATCATACCGGGATAGGGGCGTCCAATCTGAGCGATGTTGGTATCGCGGAATCGTCTGCGTACCTGGGCTGCCCGGCACCAGTCCTCAATTTCAGTCTGTACCTGGGGATCACCGCCCTCCGCCACACCTGTGATGACGGCATGACGTTTGCCGTACCGTTCCAGATCGGCCACCATTTCACCGACGGCCCCGCAGGCATAGCCTTCTCCAAGCCAGGAAGCAATGTCCGTGTGATCATAATCCAGTGCCCGCAGCTTCTGAATATTGACCAGAACCACCGGAACATCCAAATCCCGGATGGCCGGCAGCATATTGTAGGAGGTGGCATAAGTCAGAAGCTGTAAAAATACCAGATCTACATCGGCTGCACGGAAGAGATTTCCGGCTTCCTGGGACTGCTCCTTTGTGGTAACCATTCCTCCGTCGATGATCTCTACGGTATCTGGTATGGATTTTTTGAAAGCCTCATACTGAGCCTGAAATTCCGGCACCAATGAGGGAAACTGGGGCAGGTATGCGCCCAGGGCGATGGAAAAAACGCCTACTTTTGCTGTTGTATTGACTAACATCTTAAGTCCTCCTTCTGTTATAGGGTTTTATTATTAGGGTTCTATTATTGAGTTCTGTTATTATCAGTTCTGTTATTATCAGTTCTATTGTCATTAGTTCTATTGTCATTAGTTCTATTGCTATTAATTCTATTGTTATCAGGGTTCTATCTTTTCAATGGGGAAGCTGTTTATAATCGCTTCTCTTGCGCTTTGCAGGTGCTCAAATTCCCCGTTGGCTATAAACTGTACCAACAGATTACCGATTGCCGTTCCTTCTACAGGGCCAGCGTAGACCGGCAGTTGGCAGGTTTTGGCAATCATGTGGTTTAGATAGCTATCCTGACATCCGCCGCCTACAATGTGGATGCTGGTATAAGTCCGATGGGTCAGATCGCCGAGCGTGGTAATCGCTTGTTTATAGCAAAGCGCCAGGCTGCGATAGACGCACTGCATCAATTCTCCGACGGTTTGCGGTATGGGTTGGTTTGTTTGCCTGCAATAGTCTCGAATTGCCTCGATCATACTGGCAGGCGCCAGGAAGCTTTGGTGATTGACGTCTACGGTAGAAGGAAATCCTTCCGCCAGTTTTGCTTCCTCTATCAGATCAGGAAAACTCCATTTTTTATCTGTCTGATATTTGCTGGTCTGCCCTTTGACATAGGCAGTGCCATTGAGTTCTCTGCGTATGGACTGAATCATCCAAAGTCCCATGATATTTTTTAAATACCGGTAGCGATACCAGGCGCCGCCTTCGTTGGTGAAATTTTCCTGTCTGGACTCCGGTGTTGTAATCGGCTGCTTGTTTTCCACCCCCAGAAGGCTCCAGGTTCCGCTGGATAAATAGGCCGCCTGTTCCTTGAGGGCAGGAACGGCAAGGAAGGCGGAAGCCGTATCGTGTGTGGCCGGCAGGATTACCGTAGAAGTGTAGCCCACCTGTTTTTGGATGGCAGGAAGCAGTTCTCCTACGACCGTCCCCGGCATAGAAAGCGGACCAAACAGGGTCTTAGGAAGGCCCAGAGTCTTAAGCAGTGTATAGTCCCAGGTTTTATCCGCGGCATTGACCAGGTTGGTCGTTGTGGCATTGGTATATTCCTGTTTCTTTACACCGGTTAAAAGAAAGTGGAAATAATCAGGAATCATAAGGAACGTTGCTGCTTTCGAAAGCTGTGCGGGATGTTCCTGTTTGTATGCCATAAGCTGATAGAGGGTATTAAATGGCTGCTTTTGAATTCCGGTTCTTTGGTACAGTGTATCTTCCGGTATCAGGCTGTCTACGATCCGGTCGATTCCTTCTGTCCGTCCGTCACGGTAGGAGACAGCGTCATCCAAAAGCCGGTCATTCTGATCAAGCAGTACATAGTCCACGCCCCAGGTATCGATCCCTATGGTTTTTGGTATTTTGCCCTGTATACCGCAAATTTTCATTCCCTCGATGATCCCGTTCCATAGATTTTCCAGATCCCAGCAGATATGACCGTTCTTTTTCATCTGCTTATTATCGAAGCGATAGACTTCCTCCAGTTTCAGAATGCCATTTTCCAAGAATGCCAGGATATGGCGTCCGCTGGAGGCACCAATATCGATAGCAAGATAATATGTATTCATGTGGTTCCTCCTTTTCTTAATAGAAACGATATTTATTGTCTGTATTTTAGAAAGTTTCAGGCTAAAATATAAGGTCTCTTACGAACGATAAAAGGGACCTTTCTTGCAAAGCAAAAAGGACTATGTTATAGTACAGACAATATTTTATGCAAATTATGCAAACGATAGAGAACTGTACTTAACATAGAGAGAGGGGGACTTGCCATGCGAGAGCGGATTATCAGCTATCTGGGGAAGATTACACAGGAAGAGCAGGCGATTTTGGATGGGAATCTGGAAATACAGCGGGAATTGTATACTTCTGATCCTGAATTTATTGTGGACAGCAAAAAGCTGCTGGCAAAGGGGAAATTAATCGATGTCCGGCCCCATACCCGTTTTGTCTATTTCCCTGTTCACAGACATAATTATATCGAGGTGCTCTATGTCATTCAGGGCAGTTGGTCACCATTATTGATGGGAAGGAACGTCTTACCATGTCGGCAGGTGATATTTTATTTCTGAATCAATATGCAAGCCATGAAATTCTGCCGGCCAGAGAGACCGATATTGCCGTTAATTTCATTATACTGCCGGAATTTTTTCATTACCCCATTGGGATGATGGACCGGGAGAATATACTTATGGATTTCATCATTTCCAGTCTTTCCGGGGTGAATCCGGCTGACCGCTATATTTATATCCAGACACAAGAGATTCTTCCCGTAGAGAATCTGATTGAAAATATGATTTGGACGTTGGTGGATGAAGAGGCTTCTTCCCATACGATTTTACAGGTGTCCATGGGACTGATATTTCTTAACTTGTCCAGATATGCCCATTTAATTAACCGGAATTTGCCGAATCCCTCGGAGTCAAATCTGGTCTTTTCCATTTTGAAATATATAGAAAATCATTATGCCAACGGAAGTATGCAGGAACTGGCGGATCGGATGGGCTATCCCGACTATTATATCAGCCGGCTGGTCAGGAAAAGAACGGGCCTGACATTTACCGAATTGCTGCAAAAAAGAAAGCTGCAGCAGGCAGTCTATTTTCTGGAACAAACCCCTTTGTCCGTCGAGCAGATTCTGGAACGGATCGGGTATGAAAACAGCAGCTATTTTTACCGCAAATTTCGGGCACAGTATGGATGTTCACCGAAAGAGTACCGGGATGGCCATCGTATTATGAAATCAAAATAAAAGAAAAGCAAGGAAATTACGTTCCGTTTATGGTAATTTCCTTGCTTTTTTGTGTTCGTTTTCCATTTGCGTTTCATAAATTTTGATTTTTATACGGTTATAATTTCCACACCGTGGGAGCGCAGTCCGTCTGCAGCCTGAGGATTCAGTTTGGCATCGGTAATCACCAAATCGATGCCATTTTTTAAATTCAGGGGAACGGTTCCGTGACGGGAAAATTTTTCGCTTTCCGTAAGTACAACCACCTGTTGGGCCTGCCGGGACATATCCCGCACTGCCTGGGCACGCATTTGGTCCTGATTTGTAAAACCAGCCCGTATAGACCAGCCGTCTACGCCGATGAAAAATAAATCCACCCAAAAATTTTCGGCACCTTGCAGAACCATCGGTCCCACCATAACCTGGGAATCCTGCTGATAAATACCGCCCAAAAGAATAATGCGAAAATTACTTTTTCCTCTGATGTAGGAGGCAATGAAGGCGCTGTTTGTAATGATCGTCAGATCTTTGTGGGTCGCCGCCAGCGCTTCGGATAACAGGGCGCAGCAGCTTCCGCTTTCGATCATAATGGTATCGCTGTCATGAACCAGTTGGCAGGCTCTCTTTGCAATCTGCATCTTTGCCTCATAGTGATAAGCAATTCTGGCTCTGAGATCATCACTGTTACGCAGGAGCGCATAACCGTGTTCCCGTTGGATGATGCCTTTTTGTTCCAGATCATCCAGATCTTTGCGGATAGTTACCTGGGAAACACCAAGGCGTGTGGAAAGTTCTGTAACCTCTATTTTCTGTTCTCCGGCCAACAATTCCAAAATCTGATTGGCCCGGTTACTTTTCTGTCTCAATTAAGAAGTTCCTCCTTCGGAATGCTGTATTTTCTGTCTCATTTATTATAATTCTCATGATTGGTAATTTCAATAGAGCAATCAAAAGAAACATTCCAGTCCCTGCTTAAGAAATATCTGTCGGTACTCGGTTAAATCTTCAGGATGGAGGGCGAGAACACCCGCCAATTCGTACTTGCGGTCGAGAAATTCATATTTTCGTTCCCCCATCTGGTGAAAGGGAAGAAGCTGGACCTTTTGAAGGCCCATCGTTTTAAGCAGGATCGCCATTTCTTTCGCATCCTCCAAACCGGCATTAAATCCGGGAATAACCGGAATGCGGGGCAGAATAGGCAGTCCCCTATCTACCGCCCAGCGAAGATTTTGAAGAATTTGTTCGTTGCCAAAGCCTGTTCCCCATCGATGTTTTTGAGAATCCGCCTGTTTTACGTCAAACAGCAAAAGGTCGAATTGGGGAGCCAGACGCTGGAAAACGGATGGACTCACATAACCAGTTGTCTCGATGGCAACGTGGATGCCGTTTTCTTTTAAACGAAGAATGAGCGCCTCTACAAATTCCGGCTGCATCATGCCTTCCCCTCCGGAGATGGTTACTCCGCCATGGGATTCTTCATAAAAATCCACATCCTGCATACAGAGAGCATACACTTCATCTACGGTTTTCTTATCACCTTCATGGGTCAGGGCCCGTCCGGGGCAATTGTGGACACAGGCCAGACATACGCAGCATTTCTGAAAGTCGATATGCAAATGGCCGTCGTCTTTCATAAGAACGGCCTGATTGGGGCAATTGCGGACACAGGCCTGACAATGGATACATTTTTGATAGTCATACAGAATTTGCAGACTGGTAGCCTGGGATTCCGGATTGGCGCACCATTTACAACGCAAAGGACATCCCTTTAGAAATACGGTTGTGCGTACCCCAGGTCCATCGTGAATGGAAAACTTTTGAATATTGAATACAATTCCTTCCTGGCACATAAGTCTATTCCTCCCATAATCGTACACATTCTATTTTATATGGGTATCCTACCATACAATTATTCAAAAGTAAATACATAACTTGCGAATGAAATAAAATAGTAATTTGTTTGAAAATATACTTGACATTTAGAAAGCAAGTGGTAGAATAAACTTACAAAAGAAACTTAAAAACATTACGAACAAAATCAAAAGGAGTGTCATTATGGAAAATAAGGATCATTTCGGTTCTGTGACAAAGAGGATGCAGATCTATCGTGAAAATGTTTTAAATCAAAAGCCTTACATCGATGCACAGCGGGCTCTTTTGGCCACAGAATCCTACCAGAAACATAGCAATCAGCCCTATGTGATGAAACGAGCGCTTATGCTGAAAAACATTCTGGAAAAGATGGATATTTACATTGAAGATGAGACCATTTTAGTAGGAAATCAGTCCTCGGTAAATCGCGGAGCGCCTGTCTTTCCGGAGTACACGATGAAATTCATTATAGAGGAACTGGATTTGTTTGAGAAACGGGATGGTGACGTTTTCTATATTACGGAAGAGACGAAAGAGCAGCTGCGTTCTATCGCCCCCTTCTGGGAGAATAATAATCTGCGGGCAAGAGGGGAAGCCCTGATGCCGGATGAGATGCAGGTTTACATGGATACCGGATTTTTGGGTATGGAAGGCAAGCTGAACGCGGGAGATGCACATTTAGCCGTGGATTACGAAACCATGTTAAAGATCGGTCTGAAAGGGTATGAGGACAGAGCCAGAAAGCTGAAAGAGGGACTGGACCTGACAACTCCCGAATCCATAAATAAATATCAGTTTTACAAAGCGGTAGGCATTGTGCTGGAAGCAGTCAAAACCTTTGCCGCACGCTATGCTGCTTTGGCCCGCCAAAAGGCACAGACGGCAGAGGAACCGCGTAAAATGGAACTTTTGGAGATTGCACGAATCTGTGATAAGGTGCCGTACTATCCTGCAGATACTTTTCATGAAGCCATCCAGGCCGTATGGCTGATTCAGCTGGCACTGCAGATTGAATCCAATGGCCATTCCCTGTCCTACGGACGGTTCGATCAATATATGTATCCTTATCTGGCTTCGGATTTGGAAAGGGGAATGATCACAGAAGAGCAGGCGGTAGAGTTGCTGACTAATTTGTGGATTAAGACATTGACAATCAATAAGGTCCGCTCCCAGGCCCACACCTTTTCCAGTGCCGGAAGTCCTATGTATCAGAATGTAACCGTGGGAGGACAGACGCCGGAGGGAACGGATGCAGTCAACCGGCTGTCATTTCTTGTACTTCGCTCCATTGGCCAGACTCGTCTGCCCCAGCCGAATCTGACAGTACGTTATCATCGAAATCTGAATCAGGCTTTTATGGATGAGGCCATTGAGGTATTGAAACTGGGTACGGGTATGCCTGCCTTTAATAACGATGAGGTGATTATTCCTTCCTTTATAGAAAAGGGAGTCAAAAAAGAAGATGCCTATAATTATTCCGCCATTGGCTGCGTAGAGACGGCCGTTCCGGGCAAGTGGGGATATCGCTGTACGGGTATGAGTTACCTGAACTTCCCCCGTATTCTGCTGATGGTTATGAATCATGGCATCGACGTGACCTCCGGGAAACGTTTTATCAAAGATTATGGCAGTTTCTGTGACATGGAAACTTTTGATGATCTTATGAAGGCCTGGGATGGCGCAATCCGGGAATTAACCAGAGCCAGTGTAATCGTGGAAAATACCATTGATCTGGCCAGTGAAAAGGAGGTTCCCGATGTCCTTTGCTCTTGCCTGACCCAGGATTGTCTTGGACGGGGCAAAACGATCAAAGAAGGAGGCGCCGTTTATGATTTTATTTCTGGTTTACAGGTAGGAATTGCGAATATGGCAGACAGCCTTTCCGCCATCAAAAAACTGGTATATGAAGAACAGCGGATTTCCCGCGAAGAGCTGATGCAGGCACTTTTATCAGATTTTGCCGGCAAAGAGGGCGAGCGCATCCGCCAGATGCTGATTCATGAAGCGCCAAAGTATGGGAATGATGATGATTATGTGGATCAGTTGGTAGTTGACGCTTACGCCTCCTATTTGGATGAGATGAAAAAGTATCCGAACACCCGCTACGGCCGCGGTCCCATCGGCGGGATCCGTTATGGAGGAACGTCCTCTATTTCGGCCAATGTGGGTCAGGGATTCGGCACCATGGCTACGCCGGACGGACGCCATGCCAGAGAACCTTTAGCCGAAGGTTGTTCACCTGCCCATGCCATGGATAAAAACGGCCCGACGGCTGTATTTAAGACTGTATCGAAGCTGCCTACCCATGAGATTACGGGAGGCGTTCTTTTGAATCAGAAGGTTACGCCTGCCATGCTTTCCACCAAAGAAAATGTCAAGAAACTGGAAATGATTGTCCGTACGTTCTTTAACCGGCTGGAAGGCTACCATGTTCAGTATAATGTGGTGGATAAGGCTACCCTGCTGGATGCCCAGGCCCATCCGGAATTACACAAAGATTTGATTGTCCGTGTGGCAGGTTACAGCGCATTTTTTAACGTGTTATCCAAGGCCACCCAGGATGATATTATTGGCCGTACGGAACAGACATTATAATCAAAAAGAAAAGAGGAGAAAAAAGATGAAACTTTGCATTGATGACGCTAATGTTGAAAAAATTCGCCGTATTTATGAATATTATCCCGTAGATGGGGTATCCACCAATCCGTCAATTCTTGCAAAATCCGGCCGCAATCCCTTTGAGGTCCTGAAAGAAATCCGTTCTATCATCGGGGCAGAGGGGGAGTTGTTCGTGCAGGCGGTATCCGGTAATGCGGAAGGTATGGTAAAAGAGGCACATAAAATAGTGGAAGAACTGGGGGAGACGACGCTGGTAAAAATTCCCTGTACACCGGAAGGATATAAAGCCATGAAGCAGTTGAAAAAGGAAGGCATTCGCTTTATCGGAACGGCTGTTTATACGGCTATGCAGGGATTTCTTGCGGCAAAGTGCGGCGCCGAATACGTGGCGCCCTATGTAAATCGTATTGATAATATGGGATTTGACGGTATCCGGGTTTCCAAAGAAATTCATGATGCCATAACAGGCAGTGGATATACGGACAGCGGCCTGTTGGCGGCCAGCTTTAAAAACAGCCAGCAGGTTCTGGAACTGGCAAAATATGGTGTTAAGGCCGTGACCGCAGCACCTGATGTCATTGAAGCAATGGTAAAAAATGCTGCCATTGAAGCCGCCGTCGATCAGTTTACCACAGATTTTTGGGGATTGGTTGGAGAAGGAAAGACTATGGCCGATTGTTAGCGTTTTGGGGGAGCACAAACCATGAAAATATTATCCATTGATATTGGCGGCACGGCCATTAAATACGCATTAATGGATGAAAATGCCAGCTTTTTAAAGCGGGGGAAGCTGCCGACACCCCAGGAGGGGAGAGAAGAATTGCTGGAAGTCCTTTGTCGGTTATACCAGGAAAATCCGGAGACAGAAGGTATTGCCATTTCTCTGCCAGGCATCATTGATTCCGAAAACGGATACTGTGTTACCGGCGGCGCGCTACTGTATAATGATGACTTTTATCTGCGCCATGTTCTCTATGAGAAGTGCCCGGTAAAAATTGTAATTGAAAACGATGCCAAATGCGCCGCTATGGCGGAAGCTGCCACCGGAAGTCTGAAAGATGTCAGTGAAGGGCTGGCGCTGATCTTTGGTACGATGGTTGGGGGCGGCATCATTCATGACCATAAGCTGGTGCGCGGCAGACATTTTTCGGCCGGCGAGGTTTCCTATATTTTGCCCTATCCGGATAGGGAGCCGCGGGCCGAACATGTATGGGGAAACTGCTGCGGAACTCCTATGCTTTGCCGTCTTTATGCAAAGAAGAAGGGGCTTAGGGAGCAGGATGTAAACGGGCAGACTGTTTTCGAGGCTGTTCATCAGGGGGATGACCAGGCAATTGAGGCGTTGGATGAATTTACCTATCATATCGCTGTTCAGGTTTTTAATCTGCAGGCGATTCTCGATCCCCAACGAATTGCCATCGGCGGTGGTATCAGCGCACAGCCGATTCTGGTGGAATACATACGCCGTCATCTGGAACAACTGTATATCAGATGTCCCTATCACCTTCCTCATGCAGATGTGGTAACCTGTAAGTATCAAAACGATGCCAACCTGATCGGGGCCCTGCAGTGTTTTCTGAATTCTTAAAATTGCTTTTCTCTATTTATTATGATAAATGAACATTTACAGGATATATCGTCCTGCAAATGTTCATTTTTTTGTCAAGAGATAAAAAAAGATTTTTTTGTAAAAAAAGGAAATTCTTTTTTGATATGGAATATAATAGATAAAAGGAGGTGCCGGATGAATATCAGAGAATCTTCAGAAGAAAAAGAATATAGAAATCTCAGTCCCTATGCGGCTCATAGCCGGGAGTCGAAAGGCAGAGAGAGACAGGAAACGGAATGTGATATCCGTACCGCTTATCAGCGGGATCGTGACCGGATTATCCATTCAAAGGCATTTCGCAGGTTAAAAGATAAGACACAGGTATTTTTGGCGGCCCAGGGTGATCACTACCGGACAAGGCTGACCCATACTTTGGAAGTTTCCCAGATCGGCAGAACCATTGCGAAAGCATTGGAATTAAATGAAGATTTGGTAGAGGCCATTGCCCTCAGCCATGATTTGGGACATACACCTTTTGGACATGCAGGGGAGGCTGCCCTGAACGAAATTTGTCCCAGTGGATTCGCCCATTATAAGCAGAGTGTCCGTGTGGTAGAGCTGCTGGAAAAAGATGGAAAAGGGCTGAATCTAACCTGGGAGGTACGGGATGGTATCTTAAATCACAGAACTTCCGGAACCCCGCATACACTGGAAGGGCAGGTCGTTCGTCTGGCAGACAAGATTGCCTATATCCATCATGATATGGATGACGCCGAGCGCGCGGGTGTATTCCATGAGGACAGTATTCCGATTACTATTCGTGTGGCGTTGGGGGATTCCTGCAGGGAACGGTTAAATACTTTGATTCATGATATCATTACCACCAGTTACGGCAAGGATAAGGTGGAAATGTCGCCGGATGTGGATGAGGCCATGCAGATGCTACGAAAAATCATGTTTGCCAATGTGTATAAAAATCCCATAGCCAAAAAGGAAGAAGTAAAAGCCAGCCGGATGCTCAAAGAGTTGTATACATATTATCAGAATAATCCGATGCTGATGTCACGCGAGTACCGTTTTTTGATCGATCAGGGAGAACCGGTGGACCGTGTGGTGTGTGATTACATATCCGGCATGACAGATCAGTACTCGATAGCAAAATTCCAGGAAATTTTTGTCCCTACTGGCTGGGCTGTTTATTGATAGAAGGCCTGATTCGTAAAAATTGAAAATAAAAAAAGGAAATCCTCGATTTGTGGGTAATATTATAAATAGAGTGATACGCAAATAACAAGAATGGAGGATACATGCGTTATTCAGAAGATTTAATCGAAGAAGTACGGACAAGAAATGATATCGTAGATGTGATCTCCGGTTATGTGAAGCTGCAGAGAAAAGGAAGTTCCTATTTCGGACTTTGCCCCTTTCATAATGAAAAATCGCCTTCCTTTTCCGTAAGTCCCGGAAAGCAGATGTATTATTGCTTTGGCTGCGGGGCGGGCGGTAACGTCATTACCTTCCTGATGGAATACGAAAATTATACATTCGTGGAGGCATTGCAGGCGCTGGCCGATCGGGCCAATATGGAACTGCCGCAATTGGAGTATTCCAAAGAGGCCAGAGAGCAGGCGGATCTGAAAGCCACATTGCTGGAAGTGAATAAAGAGGCCGCCAAGTATTATTACTATCAGCTGCGCCAGAAGCAGGGACAGCAGGCCATGCGCTATTTAAAGGGACGGGAACTCAGTGATGAGACCATTCACCGGTTTGGCCTGGGATTTTCCGATAAATATCATAATGGCTTATATAAATATCTGAAAGGTAAACAATATACGGATGAGATATTGAAGCAGTCCGGTTTGTTTAACGTAGATGAGCGGCGGGGCATGTCGGATAAATTCTGGAACCGGGTGATCTATCCCATTATGGATGTCAATCACCGGGTCATCGGTTTCGGCGGCCGGGTCATGGGTGATGCCAAACCGAAATATCTGAACTCCCCGGAGACAAAGATTTTTGATAAAAGCCGGAATTTGTATGGGCTTAATTTTGCCCGCACTTCCAGGAAGAAGAATCTGATTATCTGTGAGGGGTACATGGACGTGATTTCCATGCATCAGGCAGGCTTTACCAATGCGGTGGCTTCCCTGGGCACGGCGCTGACCTCGCAGCAGGCCAGCCTGATGAAACGTTATACCGATGAGGTACTGATCATTTATGACAGTGACGAGGCGGGTGTGAAAGCGGCGCTGAGAGCCATTCCCCTGTTAAAGGATGCGGGCCTTTCCACGAAGGTTATTAATTTAAAGCCTTATAAGGATCCGGATGAATTTATTAAGAATATGGGAATAGAGGCATTTCAGGAGCGGCTGGACCAGGGAATGAACAGCTTCCTTTTTGAAGTGAAATCCACAGAAAGCCAATATGACTTAAACGATCCCCAGGGAAAGACAGATTTTTACCGGGAGGTTTCGAGAAAACTGTTGCGGTTTGAGGATGAATTGGAGCGGACCAATTATATCCAGTCTCTTAGCCGGATGTATCAGGTTTCGCCGGAGGAACTTCGCCGCATGGTAAACCGGATGGCGCTGCAGGGAAAGCCAGTGCAGGATACCACATCTTACCGCACGGCAAGCCCGAAGGCCAGGGACAAGACTGACGCCAAAGAGATGTCTCAGAAACTTATGCTGACCTGGCTGACTTCTTATCCCGAGATTTTCTCAGAAGTTGCGCGCTATATCGGTCCGGAGGATTTTCAGAATCCTCTGTATCATCGGGTTGCGCAGTTGTTGTTTGAGCAATATGAAAAGGGAGATCTGAATCCGGCCCGGATTTTGAATCGTTTTGAGGATGGGGAAGAACAGAAACAGGTTGCGGCTGTGTTCAACGCCCATATTCCTCTGGATGGAGAAAGCGAGCAGTCGAAGGCTTTGTGGGAGGTGATTCTGCGGCTGAAAGCCGACAGCATTTCCCAGCGGACAGCCAGTCTGGCGCCGACAGATTTACAGGGGCTGATGGCTGTCATGGAAGAAAAGAAGAAATTAGAGGCATTGCGGATGCAGCAGGTGCCTGTTAAAATATCAGTTCTAAAAGAGTCAATAACCCCGCTGTAAGCAACGGGGCATAGCGTTTGATGCGCTGCAGGCAGCGGGGTATTAGACCCTCGCGGCAGCCGCCAAATGGACATGCAGGCATGTCCGCCTGGCTCGTTGCCCGCGGGAATAAACGATATGCCGGATGGCATTTTTAAAAACAGTGACGGGATAGAAAGGATGGAATACACATGGAAATGGATAAGGCCCAATTTGTGGAGAAATTAAAAGCACTTCTGGAGCTGGCAAAAAAGAAAAAGAATGTACTGGAATATCAGGAGATTAATGATTATTTTCATGGTCTGACACTCAGTTCAGAGCAGATGGATATGATTTTTGAGTATCTGGAAGCGAATGGAGTGGACGTGCTGAAAATCACAGAGGAGGACCCGATTCTGGAATCCGATGATTTGCCGCCGGAGGAAGAAGAAGTCGATATGGAAAACATCGACCTTTCCGTGCCGGAAGGAGTCAGAATCGAAGATCCGGTGCGTATGTATTTGAAGGAAATCGGTAAAGTGCCGCTTCTGAGTGCGGAAGAAGAAATTGAACTGGCGAAACGCATGGAGGCCGGAGACGAAGAGGCGAAGAAACGTCTGGCTGAAGCCAATCTGCGTCTGGTGGTCAGCATTGCAAAACGGTATGTGGGACGCGGTATGCTGTTTTTGGATTTGATTCAGGAAGGGAACCTGGGTCTTATTAAGGC
>CAYRTA010000035.1:0-18063 GCA_964427045.1 uncultured Hoministercoradaptatus sp. | reverse complement strand
TCATACTGGGAGATTTTTTTAATTGTCAAATTTCATGTTCTATAGGAATGCTTTTCTTGTTGTGACAACTTGACACCTTCCTCCCAGAATGAGCAGCCATTTTCCAACCCGCCGCAGTGCGATCCTGCGCGGAGCGTTTTTCATATCATAGGAAATCGGTTTACTTTATCGTTTTCATACAGCAACATCTTTCCCCGGATATAAAAAAAGACTTATACCGTGACTGCTGTCACAATATAAGTCTTGCCATCTCATTTGCTACGGATACCCTTCGGCATCGATTGACGATTACAAAACCACCCTTTCGGGCGTTTGGCTACTCTCCTGTATTGGATTGTTAAAAATATATCACACTGCGAGAAATCTGTCAAGTATCTGCCGTCACATTTTTACCTGATATGTAACTATTCGGTCATTTTCCTGCGATTTACCGCATAGCTTAATAGTTACCCTGATATAATTGTTTCAATAAAGCAATTTCCCTGGCATAGCCATCCAATTCATTGGGCGTTTCCAGATAAACGGGAATCCCCTGAAGCTTAGGATGACAGATAATTTTCCGGCAGGTATCCAGCCCAATGGAGCCTTCGCCAAGCTTTTCATGACGATCCTTATGGCTGGCAAAGGGATTCTTACTGTCATTCATATGGATCGCCCGCAGACGGGAAAGACCGATCACCGTATCGAACTCCGCCAATATCTCATCCAGCCGGTTGACAATATCATATCCGCCATCATATATATGACAGGTATCCAGGCAGACACCCATGTGATCATTCAGTTCCACCCGGTCAAGAATGGCCCGCAATTCCTCAAAACTACGGCCCACTTCCGATCCTTTACCCGCCATGGTTTCCAGAAGCACCGTTGTCGTCTGTTCCGGTTTCAGAATCCGGTTCAGCATATCCGAAATCATGATAATCCCTTCATCCGGCCCCTGTCCCACATGACTGCCCGGATGAAAATTATAACAACTTCCCGGCACATACTCCATCCGTTTCAGATCATCCTCCATCGTCAGCAGGGCAAATTCCCGGACACGTTCCTCCCTGGAGCAGGGATTTAAAGTATAGGGTGCATGGGCCAGTATCTGGCCAATTCCATGCTCACCGGCATATCTATGGTAAGCCTCCACATCCTTCTCATCAATGGCCTTTGCCTTACTGCCCCGGGGATTTCTCGTAAAAAATTGAAAGGTATTCGCACCAATGGCCACCGCTTCCTTCGCCATATGCAAAAAACCTTTCGATGATGATAAATGACAACCAATTCTTAACATATACTCCACCTAACATCCACAGGGCATACAGCAGCAGCCCGGACACAACATATTCAGGCACAGGCATTGGCAGCACCAGTTATTCATATTGGCCGGACGTTCATATCCGTATCCGGCTCCCATATTCTGGTACCACTGACCCCCGTATTGTAATTGCTGATATAACTGCTGATACTGCATATTGGACGGCTCCATTTCTACCGCCGTTCTGGCGTCTTCCATGGCCGTCGCCGTATTTCCGGAACCGGCATTGGCAATGGCATGGAGATAATACCATTCTCCATTCTTTTCGCTCATACGGTTCAGGACATTTAAGGCTTCCTGGAAATGGCCCGCGTTGATGTAGTTCATGGCAGCACGCAATTCCACACTTTTCTGATCATCCTGTGCAGCCTGGCCATAACCGCCATATCCGCTAAAACCGCCCCAGGTATTCTGGGATTCGCCCCGCTCCCGTTCTCGTACAATCTGGTCATAAGCCTGCTGTACTTGCTTGAACATCTCTTCCGCCTGTTCCTTATTTGGGTTATTGATATTGGCATCCGGATGATATTTTCTGCTCAGTGTCCGGTATGCTTTTTTAATTTCATCCATGCTGGCATCGCGGGAGACCCCCAGCACTCGATATGGATCTAACATGTTACGCTCCATTCCTCCGCCAGCAAAGTGGCAGCTTTCTGTGATCGTCCGCCTTATCCAACGGAGCAAGCTTCATCCGATCATATTTCATCCAAATACCGGAATATAATATATTGCGCAAAATCTCTACATATTCCAGAATCGGTAATTTTTCAAATTCCCGGGTACAGGCCGCTACCTGATACATCAAAATCTGTCCGGCCCGCTGCTCATAATCATCCTCATCCGAAATGGCAATCCAGGGATTATAATTTCCGTTTTTCTTATCTTTCTCCAAATCCTCGTAGGCATCCATCAGATAGATATATTTTCCCAGATAGAAACCAATTTTCCGAAGTGTATCCGACCACATATCTTCCTGCCAGACAAATAATTCCGCAAAAAGTCTTCCTGTATCGCCGGAGGCCCTGTCAAGGTCCATGCTTCTCTCTGTCTCACATGCTTCTAATTTTTTGAGATACAGACGAATAGCCCGGGCCTGCCGCGGATAATTTTTCACCAGAACCCGCACATCCCGTTTCATCGTTCCGGCAAGGAAAAGAGAACCCAGTTTCTTTTCATCCTTCCAGTCATCCAGCAGGTTATAATAAGAAATCAGCACATTCATATCCGCCGCATAGGCAGTCATACGATTTCGATAACTCTCATGCTTGCTTAAGGGATGCGGCGCGCAAAAATACTTCTCTTCTTTTATTTTATCTTCATAAAGGCCTGTAAGTAATATCGCCAGAAACGTCATATCATAAGTAAGGGACAGCCGCGCCGTCTGTCCGTGATACTCTTTCAAATCCTGGCAAATACCGCAGTAAAATGCATGATATCTGCGATAATCCCGGATTTTCATTTCTTCCATATTTACACTGACATAACCAAACATAGAAAACTCCCTTACGTCCGTTTGATAAAATCCTTTTTACATTTGGGGCAGTGAATAGAAATACGGCCTTTGCCTTTCGGTACCCGTACCCTCTGCCCGCAGCCTGGGCAACGGAATATACGGTTTGCCGGATCTCTGGAAGCACGGGCAGAACCAAAGTTTTGCTTCAATCGATACTTCAAATCCAAAAACTTTCTGTTTTCTTCATACCGTCTGGAAATATTCCGGGAAAACATCCGAAAATAAACCCAAATCAGCAAAATCCAGAAAACCAGATCTAAAAGAGCACTTCTCAGGATGATGGACAACACTACACAAACCAGCAGCACGACCATCAGAAAACGGCCAAGATCATCCTGTCCATACCTGCCCTCCATAAAACGATATAGTTTCTCACGCCAACGATTCATACTTCCACTCCTTTGTGCCGCATACGCTATTCCTACTTTTTATTCTAGTGGAAATCCGTAAAATAACAAGGGATGCTTTCTAAAATAACTATAAAAAAAGTGAAAATTATTCATAACTAAACGGATTTTAAATACTTCTCCAGTTCCGCGCTTCCCTGCTCATAATTTTGAAAAAGGATGCCATGCATGCCAGCCTGTCTGGCCGCTTCAATATTCACTTGACGGTCATCCAGGAAAACACATTCTTCCGGATTTAAATGGTAAGTATCCAATAAATACTGATAAATATCCGGCTCCGGCTTAATCATCTTACACTGGTAAGAGAACACGACGCCATCCATATAAGGAAGGAACTCCATCTTATAAGCACATGCTTCCTGGGCAAACTTGGAATAATTAGAAAGAATATACAGGTGATACCCTCTCTCTTTTAAGCTTTTCACCCAGTCCACCGCATAGGGAAGAAGGTCGTGCATCCGGTCGGCACTATCTCTGGCCAGTCGAATCTCTTTCGCATACTCCGGCGCATTGGCAATAAAGCAATCCAGTAGTTCTTCCGGAGATAAAACACCGCGGTCGGACTCATCCCAAATCGGATTTCGAAAAACCGCCGCATTAATAGCGTCTCTGGTTTTCTGGTCAAATCCCAGCTCAATCATACAGGCATCCGGTTCATAAGTAACCAGCACCTTACCTACGTCAAATACAATATTTTTAATCATTCCTCATTCTCCTCTTGTTCATCTTCCCGCTGCTGCGGATTTTTCTGCAAATCATTTGTAAACCTGTGCATCTCTTCATTCCGGCCTCTTAAATAGCGGTAAATCAACAGATTGGCATATAGAAATACGGGAACTATAATCGTACAGGCCAAAGATGCTCTAAATAATCCGTCCGCCTGCGGGCTGTCAGATATGGCAAACACCAGCGTCATCACATACATACCCACCAATAATACAACGGCAGCCAGACTCAATACTCTCTGTACACGTTTCATATCATACCTCATTCCTTATATTCTGTAAATGCCCATATCCGCAATTATACAGACGGCAGTTTCCGGGACAGTTCACCAAACAGCACTTCCTCAAATTCCGGTATGGATACGCCCGCTCCGTTTCTGGTAACAGCAATGGCCGAAGCCTTAGCCGCCAGATCCATAGATTCCTCCATGGACATTCCTTTTATAAGACCGGCCAGAAAATAGCCGCTGAACGTATCGCCCGCCGCCGTGGTATCCACCGCTTTTACCTGATAAATCGGTTGATGAATCACCTTCGCTCCATCTGTATACATCGAACCCTCGCCGCCCAGAGTCAATATAATCCGGGCAGAAGGAAACCGCCGGGAAAGTCCGTTAAGCAGTAAATCGCCTTCTGTCTTTTGCGGATTCAGTCCAAGAATTTGAGCCGCCTCAATCTCATTCAGGATGAAATATGCAATCTTTTCCAGGGATAGTCCCAAAATAATCTCATTCATGGGGGATGGATTCAAGACGATCTGCATCCCCTTTTCATAGGCACTGTCAACCAGATATGCCAGTTCATTGATTTCATTTTGCAATACCAGGAAATCTCCCGCTCCAAACGATTCCAGAACCCGGTCTATATGCTGCCGGTCCATCCGCTGATTGGCGCCACCGTATAAAATGATGGCGTTATCGCCATCATCGTCATTTTGTATAATCGCATGACCCGTGCTCTCATCCTCCAGAATACGGATCAGATGAGTATCCACACCTGCTTTGCATAAAATATCCAGCAAGAACATGCCATCCCGTCCCACGGCGCCGGCATGATAAACCTCTACGCCCGCTTTTCCCAAAGCGATAGACTGATTCAATCCCTTTCCGCCGGGGTACACATGTATACTGCTGGAGGAAATTGTCTCTCCCACCTGAACCACGTGGGGCAGGCGATACACATGATCAACATTTAAGGAACCAAAATTTAGTACTTTCATGTATTCACTCACAATCTGGAATTTACTCCCATATTTTTCTAACCTTATGGTAACAGGACTTTCACAGGATTGCAAGAAAAAGAATTCATGGTACAATAAACCTAAATAACAACGGTCGTAAATCATGGAAGAACACAATAATGACAATTATGAATTACGGAAGAACACAATAACGACAATTATGAATTACGGAAGGACACAATAACGACAATTATAAATTACAGAAGAACACAATAACGACAATTATAAATCAGGGGAGAACATTATGAACTATAAAAACAACAATATCAATCCAAAGATGGAAGGGCGTACCCTAACCTACATAGCACGGGTACGCAGTGATTTTCCTGCAAAGTTCGGTATTCCCAGGCAAAGCGGCCTGGTATCTTCACTGCAGTCAACTATCGTTTTCGAACCGGACTACCGCCATCCCGATGCCATCCGCGGGCTGGAGGAGTTTTCTCACCTCTGGCTGATCTGGGAATTTTCCCAGTCCATTCGTGAGAACTGGTCGCCTACGGTGCGTCCGCCGCGGCTGGGCGGCAACACCCGCATGGGTGTTTTCGCAACCCGTTCACCCTTTCGCCCGAATCCGATCGGGCTATCCTGCGTACGGCTGGAATCCATCGAGTATCATACGCCCGAGGGGGCCATTCTTCACATATCCGGTGCCGATTTGATGGATGGAACTCCCATTTTTGATATCAAGCCGTATCTTCCTTTTACCGATTCCCACCCGGAAGCCGCAGGCGGATTTGCCGATCAGCATCTGGCAGATCACCTGGAGGTTTATATACCGGATTCCTGTAAACAGCAAATACCGGACGGACACCTGGAAGCCCTCATTGAAATCCTCCGTCAGGACCCGCGGCCTGCTTACCAACAGGATCCTGACCGTATTTACGGATTTATCTATGCCAGCCGGGAAATCAAATTCCGGGTATCCCAGGGCCGTCTGGAAGTACTGCAAATACAGCCTGTCCCACAATGATGAGACAGGCTGCATGATCATGCTATTCTGATTTTCTGTAATTTCTTCTATCCCCCACAAATTATCTATGCTGGCTGCACAAGATAAAAGACAAGGGTAAAACCCACTGCCAGCAGCAGATAACAGATTCCGGGAACCAGCAGAGCGGAAGCACCGCCTTTTTTCTTTTTTTGTCTCAGATAATCGTAATAGGATCCGTAGCGCTTCTCTCCATTCCTCCAATGTACCAATATGTTTTTTGTCGCGTATTTTATGCCGTCAAATACACCTTCGCCGGAGATAATCACCAACAGTCCGATGCCCGTAAGCAGTACACCGGACAACAACGCCCCATTACTCAGTGCTTTCATCCACTCCTGTATACCATGAATCTGTGATATATCCTGAAAAGCCACACCGCCGGCCAGCACGAGAAATCCGGCAGCAAAACCGGTCACTTTTCCCATATGCCGCTTCATACGGTTCCTCTCCGCAATTGCTCCGCTTCTTCTTCTGTGCATTGTACAAAATGTCCCGGCGTAATCTCACGCAGGGCCAGAGCTTGTATCTCCTCCTGACTTCGCTTGGGCGGCTGATAGATCTGACGTTTTCTCCGTCTTTCCGAATGGGGATCCGGCAGCGGAATCGAGGACAGCAGCGCCTTCGTATAACCGTGCATCGGATGCGCAAACAATTCATCTGCCCCGGCAAGTTCCACCAGATTTCCAAAATACATCACGCCGATGCGGTCGGAAAAATATTTTACTACGGACAAATCGTGGGCAATAAAGAGAATGGAAATCCCCATATCTTGTCTGAGATCGCCCAATAGATTGATTACCTGTGCCTGAATGGAAACGTCCAGAGCCGACACCGGTTCGTCGGCAATAATCAGCTTCGGCTCCATGATAA
This sequence comes from uncultured Hoministercoradaptatus sp., assembly GCA_964427045.1. Classification (GTDB taxonomy): domain Bacteria; phylum Bacillota; class Clostridia; order Lachnospirales; family Lachnospiraceae; genus Oliverpabstia. Next base: position 11,014 of record CAYRTA010000035.1, on the reverse strand, counting down.
TCGCGCGGGCGATTCCGATTCTCTGGCGCTGGCCGCCGGAAAACTCATGGGGATAACGGTTCGAATGCTCCGGCAGCAGGCCGACCTTCTCCAGCACGTCAAAGACTCTCCGTTCTATCTCCTTTTCATCCTTCACGCCTCGGATGCGCAGACCCTCGGCGATGATTTCTTTGATGGTCATACGGGGATTTAAGGAAGCCATGGGGTCCTGAAAAATCATTTGGATTGAGGTCACCACCGGCAGCTCCTTATTCAGCCGTTTCGATTCTGCCGCGGCAATTTTATAAGCCTCCTTGGCCTTTGCCAGATTTTCCCTGGCCTGGGCCGCTTCGGCGCCGGAGGCAGCCTTCGCCGCCTTCTTGGCCTGCAAAACCGCTTCTTTTTCATCCCAGGTGCCGCTGGAGATCAACTGTCCGTCGAACCAAACCTTCCCGCCGCTGATCTTATATAATTTGATAATGGAGCGGGCGGTCGTCGTTTTGCCGCAGCCGGACTCTCCCACAAGACCGAGAATCTCGCCCTTTTTCAGGCTAAAGCTGACGTCATCCACCGCCTTTGTCTGACTCTTTCCAGACTGGAAATATTGTCTCAGATGCTCAACGCGCAAAATTTCTGTTGTATCAGTCGTCATTCCTCTGTTCCTCCATCTTCTTCATCCTGCGAATCCGTTCGGTAACGATTTCCGGCGGCTGTATCTTTGGAGCATCCGGATGCAACAGCCAGGTGGCGGCATAATGGGTAGGAGTAATCTCAAACAATGGCGGCTGTTCCTCAAAATCAATCGCCATGGCGTATTTATTTCTCGGCGCAAAGGCGTCGCCCTTGGGAGGAAACAGCATATTCGGCGGTGTTCCCGGAATCGCCTCCAGGCGTTCCTTCACATCCAAATCCGGAATCGAAGCCAGCAGCGCCCAGGTATACGGATGGGCCGGCTCATAAAAAATTTCATCGGCCGTTCCGTATTCCACGATCTTTCCCGCATACATAACGGCGATGCGGTCCGCCATATTGGCCACCACGCCCATATCATGGGTGATAAATATAATCGAAAGCTTTCTTTTGCGCTTAATCTCATTAATCAATTCCAAAATCTGCGCCTGAATCGTCACATCCAGCGCCGTGGTCGGCTCATCACAGATCAATACGTCCGGGTTGGCTGAAAGGGCGATGGCGATGACAATACGCTGGCGCATACCGCCTGACAATTCAAAGGGATACTGGTGAAACCGCCGCTCCGGGTCCGAAATTCCCACGCCCTCCAGCAGTTTTAAAGCCCGCTCCTTTGCCTCCGCCTTGGAAATCTTTTCATTCAGAAGCATACACTCCGTCAACTGCTTTCCGATTTTCATAATCGGATTCAGGCTGGAGAGCGGATCCTGGAATACCATTCCCAGCTTATTTCCCCGGTAGTGATGAAATTCGTCCTCCTTTAATTTCAGCAAATCCACGTCCTCATAAAGAATGGAACCCTTATCCACCACGGCATTGGGACTTAAAATTCCCATCAAAGACCGGGCCGTTACCGATTTTCCGGAACCGGATTCCCCCACGATCGCCAGGGTTTCCCCTTTATAAAGATCGAAACTGATATCGCGGACCGCACGCACCATTCCCTCTCCCGTTCGAAAGGACACTGTCAGATTTTTTACTTGTAATACTTTTTCTTTCTCGTCCATATTATTCCGAAGCTCCTCTCAGTGATGGATTTAGGGCGTCCCGCAAACCGTTTCCAAATAGGTTAAAGGAAATCATCATTAAAGAAATAAACAGTGCCGGGAAGAAAATCGCATGGGGATAGGTGGACAAGGCTGTCTGTCCGTTGGACAGCATGGTTCCCACACTGGTCAGAGTCGAAGAATCCAGATTCAATACGCCCAGATAGGACAGGGTAGACTCTGTAAAAATAACATCCGGAACCATCAGGATACAGGCCGTCACGATGGTTCCCAGCGCATTGGGCAGAATATGCCTTGCAATGATTCTTCTGTCCTTAGCCCCAAGGGTACGTGCCGCCATAACATATTCCTGACCCTTATAACGGTAGAACTGGGTCCGCACAGTACTGGCCACGCCGAGCCATCCGGTCAGCACGAAAGCCAGCAGCAGTGCTCCGACCACGCCGATATCGCTGCCGAAACGAATCTGCAAAAGAGAGAACAATACCATATAAGGAACGGAATACAGCACGTCGGCAATACGCTCCATAATCAAATCCAGTCTGCCGCCATAGTAACCCTCGATAGCTCCGTAAACCGTACCGATCAGGAAGTTAATCGCAGATACAATCACACTGAGAATCAAAGAAAATCTGGCTCCGGCCGCAAGTCTCGTTAAGATATCGTGGCCCATGGAATCCGTTCCAAACAGGAAAGCCGGTTCCTCTCCGCCATGTTTATAAGTAAACCAGTCATAATAATACACTCTGACCTGATATTGTTTTCCGCTCATCTTGACACTACTGTAGGCATAGCCGTCCTCACTGGACTCATCCTCTTTATAGATAGGCACCAGATTGCCCTGGGCATCCCGGTCGGCCACACCCTTCTGATTGTGAACAAACCAGTAATTGGCATTGGTCTCATTCTGGCTCTGCAGCACTTGACTGGTATCCACCATCGGGTGCAGCAACTGCACATCATGTTCCTCCTCGTAGGCCAGTGCCTTCTCATATTCCGCCTTGGTCAGGTTGATATAAACGTAGCCAACTGCACGGTAATTATCAATCACCACATCATAGTAAACATTGCTGCGGCCATTTTCCGTCTTTTCATAGGAATCCTTGACCTTGACAATCGCTCCGGACGCCTCATAATAATCATAGGCCTGCTGATTGACGGTCTTATTGGAGCAGCCGTCCCAAATACCGATCTTGCTTAACAGTTTGCTTTTCGGCGCCGTAAAAGTATAGTAGGAGTCCGTAAACGACATATTCCAGGTTCCCAAAAGCGGGGTAAATATGGCAAATAAAATCAACAGCACGATAATACCCGCCGCCACAACGGAGCCTTTATTCTTCTTAAACCGGTTCCATGCATCGTGGAAATATCCCACTTCCTTGGTTTCCAGCTTCGTATCGTGAAGCACCTCTTCCTGCTGCACAAATGCAAACTTTTCCTTGGGGATTTTGGGGAATTCCTGATTACTCATTCGCTTTTCCTCCTCCCATACGAATACGCGGGTCAATCAGACCATAGCTCAAATCGATAACCAAAGTCGCCACCAGACTGATAACCGTGTAGAACATGCTGACAGCCAGAAACAGACTGTAATCACGTTCCAAAATAGAAGCTACATAGGTACTTCCGATTCCGGGAATACCAAAAATCTTTTCGATAACCAGAGAGCCGGAAAGCACCATGACAAACTGGCTGATAATCATCGGCATAATCGGCACCATCGAATTCCGCAGCGCATGGCGCAGGGTAGCCTGACGTCTCGTCAGACCTTTGGTCCTGGCCAACAGCATATAATCGCTGGTCAAAGTCTCCGTAAGCTCCGCACGCACAAAACGCATGAGACTGGCAATGGTACCAAAGGACATGGCCATAATCGGAAGCACCATGGATCTGAGCATGCTGGGCGAAAAATAATTGCTGCCGGAATTTACCACGATCGGGAACCATCCCAGCTTGAATCCCAGAAAATACTGTACGATAAAAGCGTAGACGTAGGCCGGCACCGAAATAAACAGCATAATGACAACCGAGATCACATGATCCTGCCATTTATTCTTTTTCAGAGCCGCATAGATGCCAAAGAGAATACCCAGCGGAATGCTGACAATCATTGCCCATAGATTCACCGCGATGGTGGCGGGAAGCTTCTGCGCAATATGCTTCGTAACCGGATTCAGATAGGTACCTACCTTAGTACAGACGCCCCAATCCCATTCCGTAAATACCTTTTTCAAAAAGATTATATATTGAGTCAATATCGGTTCATCATAGCCCCAGGCCTTACGCATGGCCTGTACCGCCGCCGCATAATCGCCGTTGCCCCTAGGAAGCTGGTTTGGCAGCATACGGATCATAACAAAACAGATCGTCATAATGATGAAACAGACGCAGATCATCAATACAATTCTTTTTAGAATGTATTTCCACATATCTCTCATTTCATTATTTCCTTTTCTAGTACTGAATAATAAGCATTCCCAAGAACGCTCATGAAACCACGAGCGCCCCTGGGAAATCTATCGCTTATTTATAGTTTAACTGGTAATTATTCTCTTTGCAGTATGCTTCCCACTCTTCATCGGAGTAGTTAAAGCTCATGGCACGGATTCCGCCCCAGTCCACTTCAAATACGGCCTCATAGGTCGGATATCCAATCTGCATACCTAACAGATATGGCGTGCTGGCGCTCCAGAACGGATTGTCACGGCATTTTTCCATCAGAGCCAGTTCCACGGAAGCTAAAATCTGGTTTCTGATCTCTGCATCGGCAACTGCATATTCACCATTGCAGAGCTGATTCCACCATTCATAGTAGGTGTTGGTGACAGTCTCGCCGTCCAGCTCGATATCCAGGGTTTCTTTTTCCGGATTGAATCCAAGATTAATCTGCGGGGTGTTGCTCGGGTCAACAAAATATTTCAAAAGATCATACGGATCGGAAGCATTGCCGTTCCAGCCGCTGGAGCAGATATCATACTCGCCGCTGTCAAGCATACCGTAATAGTCTTCGGAAACCTGCATATTAACCGTAATACGTCCTTCCAGAGCGGTTCCCTCGGTCGCCTCATCCAGAGAATCCTGAATAAACTGCACCTCTCTTACGAAGTTTTCTTCGTTGGTCCAGGTCGGGTAATCAAATACAAATTTATCGGTCTCGCTTACTACGCCGTCTGCCAGGGCCTGCTCATAACCGGAAAGCAGATATTCCTTCGCCTGTTCCAGGTCATAGCCGGTAATCTCGTCCACATCGTCCACGCCGTAGAAGGTTTTCAGGGTTTCCTGAGCCGGCTCGCAGTCGCGGTACTTCTCGCCGGTATCCACATCGCACACATAGTAATCGCTGAGCATACCGTACATGGCTTTTCCATAGCCCTGCTGCGCCGCAAACTCCATGCGGTCGATGGAAAGAGAGATACCTCTTCTGAAATCGTCATAAGTCAGGATGGTTTTATTGATACCCGGCTCCTCTCTGGCTGCCAGAGCATCCTCGTCATTATTAATATTCAGATAGTAAATGGTACTGAATTCCAGATAGGTCAGATAATCGCTGTTCTGGTAGGTTCCGATGGTGTTGGCATCCAGCGTGATCTGATCGGATTTACCCTGCAGGAAAAGCTGTTCCTGGGTTGCTTTATCCTCCACAATGCTCCATACGATATCCGTTGCCTGATACTCACCCTCGTGATTGCCGTCTGTCCAGCCGTACCAGTTTTCATTTCTGGTGCAGCGCCATTCCTTATCTGCCTGGAAATAAGTCAATTTATAAGGTCCGAAAGACATATAGGTATCAACGGAGGTACCGTAATTGGTCTTAATCATATCGCCGGTCTCCTGCTTTCCGGCCTCATACAAATCTTCATATACCAAGTACAAATCGCCAATGTAGTATTTGAAATAATAAGGAGCCATGGGGCTGTACATAACCACCGTCAATTCATAATCTCCGGTCTTAATCAGACCCACCTCGTCAAAAGAGGTCTCCGGCACCTGATACTCATAAAATGCCATGCTCAGATAATTGTCGTCTGCAACTTCTTCCTCACCCCAGAAGTTCATAAGCATATAGTTCAGGTCCTCGATCACCTCATCGGTAACCGCAACGTAATCTTCACCGCCGTATTTTTCTATCAAATCCTCGCCGGCTTCATTGACATAGTATTCCTCATAACCCTCGTAATAATCGGTTCCGGCATAGCCCCAGAAAGCGGCTGAAGGCTGGGTAAAGCTGATATACAGCTCGGCGTCGCCGTAATCTGCGTACTCATAGGTATCCATATCTACCACCGGAACATCCTCTGTCTGCCCGGACTTCGAATATTGTTCCGCATTGGCAATGGGCAGTCCCTTATAGTAATTGGAAGCGTTATAATTGTTCATCTCCGGATTCAGAAGCTGCTGAATGGAATACAGGTAGCTGTCTGCGTTGATGGGCGTACCATCCTCCCATTTTGCATCCGGATTCAGGGTAATGCGGTAAGCGTAGCCCTCCGTGGCGTCCTCCGGAACTCCATATACCTCGTCGCCTGCATATTCCCCGGTCACATCCTCCGGCTCGCCGACTGCCATTTCCGGTATCCATTCATAGCCGTCCGCGGTATCATTCAACGCCAGATCCCAAAGACCGATTCTGGTGTACTCGTCCATATAATAAGACACTTCTGCCTCATGGGGATTCCAGGTGGTGGCGACATAGGAATTTGCAATATTAAAGGTATATGTCGCATCCCCATCAGCTTCTTGTGTTGTCTTGTCACCGCCGCAGCCCGCGAGTAACCCCATACTCAGGACCGCAGCCATCATTGCTGCTAAAGCTCTCTTTCTTTTCATAGCATTACCTCTTTTCTTTAATATATATAAGCACAGTCTAACATAACTGTGTTTGTATCCATGATACCAGCGTCTCTATGGTTCCTTCCTCAAACGGATCCCCAAGGCCTCCATGGCGAACCAATTCCCGGAAGTTCTCGGTTCCGGTATTCTTACAGAAGGTCAGATAACTCTGCCAGGCCTCCGCCTTATCCTTCTTCATCCACTGCAAATATTCCAGGGCGCATACCTGGGCCAGGGCATAATCAATGGCGTAAAACGGCCAGTGGAACATATGGGGAATCCGCATCCAGCCGCAGCCCTCCATCAAATTCCGATCACCATCATACTTCCTTTCGGGGAAATAGGAAAGCTCCAATTTCTGCCATAGAAGGTTGCGCTCCTGTTTTGACATAGACGGATTTTCGTAAACCAACTGCTGGAATTCATCCTGCTGGCATTCCCGCACAATCAAACGCAGGGCATCCTCCAAATGCATGGTCCGGTAATCTTCGGCACGATCTCCGAAAAACAGTTCCATATACGGCCATGCGAAAAATTCCATCGCCATGGCATGGGTCTCCGCCGCCTCCGCCGAATAGTCCCGCCGTTCCCGAAATTCCTCGTTTCTCTTCAGATATCCCTGAAAAGCATGGCCGCCCTCATGACACATGATATAGGCGTTCTCGATGGTGCCGTCAAAATTCGCCATAATAAACGGGGCGCGGTATTTCTCGAAAAAGGCCATATAACCGCCTCCGCGCTTTCCATCCCGAATTTCCACATCATACAGGCCATGGTCCAGAAGGAAGGCAATATATTCCCCTGTTTCCGGGGACATCTGGGTATACATCTTCCGGGCCGCTTCCAGACAGCCCTGGGTATCGTACAGCGGTACCGGATTTCCCTCCGGGAAAAAGATTCCGTTATCATACAAATACAATTCGTCCAGCCCGATTCTCACTCTGCGGTTATCTTCCATGGTTACCAGCAGCGGAACCAAATGCCGTTTGATCTGTTCCCGAAAACGGGCCACATCTTTGGCGTCGTAGCCAATCCGGTTCATCCGGTAATAACTCAGCTCCACATAGTTGGAAAAGCCAAGCTGCCTGGCCTGCTCGTCCTGGTTCTTTACCAAGCGGTCGTAAATCTCTTCGATTTCCGCTCTCTGGGCCTCCCAGGAATCCGAAACCGCCAGACTGGCCGCCTTTCGCACCCCGCGGTCCCTGGACTGGGTATCCGCCGCCATCAGGGAACGCTTCACCTTCGTCCCCTTCCAGAAAACCGTTGCCGTGGATACCAGTTGGTTATACTGGTTCATCCGGTTGTTTTCCTCCTGTACCAGGGGAATCAGTTCCCGCTGATACCCCTGCTGGCCGGTCTCCATCATCACCAAAGCCTGATGCCCCAAAAGCTGTTCTATGTAATCCCGGCAAGGAGAATGCAGCAGCGCTCGTTCAAATTGCCGTGATAAATCCATAATCTTCGGCCAAATCTCATCGTAATAGGCTTGCTCCGCCGCATAAAAGGCGTTCCGAACATCCAGATCGTGCCTGACAGTGCAAAGTTCCATGGGCGTCATATCCGCAAACAGCTCCTGCCGTTTTTTAAGGACCGCCCGGCACTCCTGCTCGCTGCCGGCTTCCTTCATTTCCCGGATCAAATCCAGATAACGCCGCTCGATCGTCTCGTAGTCGATCCGCTCATATACCATATCTTTAAAATGCATCTCATTTCCTCACACCGATAACCATGAAAAGGGCGTTCCTATCCTCGGAAACGCCCTTCCTTCTATCTATTATACTTTATATAATCCTAATTAAGCAAGCTTTTTATTCATATCATAAACACTGCATTTCATAAAGACCATAAAGTAAAAATAACAAACCATTTATTTTAGGACATTACACTTATTTACTGAATAATTTTTTGAATCGCCGCATGGCCTCCACGGTATTTTCATAGGTTCCAAAAGAAGTCAGACGAAAATAATTTGTTCCATTCTCACCGAATCCGGCGCCGGGTGTTCCCACAACCTGAATGTTTTCCAACAGATAATCAAAACAGGTCCAGGAATCCATGCCATTCGGACACTCAAACCAGATATATGGAGAATATTTACCGCCTGTGTAAGTGATTCCCAATTCACTCAGCGTATCTGCAATCACTTTTGCATTGTTCTGATAATAAGCAAGATTTTCCTGACACTGCCGGATGCCTTCTTCTGTAAATACGGCGGCAGCCGCATTCTGTACAATGTAAGAAGTTCCATTGTATTTGGTGCTTTGGCGCCGGTTCCACATAGCATTCAGAGACATCTCTTCTCCGGTGGAGGCGGTAAATACCAGCTCCTTCGGAACAACGGTATAGCCGCAGCGGGTTCCGGTAAATCCGGCCGTCTTTGACAGCGAACAGAATTCAATGGCACATTTCTTCGCACCTTCAATTGCAAAAATACTCTTCGGAAGCTCCGGATCGGTAATAAATGCTTCATAAGCCGAATCAAAGAGAATAATTGCTTCATTTGCCAGCGCATAATCTACCCATTCCCTTAACTGCTCTTTATTGTAGCAGGCTCCGGTAGGATTATTGGGAGAGCAGATATAGATTAAATCGGCATGTTTGCTGTGATCTGGCATCGGAAGAAAACCGTTTTCCGCATTACCGCTGATAAATTCCACCTGATTGCCGCGCATAATGTTGGTATCCACATATACCGGATAAACCGGGTCCGGAATCAGGATCACATTTCCGGCTCCAAACAGGTCCGTAATATTACCGGTATCGCTCTTGGCGCCATCAGAAATGAAAATAGCTGCCGGATCCACATCTACACCATTTCTTTTATAATAAGCTGCAATGGCATTTCTCGTCTTTTCATATCCCTGCTCAGGGCCATAACCCTTGAAGGTCTCGGAAGAACCCATTTCATCTACGCCTTCATGGAGTGCCTTCAATACACAGTCACACAGCGGGCGGGTTACATCGCCGATACCCAGACGAATCACCGGTTTATCCGGGTTCTTCTCCTGGTACGCGGCAGTACGATGGGCAATTTCAGAAAATAAATAGCTGTCCTTTAACTGAAGATAATTTTCATTTAACTTCGGCATAATTCTATGTTCCTTTCTATTTAACTATTTCTCAATTACTTTAGTCCTTTACCATTTTACAGCGAAATCCCTTCCGTGTCCAGAAGGGATTTCAGTATTTCCGGTAATTCAGGTAATTCACCAATGAATTTACAGTTTTACCTTTAATAATTCATTCACTTTGACAGGATCAGCCTTTCCGCGCATTTTCTTCATGACCTGCCCCACCAAAAAGCCCAGTACTTTCTCCTTTCCACTGTGATATTCATCCACCGTTTTTGGATTTTCGGCCAATACCGCATCCACGGCCGTCTCAATGGCTCCACAGTCCGATACCATCAAAAGACCCTGTTCTTTCATATAAGAAAGGGGTTCTGCATCCTCGTCCAGAATATGGGCAAATACCTTCTTCGCATTCTGCTGGTTGATCTGTCCCTTTTCAATGGCAAGAATCAGATCCGCCAGATGCTTCGGCGTAAAATTCAAATCTTCCGGATCCATAGCTTTTTCTTTTAAAAGACGCATAGTCTCACCCATGAGCCAGTTGGCCGTTTTCTTTGGATTCTGACACAGCGCCGCTGTCTGTTCAAAAATATCCGCCAAACGTTTGGACTGGGTCAGAATATTGGCGTCATAAGCAGACAGACCGTATTCCTTCTGATAACGGGCCGCCTTTTCCTCCTGAAATTCCGGCTGACGGCTCTTGATTTCCTTCATCCAAACCAGGGAAATGCTGATCGGCTGCAAATCCGGATCCGGGAAATAGCGGTAATCCTTGGCATCCTCTTTGGAACGCATCGCATAAGAAGATTCCTTATTGTCATCCCAGCGGCGGGTTTCCTGTATGACCGGGCGTCCGGCTTCCAGAAGTTCAATCTGCCGCTCCCGTTCACCGTCGATGGCGTGGGCAATGGCTTTAAAGGAGTTCAGATTCTTCATCTCCGTTCTGGTACCCAGTCTGTCACTGCCCACCTCACGAACCGACAAATTGACATCGGCACGCATGGAACCTTCCTGCAGTTTACAGTCGGATACACCCAGATATTGGCAGATCATGCGCAGCTTTTCCAGGTAAGCGATGACCTCCTCCGAGGTGCGCATATCCGGCTCTGATACGATCTCAATCAGCGGCACGCCGCTTCGGTTATAGTCCACCAGAGAAGTGTCTTCCCATTCATCGTGTACCAATTTCCCTGCATCTTCTTCCATATGCATCTCGTGGATACGGATTTTCTTTGGTCCTGCCGAAGTGTTGATTTCCAGCCAGCCATCATGACAAATGGGAAGATATAACTGAGAAATCTGATAATTCTGGGGGTTGTCGGGATAGAAATAATTTTTTCTGTCAAACCGACAATATTGATGAATCTGGCAATTGGCCGCCATGCCAAGAGCCAGCGCATATTCTACCACCTGCTTATTTAATACGGGGAGGGAACC
>CAYRTA010000034.1:0-18370 GCA_964427045.1 uncultured Hoministercoradaptatus sp. | reverse complement strand
CCCGTCGTGCGCCGCAGTTCAGCAAGCGTTAATCGGCTGGAAAATTACAATCAAAAAGGCTCAAAAACCCCGGAAATACGCCATTTTCCGGGGTTTTTCTTTACCTTCGGCGGCTGATTTAGTTTGTCCGTTTTTTGAGGAACTGTATATCCCATCGAACAAATATCATAAGATGTTTATTGGAAAGTGGTATCTTGTCTTATACCAAATTCAAGATGATACGGTATATGTGGAATATATTCTCGATTGCCGTAAGGATTACAGTTGGCTCATTCATTAGCAGCAAAATAAGAATAGAGGGGGAAATCGGCATTAGCCGATTTCCCTATTTTTGTATCGGAGCCCGGTGCGCCAGAAAAAAAGGACACCCAAATCCCAAGAAGAGACACTTGTTGGCGGAAGAAAGGAAAGAGTATCATGATAATAAAAGGAAAACAAATATAGGAGGTAGAATTATGTATCAGGCATCAGAAACACGTTATCAGTCTATGCCGTATGATCACTGTGGTGACAGCGGACTTAAACTTCCGGCAATATCCCTGGGATTTTGGCACAACTTTGGAGACACAGCTTCTTATGACAACATGAAGCAGCTTGTCCTTACGGCTTTTGATAATGGCATTACCCAATTTGATCTTGCGAATAATTATGGTCCGGCGCCAGGCAGTGCCGAAACAAATTTCGGTTATATTATGAAGGAAAATTTACAGTCTTACCGTGATGAAATGGTTATTACAACCAAAGCGGGATATGATATGTGGCCTGGTCCGTACGGTAACTGGGGCAGCCGGAAATATCTTCTTGCAAGTCTGGATCAGAGTCTGAAGCGCATGGGACTGGAATATGTAGATATTTTTTATCATCACCGCATGGATCCGGAAACGCCGCTGGAAGAGACCATGGGGGCATTGGCGCAGGCAGTTGCAAGCGGTAAAGCATTGTATGCAGGGCTCTCTAATTATGATGGCAAAACTATGGAACAGGCTGCCGCGATTTTGCGGGATCTGCATTGCCCGTTTATTGTGAATCAGAATCGTTATTCGATTTTTGACAGGACGATTGAACAGAATGGATTAAAAGAGACAGCGGCAAAACTGAAAAAGGGAATTGTTGCATACAGTCCGCTGGCCCAGGGCATGTTAACAGATAGATATTTGCATGGAATTCCGGAAGACAGCCGTATGAAACAGAAGGGGAGTTATCTGCATGAAGATGCTCTTACGGAAAGCTATTTGGAGAAAGTTAAGCAATTAAATGCATTGGCCGCCGAACGTGGACAAAGTCTGGCTGAGATGGCTCTGAGCTGGATCCTTCGGGATGGAATCGTGACCAGTGTTCTGGTAGGAGCTTCCAAACCCTCCCAGATTATCGGCAACCTGGGTGCGTTAAAAAATACCAGTTTTACGGAAGAAGAAATAAGGCTGATTGATGCGGTTTCATTGGATAGGCAGCATGTGCAATATAGATAAATAAAACCGAACCTGAATAATAAATTTGTATATAGTGCTAAAAAATTGACACTCGAATTGAAAGAAGAGACACTTGTTGGCCATAAAGCGGAAGAATATAATAGGTATTATCACAAGACCAGAATATCAAATCAGCTGAAAGATATATGGGAAAGGAGAGGGCTTATGAATTATAAAAAAGTAATAGGTATTACTGCCGCGCTTGCGTTGTTTGTCTTTTCTGCCGCAGGATGTGGGGGAAGCGCGGATGGCGGACAGGGCAATTCATCAGATTCCGCACAGGAGGAATCGGCAGAATCGAAAGGGAAACCTGTAGAATTAACTTTCTATCACCGTATGAATACAATGGTAGATTATATTGATGACTTTGTGGAAAAATATAATGAAGAGCATCCCGGTGTGCATATTACGACGGACATGCAGACGGACAGTGCCGTATTACAGGCAAGATATGCTGCCGGTGAAGAACCGGAGATTATCATGGGTCCGCAGACGACACAGTATATGGTAGAAGGAAAATATGTGGCGCTTGATGAGGAAATGCCTGAATTGGTAGAAAAGGTCAGACCGGATTTAATTGATGTTGTGAGAGAGAATACGACTGATCATATTTACCGTTTGCCGACAGGAATGGGGACGTATGGTCTGATGTATGACAGAACCATATTTGAAGAGTTGGGCCTGGAACCCCCTACTACCTGGGAAGGACTTGTAGAGACATGCCGGATCATAAAAGAAAAGAAACCGGACGTATATCCATTCTATATCGAGGACGCGAATATGGGACATCAGATCTATTATCTGGCAATGGGATTATCTATGCTGGATCAGGGAATGACAGCCTATAATAAAGCGGCGACGCAGAATGACCAGAGTGTTCTCCGGTTCATGGAAGATGGTTATCTGGATTTATGGGCACATTGTCTGATGGATATGGTGGATGAGGGACTGATTGATAAAGAAGTTGCCATTGTAGGAAGCGCGGATACGGCGGCGGAGGATTTTGCGCAGCACAAAATTGCCATGATGTTAGATGGTACCTGGTGGTATGGAGATGCGATTGCGCAGTATCCGGAAATTGCCGAGTATCTTGGATTTTCGGCTATTCCTGCTATTGATGGCCGGGAAGCGTATGGAAGCGTAGATTATGATTCCTGCATTTCTATCTCAGCCTCCAGCCCGTATCAGGAGGAATTGAAAGAATTTTTAACTGCCTGGATGGATAACACAGCAGACTATTGCGCGCTCCGAGGCTGCCCAAGTTCCGTGGAAGGTGTTCAGGTGGAATGGGCCGACGAAAAATTTGTTGAAGAAGTCAGTGATGTATTGGATAACTGTGAGACTGGGGTTGTACAGACAGAATCGCCAAATGGCTTCTATCTGGATCAGTTTGATAGTATCATTGAAGAAATGCTGGTAGGAAGCTTGTCACCGGATGATTTTGCACAGAGGTTTACCGATGAATGGAATGCCGCTTACGGAAGTAATTAAAGATTAGGAGTGACTTTATGCTGAAGTGGTTCAGGAATAATTATTATAAGTACATGGCACTTCCGGCATTCCTGTTGTTTTCCGTTTTCTTTATTTATCCTCTTTTGATGGGGATTGGCATGAGTATGACTGATTGGGATGGCATATCCGCAAACAGGACATTTGTTGGTCTGCGAAATTTCAAAGAGTTTTTTAGAGACAGCAGAGCAATACATACCATGCTTACTACCATAAAGTACGGTGTTCTGGAGCCTGTCGGCATTAATGTGATTGGTCTGAGTCTGGCGCTGTTTTTAGACAGTAAGCTAAAATTCAACAGGACAATGCGTGCATTGGTATACATGCCTTCTGTAATCAGTTCTTTGACTATGGGCTATATCTGGCAGCTGATGCTGCGGTCGGACGGCGGCGGCGCCGTCCGGCAGATCATGGAGATTTTGGGACTGGGTGGATATTTTAAAACATGGCTGGCATATCCGGACAGTGCTTTCTGGGTTATCCTGGTAGTCAATATATGGCAGTTTTCAGGTCCGGCAATGGTAATTTATCTGGCCGGACTGCAGTCCGTTCCCCAGGAATTGTATGAGGTGGCCACGATTGATGGAGCCGGTTATTTGCAAAAACTGCGAAGTGTTACGATTCCGATGTTAAAACCTGCCTTTCAGATCAATATTGTTACGAATATTATCGGCGCCCTGTCAGTACATGACAGTATTATTGCCCTGACAGACGGAGGCCCCGGATATGCGACAGAAACGATATCGGTTTATATTTATCGTATGAGTGCCGGGACAAGAGCCGGATATGCTACTGCGGTGGCCCTGATTCTTCTTGTTATTACATTGATTCCGACAGTTTTGGTCTATCGTGCCATGCAGAAAGAAAGGTAGGTGTGGTGATGAAAACATGTCAGAAGAAATTGTCCAAAATAACAGGCTATGTGTTTATGGTGATACTGGCATTTGTGATGTTGTTTCCTTTCTATGTGTTGTGCTACGTGGCCGTAAATGACAGAGGGAATCCTTTATCTCAGGGGGTGTTTGTGGCGCCGGATTTTACAACGGTAAATATTATCGAGGCCTGGAACAGAGGAAACATGGGACAGGCGGCCTGGAATTCACTTCTGATTACCATAGGAAGTTTGCTGATCGTCGTATTATTGGGCGCCAGTGCGGGATACACCATTGCCCGATATCCCAATCCGATAAATAAAGCGATTTTTTCCATATTTCTGGCCTGCATGATGGTGCCGGGCATTATCAATACGGTGCCGTTATATACACTGATGCGCCGGATCAATGGTATTAATACGCATTGGGCGATGATCTGTTTATTATCGGCAAACAGACTGCCATACTGTATATTTTTATATAAACAGTTTGTAGAGTCTATGAGCAGAGATTTGGAAGAGGCAGCCACTTTGGACGGATGTTCACGGTTTCGGGCGTTTTGGATGGTTACGTTTCCCTTAATGAAACCGATTACAAGTACCGTTGTGATTCTCAGCAGCGTGACATTCTGGAATAACTATTCTCAGGCAGTATTCTTTTTGCAGAACAAGGCAATGTATACGCTGCCGTTATGCATGAAACAATTTGTTATGGAAAACACAAAAAACTGGAATTGTATTTCGGCAGCGGCCATAATCAGTGCAATTCCTATGGTAATTTTGTTCTTATGTCTGCAGAAATACTTTATTAAGGGATTATCGGCAGGAGCCGTGAAAGGCTGATCGGAAGAAAGAGGAGATAAATATGGAGAATTATGGACGATTTGGAAATGTTGAGAAGAGATGGCGCAAGAATATACGTCAAATGATGATAAACGGAGAAAAGCCGGCAGGACTTGGAATATCTATTGCCAGTCCTGATATTGCGGAGATTGCGGCCGCGGCAGGTTATGATTTTGTATGGATCGATATGGAACATAATCTGTTCAATCCGGAGACCATTCAGAGTATTGTAAGAGTCTGCGACAGTGTGGGTATGGCCGCGCTGGCCAGAATCACGGATTACAGCATGATTACAGCTTTACTGGATTTTGGAATTACCAGTTTTACATTTCCGCATGTCCGTACGAAGGAACAGGCAGAGGAAATTGTCAGGGCCGTACGTTATGCGCCAATCGGAAGGCGCGGCTATACCGGCGACGGACGGGCACAACGATATGGTCTGATGGATATGAAACAGTATATAAAAGAATATGAAGAAGAAATATTTATCAGTATTCTTATTGAAGATGCGGAGGGAATTGATAACTACAAAGAGATTTTTGCTGTGGAAGGTATTGATGCGGCCAGCATAGGAGAAGGTGACCTGGCGGAAGCGCTGGGTTACCCGGGAGAACCGGATCATCCGCTGGTGCTGGAATGGACGGAAAAAATCATGTCCTATGCGCATGAACATGGAATCATGGATGAGCCGGCTATTATTTCTGTGGATAAGGTGGTGCTTCGGGATGCATTTATGGAAAGGCTGAAGAACTATCGGGCAGAGAAACAGAAAGCGGAAGCGTAAGATAAATCTGTCTGCTCCCCTCAGACATTCCGGATTTCAGGGTTGTCTGAGCGGGAGCTTTTGTACTATTGCCGCAAATATTGTACTATTGCCGGAAATATTGTACTATCGTCGGAATTATTGTACTATTACCGGAAACTATGTACTATCACCGGAAATTTTGTTCCCTATGGTACAAAACGAAGGAAACGGATACGAAATCGCGGAACAGGGGTGGAACGCCTATGAAAATTAAAACGAAATTTTTGTTGATATTTATCTGTATCGTAATAATATGCACCGTCTATATTACGGGCTATTCCTTTGTGAAATTCAGGACCCAATATACAGAAGATGCCTATCATGATTCCCAGATTCTGCTGCAGCAGCTGTCTTATAATATAGACAATTATGTAGACGAAATTTACCGTTTGACCTTCACCCCCTATTACGATAACGATATCATGGAACTTCTGGAGGAGGAGACGCCGGAAGAATTGTCAAAGCGGCTGTTAAAGCAGAGAAAGATAAATGCTTATCTGGAAAGTATGATGGTGCTGCCGCGCCGGGACATAGGAAGAGTGCTGGTAATTACGGATGACAGTTATGTGATAGCCCGCTATCCCTTTCGGGGAAGTACCGTATATGAACGGGTTATTCAGAATTCCTGGTACCAGAAAGCCCTGGAGACGAAAAGTACATTTATGATCTTTCCTTCGAAGGATTCATCAGATGGTTTTGACGCTTTTTCTGTTGTGAATGTTATTAATAGTTTGAAGGAGAAGGATAAAATTATTGGTGTGATCCGCGTAGATGCCAGCTTTGCCACAATAAAAAAATTATGCAGTGAGGTGGAGCTGGGGGAAGCAGGAGGTACCGCAATTCTGTCGGAGGACCGGGAGATTATATTCAGCAATCTGGATAGCGGCCTGCAGGAGAAAATCAATTATATAAGTACAGATGAATTAAAAGAAATGGAAGAGGAAGGTTTTCTGATATCCGAGGTGCCGCTAAAACGTTTTGGCTGGAGTATGGTGTCAGTGTATTCCCTTGCCGAACTGAACAGAAAAACAGCTGAAATAGCAAGATCCGTTATACTTTTTTGCATCATCATCATTTTCCTCGGTGGTGTGGCTCTTTATATGCTTCTTTATCTGTCCTTAAATCCCTTTTATCAGATTCTGCATCTCATGCAAATGGTAGGGGAAGGGAATTTATATGCCAGATATCGGGGGAAAAGTAAAGACGAGTATGGCCGTTTGGGAAAACATTTAAACCAGATGCTGGATTCCCTGGAGCAGATTTATGGAAGAAATATGGAGCTGACAAATGAAATCTATCAGAGCAATCTGGAAAAACAGGAAATGCAGTTAAATCTGCTGAACAGTCAGATTCGGCCTCATTTCATATACAACACATTGAGCATGATCGCTATCATGGTGCATCGGGGAAAACGGCAGGAAGCCATAGATTGTATCAACTGGCTCAGTATTTTTTTGCGGGGCAGCGCGTATATCGATAAGGATATCACCCTGTCTGAAGAATGCAAGCTTTTGGAATCCTACCTTCTGATACAGCAGGCAAGATTCGGAAAGACCCTTCGGTATGAAATTCAGATTCCGGAGAAATATATGGAACTTGCGCTTCCCTCGCTGACGGTGCAGACCATTGTGGAAAATGCGGTAGTGCATGGATATGAAAATACGAGAGAAGATATGGTTGTCCGAATTTTCTGTGAGGAGAAACAGGGTACCCTGTATATTGCCGTAGAGGATAATGGCTATGGAATATCGGCACAGAAGCTGGAACAAATACGAAAGCAGCTGCAGGAAGAAAGCCATATTCTCCGGGGGGATTTGCTGAAGGCCGGAGGATTGGGACTTTCCGTAGCTGATAAACGGCTGAAGATGCGTTTTGGTGAAAAAGCGGGAATTCAGATGGAGAGCCGGGAGCAGATGGGGACGCGGGTATATATCGTAATTCCGGATATCTGGAAAGAACAGGAGGAGAAAGATGATTCGGACAATGGTAGTAGAGGATGAAAAATTAACCAGAAGATATCTTATGTCATTGATTCCGAAAACGAATCATGCTTTTCAGGTAACCACATTCGGTGAAAATGGAGAGGATGCCCTCAGACAGATGGAAAAAACACCGGTCGATCTGGTTATTACAGATATTCGGATGCCTTTGATGGATGGGATGGAGCTGTGTGAGCAGATACGCAGGAAATATCCCCAGGTTATGCTGGTACTGCTGAGCGGTTTTGGAGAATTTGAATATGCCAGAAAGGCGATTCAGAGCGGCGTCATGGCATATTTATTGAAGCCGATTATGGAAAAGGACCTGGAAGAGGTGCTGAAACAGGCAGAGGAACAGTGGAAATCCCTGGAAAAACAGAAGGAACATGAGATGGCCCATCGCGAACTGCAGGAAAGGACCAGAGATATTCTGACTGCGGATTTCATACGTGCCTGCGCGCTGGGGCGTGACTATGAAAAGGCATACTGCCGGACACAGATGAATCAGATGGATATCCCCTGTTCTATCTTCCCGCTGCTGTATTTTAAATTATATATGCCGGGGACGGAAGAAGGAAATCCGGAAGAATGGCTGTCAGTCTTATATCAGAAATTTACCGCAGAGAAGATCATGGGGATCAGAGGCTGTGTGTTTTCGGATGAGACAGACAGTATAGTAATCGCTTTTTCATTCCGGCAGGAGCAGCAATTGGCTGCGTTTATCGCGGACATGTACAGGAAGCTAAATGAGATTTGCCGCGGACGGTTAACCGATGGAAATCTGGCGGGCGTTCTCGTGCGGTCTGTAAAGGATCTGGAGGAAGCGGATAACTGGTGTGAGGCAGCCAGATTATTGCGGGGCATGCATCAAATATTTTTGACGGAATATGGCAAAAAAGAATGGCAGTTTGCGGATGGGCGGTTTCATGTTTTGTCAAAAGAAAATGCCTTAAAGGTATTGGAAATACAAAAAATGGCCGCACAGGCCAGAAGTGCCCTGGAAAACAGAAGGCAGGAAATGTACAAACAATCGATGGAGCATCTGCGGGAATGCTTTTTGTCCTTATTTCCCCGGATGTCCGAAGAACAATATCTGCATTATATCCAGAAATATATTTTTTCAAATGAGGAATATGTGCATTTTCCGGGCGGGAATACCAATCTTTCCATAGAAAAGAATCCGGCGGTGAAGAAGGCGCTGGACTATATCCGGGCCAATTATTGTGAACCGATCAGCCTGGAGATTATAGCAGAAAAAGCAGGGGTATCCGGAAGTTATATGAGCAATATTTTTCACAAATGTACGGGAGAATCCTATTCTAATTATCTGAACCGCCTGCGGATGGAAGAAGCGGCGGAACTGTTGCTGCAGAATCAGCAGCTTCGTCTTGCCGATATATCAGAACAGGTTGGATATGTGAATATCCGGCATTTTCTGAAAGTATTTAAAAATTATTATGGTATGACGCCTACAGAGTATAAGTCTGTGTATGGCAGGAAATAAAGGTTATGCCGGGGATTGCAGGGGAAAATAATGTAACGAATGACAGGATATGGGAGGTGGCATCGTGTATTTAACACAGGAACAACAGGACATGTTAGATGGGAAATATGGGAAAGGAACGGCCTATGCCATGAAAATTCAGGCGGCGGTGGGAGAGTCTTTTCATGCGGAAAGAATGGTGCCGATTACGAGGGCACATGTAGCTTTAAGTAATCAGGAGGCCGACTTATGGTTTGCGGAAAAACTATTGTCGGAAGGGGCGAGATGCCGTGTGGCGCCCACGGTAAATCCGGGATTTTGCCTGTCGTATTTTACGGAGCATCATATGGTGTCCGCCGAAGATGCCGCATGGATGCAGAGAACACATAATGCATATAAGGGATTAGGCGCGGTATTAACTTACAACTGCACGCCCTATGTGGCGACGAATGTACCCAGCTACGGAGAAATTACGGCATACTCGGAATCCAGCGCGACACCATATATTAACGCGGTATGGGGAGCAAGGAGTAACCGGGAAGGCGCAAACAGTGCTTTATGCGCGGCCATTACCGGTTATGTTCCGGAGTATGGCCTGCTGTTGGATGAAAATAGAAAAGGTAATATTTTGGTAGAGGTAAAGGCTGACATGAAGTCCGATTTTCAGTATCATCTGTTGGGATATATGGGCAAAAAGATCGGCAAAGGCATCCCGGTATTTACCGGTCTCCCCGAACAGATTGGTCCGGAGGCTCTGACAAACCTGGGCGCGCAGCTAAATACCTCCGGAGCGTACGGTATGTATCATATCGTGGGATTTACACCGGAAGCACAGACTCTAAAGCAGGCGTTCGGAGGAAAAGAGCCGGAAAGAGTGGTAGAGATTACTAATGATGATCTGGATGCGGTTTTGGAGGAAATATCGCTGAAAGGCGGCCGGAACATCGATTTTGCCATGTTTGGATGCCCGCATTTTACACTGGAGCAGGCAAAATATATAGCTAAACGGATTGAGGGTAAAAAACTGAAAGCGGAGATGTGGATTCTTACTTCTTATCATGTGAAAGAACTGGCAGATCGTATGGGAATCACAGAGACACTGAAAGAAGCGGGCGCCGAGATTGTGCCGGATACCTGCCCGGATCAGCCGTGCTGGGGACATCTGCGGGGCCGGGTTGGCGTGACAGAGTCACCGAAATGTGCGTATTATCCAAAACGCCGCGGTATGGATTTTGTTATCCGTGATCTGGATACATGTATTGAAGCGGCATTAACAGGGGAGGTTCGATAAGATGGAAAAAAAATACGGCTGTCATAAAATTTCAGAAGGCATGGCTAAGGGAGAGGCATTAATTTCCAAAGATGATATCATGTTTTATCTGACCGATCCCGGGACGGGAGTTGTAATGGAACCGGCTCATTCGTTAGAAGGAAAAAGTATGTCACGGAAAATTTTGATTTTTCCGGGCGGAAAGGGCAGTTCCGTGGTACAGGCAGATGGTCTGTACCAGTTAATGAAGCGGGGCAATATGCCCAACGGCATGATCATTCAGTATCCGGAAACGGTACTGGTTTCCAGCGCGATTATTATGGAAATCCCCATGGTGGATGAAGTGGATCCTCAGTTTTACGAGGATGTCAGGGATGGAGATATCGTATGGATCAATGCAGATGAAGGATTCCTTGAGATTGGAGAAAAAAAGTATGATAGTAAAAGTTGATAAAATCAGAAAACTTATGACGGATGCGCTGGCCCTTCGGGGGATTACGGGGGAGGAGGCCGCGTTTATTGTTGAGGATTACATAGAAGCTGAGCTGGAAGGACATAAGACACACGGTCTTTCTAAATTTCTGATGACGGATATTGGCATTGCAGAAAGAAAGGGCGCCATGAAAATTGTAAAAAAAGAAGCATGTTATGCCAGAATAGACGGGAACCGTGAACTTGGACACATAGCGGCTATGCATGCGACGGATCTGGCGATTAAGATGGCAAAGGAACACGGAATCGGCGTGGTGGCTTTTGATCATATCAGCCGTTATTCCCGTATTACACCTTATGCGAGAAAAATTGCCGACGCCGGTCTGATAGGTGTGCTGACAAATAACGGCGGACCTGCATGTGTAGCGCCCTTTGGCGGAAAAAAAGCGATATTTGGGACGAATCCCTTGTGCTTTGCCTTTCCCAGCAGCAGGGAAAAACCATATATTTTTGATTTTGCTACCGCCCAGAAGGTTTGGGGCGAGATTCGCCAGGCCATCATAGAGAAACGGCCTATGGCGCCGAATTCTTTTCTTGATGAGAATGGGCATTTTACGCAAGATCCGGAAAAGGCGGCTGCAGGTGTGCCGTTTGGGGGACCCAAAGGATATGCGCTGTGTTTTGCGCTGGAAGTCATGGCCGGTGCCTTTATTGGCGCCAAAATGGGAAGTGAGGCGCAGGATGAATTTGATCTGGGGTATTTGTTCATGGCATTTTCCCCGGAAATGTTTTCGGATTTGGAGACTTTTAAGAAAGAGATGGATGCACTTGCAGATGATGTAAGAAATTGTGAGCCCATCCAACCAGGGGGACAGGTGCTGGTTCCGGGAGAGATTTTTGGTGACAGAGCAGTAAGTACGATTGACTATGAGGAGGCTGACATTGAAAAGGACGTGTACGATCATCTGCGGACGATGAGTATATCATTAGAAGGAGGACTGGAAAACAATAAATTGCTAAACTGACACAAGCCTGGATAATTTTTCCAGGCTTTCTATGAGAAAGTTCCTGATTTTTCGAATCCATTGTTGATTCCGGCCCTGGAACTGGAGCTGCCAGTGATGAGTGAATGGGATTATACGCGGCAGATATGGCCGTGTTAGCGTATCCGGTGTTTCGCCCGGTAGTTCCGGGGCGTGCAGCCATACTTTCTTTTGAAAGTTTCTGAGAAATAGCTAATATGGTTAAAGCCGCAGGAGAGAGCAATTTCCGTGATGGAATAATCCGTATGTTCCAATAAATATCTAGCTGTCTCCAGACGGTAAGAATTAAGAAAATCCATAGGAGACTGTTTTAGATATTTTTGGAATATCCGGCAGCATTGACTGCGGCTGATGTTTCCGGCTGCGGCGATATCATGTAAAGTTATGGCGCCGCGATACTGTTTACAAATATAGGAAACCATTTTTTTCTGAAGAGCCACCATAGGATCACGATAGATTTCCGGACCGGACAAGCGGGGAAGAATATCCTGATAAAATTGCTGCCAGAAAAGGCTGATGACAGATAAAATCTGGAGTTCGAAACCAGGTGCCTTTTGATTTTCCAGATTTACTATTTTTTGCATATACCGGCCATAGACCGGGGCCTGGGGAGTATCGGAAGGTACATGGTGGTATTCCAGGGAAGGACAGTCCAGAACTGGCTGAAAATATTGATTATATAGAAATACGTTGGCAGAAAAAAGGCCAGGGTGGAAAAGAATGCAGATAAAATGGCATTCTTTTTTTGTGTGGTCATATCCATAATGCATCTGTCTGGAGTTAATGATCAGGCAGTCCCCCGTTTTTAACAGAAGGTGCGTTCCATTGATTTCATATTTCATTTCCCCATCCAGAATAAAAATGCATTCCACATCCTCATGCCAGTGGCAAAGAGCGCACATGGTGGGGTAATCCGATAAATGGGATTGCCGGATGTAAAGAGGCAGTTTCATATTGTTATAGTGAACGATTTCTGAGGCATCCTGCATAACCTGGATATGAATCATAATTTGGTTCTCTCCTTTGGGACGATTGTTATAAAAATCAGGGACATATGTGGTGGTAATACGATTATTCAAGTACTAATATGGTAATAGCATAACATGGGATCCATAAGATGAAAAGGGATAATTTTTATAAAAAAGTATGGGCATTGGTATTGCCCATCGCATTACAAAATTTATTATTATCCGTCGTAAGTGCCTCGGATGCATTAATGCTGGGATTGCTGAATCAGATGTCCTTATCCGCCGTATCCCTGGCAACACAAGTACAGTTTGTGTTGAGTTTGCTTCAGACCGCGCTGGTGCTTGGTACGACGGTTTTGGCGTCTCAGTATTGGGGAAAACGGGATATTAAGTCTGTAGAGGAAGTATTATTGATTTCTCTGCGGCCGTCACTGTTGATTTCCATGCTATTCTTTTGGACAGCGTTGTTATGCCCGCGTTTTCTTATGAGTATATTCTCAAACGAGGAGACGCTGATTACTGCCGGGATCCCCTATTTGAGGATCGTATCTTTTTCCTACCTTTTTTTGGGAATTTCCCAGATCTATTTATGTATTATGAAAAACAGCGGACGCATCTTCCGTAGTACTTTGTATGCTTCATCAGCTGTGGTTATTAATTTTGTGTTAAATGCTGTTTTCATATTAGGTCTGGGAGTTTTTCCCCAGTGGGGCATCCGAGGAGCGGCCATGGCTACTGTGATTGCCAGAGCCGTAGAGTTGTTTTTGGTTTTTGCGGAAAATCAGAGACGGGATGTGGTGAAGCTGCGATGGAAAAATATTTTTCATGTAAGCACCGGATTACGGAAGGATTTCTATCATTATACGCTGCCGGTATGTTTCAACGAAATGGCATGGGGAGTGGGATTTACCATGTTTACCGTTATTCTGGGGCGTATGGGAACCGATGCCATTGCGGCAAATTCCATAGCAAACATCGTAAAAAATGTAATGGCATGTGTCTGCCTCGGTATTGGTACGGGAGGCAGTATTCTGGTGGGGAATGAATTGGGCAGCGGAGATTTGGATAAAGCCCGTCTCTATGGCGGCCGGTTATGTCGTCTGGCTATTATTGCGGGAATCATTTCCGGCGGACTGATTGTTTTATTAAGCCCGGTTATTTTAAGTGCCGCCAATCTTACTGTTACTGCTACAGCGTATCTGCGAAAGATGCTGTACATCTGCGGATATTATATGATTGGAAAGTCAATCAATGGTACGATAATATCCGGCATTTTCTGCGCCGGAGGTGATACGCGGTTTGGTCTGTGCTGTGATACCATTACTATGTGGGCATTTTGTGTTCCGCTGGGAGCTTTTGCAGCTTTTGTTTTGAAATTGCCGGTTTTGGTGGTATACTTCATATTAAATCTGGATGAAATAGTCAAATTACCAGCTGTATACCATCATTATAAAAAATACCGATGGGTGAAGAACCTGACGAAATAAAGGAGAGAATAAAAAATGAATCAAATTGAGAGAAGAGACAAACAGATACCATATATTTCCAATGAGGAAGTATTTAAGCAGCAGATGCCGGCCCGTAAACTGACGCAGAAGCTAAATACGGCGGATCGGTGGGATCGCAAGGCGCTGGCGGCTATCGTTAAGGAATTGTTGGGCAAATCGGACGGCGCGTTTATCAATCCGCCCTTTTACTGTGATTATGGATTTAATATTGAAGTGGGCAAAAATTTCTTTGCCAATTATAATTGTACGATTCTGGATGTGGCGAAGGTGAAGATCGGCGATTATTGCCAGCTGGCGCCTAATGTTGCCATTTATACGGCAGGCCATCCGCTTCATCCCGATTCGCGAAACAGTGATTACGAGTATGGAATTGAAGTAACCATCGGTGATAACTGCTGGATTGGCGGGAACACGGTGATCTGTCCCGGTGTTCACATTGGTAATAACGTGGTGATTGGCGCCGGAAGTGTGGTTACCAAAGATATTCCGGATTGGTCTGTCGCCGCCGGAAATCCCTGCCGTGTGATTCGTAAGATAACGGAAGAAGACCGAAAGTATTATTATAAGGACCGCACCTTTGATGAGGAAGCGTGGCAGGATATGGTATCACGTGGTTATGCTCCGGAAAAATAGAAGTGCAGAATAGGGAAAGTGGGGAAAAACAGTATGGAATATCATAATATTGCTCCTGTATATAATGAGCATTCCCGCATTCTGATTCTTGGTTCGTTTCCTTCCGTGAAATCCAGGGAGCAGCAATTTTTCTATGGGCATAAGCAGAATCGTTTCTGGAAATTGCTGGCATTATTGTTCAACTGTCCGACACCCCAGACGGTGGAAGAGAAGCGGACTTTTTTGTTAAATCATGGTGTGGCCGTGTGGGATGTGATTGCCTCCTGTGAGATTCAGGGCTCTTCCGATTCCAGTATCCGCAATGTGGTTCCCAATGATTTGGGCCCGATTCTGGACACCGGCGATATCCGGCAGATTTTTGCCAACGGGAATACCTCTTATACTTTGTACCAGCGTTATTTGCTGCCCCAGACAGGACGAGATATTATTAAGCTTCCGTCCACCAGTCCGGCCAATGCCGCTTTTTCACTGGACCGGCTGGCCGAGGCGTGGAAACCTATTTTGAAATACTATGCATAATCCTCCCATTTTTTGGAATACTTTTGGTATCTGAAAAAAGGAGGAACAGATGATGTCTGTGGATTTTAAAACCAGTGAAACGAAAGAAAATCTGATGAGAGCATTTGCGGGAGAAAGCCAGGCCAGAAACCGCTATACTTTTGCGGCGGAAGTGGCGAGAAAACAGAAACAATATGCAGTGTCTCAGGTCTTTTTGTTTACTGCCAATCAGGAACTGGCTCATGCGAAAGTGTTTTATGATCATTTGAAGGAATTAAGCGGACAGACAATTACCGTGGACGGCACCTATCCGGTGGACCACAGTGACAGTCTGGCGGAACTTTTGCGGATGGCCCAGCATAATGAATATGAGGAACATGATGATGTTTACCGCGTGTTTGGAGAGCGGGCGAAGGAAGAGGGTTTTGGACGTGTGGCTGCTTCTTTTGAAATGATCGCTTCCGTTGAGCAGCATCATGGAGACCGTTTTGGCAAGTTTGCGGAACTTTTAGAGAAAAATGAACTTTACATTTCCCATGTAACCCAGGGCTGGATTTGCCTAAATTGCGGGTATATTTATGAAGGAGAGAAAGTACCTCCAATATGTCCGGCATGTCAGCATGATCAGGGCTATTTTATCCGTTTGGATCTGGCTCCGCTTTTTACGCCTGGTACTATGACGGGAAATCAGAAGTAAATATTTTTGTGGGCGATTTTTATATTTTATAGGAATTTGTATGATATATGCCCTTCCTTTTTAAAAATATGATACAATAACTTTTGTATCATATTTTTTTAGAGGAAAATGTTACAATAAGAAAATTTAAAAAATGTAAGGAGGGGCCCACAAATGGCATTACATGTAATGGATGAAGCAAACCGCTGTCTGGGATGTAAAAAACCCCAGTGTCAGAAGGGTTGTCCCATCAATACGCCGATACCGGAGGTAATTAAATTACTGAAGGCAAATAAGCTGGATGAAGCTGGAAAAATGCTCTTTGAAAATAATCCCCTGACGACTGTCTGTAGTTTGGTCTGTAATCATGAAAACCAATGTGAAGGACATTGCGTGCTGGGGCGGAAAGGAGCACCGGTTCACTTTTCAACCATTGAGAATTATATTTCGTCCACCTATGCCAACAAAATGGTAAAAGGACCGGCAAAGTCCAATGGAATAAGAGCCGCCATTATTGGTTCCGGTCCTGCAGGACTGACGATTGCCGTTATTCTTGCGCGGTACGGGTATGATGTTACGATTTTTGAGGGAAAAGATAAGATTGGCGGCGTACTCCGCTATGGAATTCCGGAATTTCGTCTGCCAAAATCCGTATTGGAGGATTTTCGCTACCGGCATCTGGATTTAAAGGGGATAAAGTTTCGGCCCAATACCCAGATCGGCGGCGCCATCGGAATCGATGACCTGTTCCGGGATGGTTACAAGGCGATTTTCGTAGGTACCGGCGTCTGGAAGCCCAATGCACTGCATATTAAGGGAGAGACTCTGGGACATGTTCATTTTGGAATCAATTATCTGAATAATCCGGATAGTTATTCTCTGGGAGAACGCGTCATTGTTATCGGCGCCGGAAATGCGGCCATGGACGTGGCGCGGACGGCCGTCCGTAAAGGCGTTCGTTATCTGACCTGTTTTTCACTGAGTAAAAAGGTGGCCGCCAGCCAGCATGAATTCAGTTATGCGCAGCTGGAGGGAATTGAATTTGAATACAATAAGGCGCCGGTGGAAATTACCGACGACGGCGTTATTTTCAAGGATATTATTGAGGAAGAGGACGGCACGTTCACGGACGTTCCCGGCTCTGAACGTCTCTACGAAGCGGATAGTGTCATCGTATCCATCAGTCAGGGACCGCAAAATCGAATCGTTACCACTACCGGCGGATTGGAAACTACCGGAAAAGGGCTTTTAGTGGCTGACGAAACCGGCCATACCAGTCGTCCGGGTATCTTTGCTTCCGGTGATGTGGTAAACGGCGCTCGTACCGTGGTGGAGGCAGTTGCCCACAGTAAAGTGGTGGCGGAGTCCATGCACCAATATATGCAGGGACTGAAAGAAAAAGAGCAGGAAAAAGAAGCTTAAGCAAGGGCGAGTAAGTCAATGAAAAGATTGTT
This sequence comes from uncultured Hoministercoradaptatus sp., assembly GCA_964427045.1. Taxonomy (GTDB): domain Bacteria; phylum Bacillota; class Clostridia; order Lachnospirales; family Lachnospiraceae; genus Oliverpabstia. The sequence continues at coordinate 929 of CAYRTA010000034.1, read as the reverse complement.
TTATATATTTACGATGACCATCCTGTTATTTTCTTTGTGTGGTTGTTTAAAGGGGAAAATAGCAGATATGACAACGGAAGTTCATGATGACTATGCCGCAATCGTGTGGGAAAACAAGACTTATGTTCCGTATTGTGTAATTTCAACGAGTGACTGTGGAGAACAAATTGGTATCGTAGATGGTAATAAAGATGACAGAGTGTATGAGTATAAGGACTATTCTGCTGACGAATGGATTATCAATCGCCTTATTGTGGATGGCGGCGCACTTCTGTACAAAGAAATAAATGTCATTGATATCCCTGAGGGTTTGCAGTCCGAGTATTCATGGAATGAGTAGGTCTGCATGCTTGCGCGGGCATTGTAACGGCATTTTTTGCCCGCACTTTTTTTGAAAAAATACATATAGGCAGGCCCTTTCGTACCAGCTTGCCTATATGTATCCATGTCCTTTTGCATACCTGTTAGCATATGAAATAAGCCGTTCGCTTATTCTGTTCCCTCTATATTGCTAATTCGGTATCTTTTTCAACCTTCTCAATTTTAATGTCTTCAACCAGATTCCATCCCTAATACTGCTCGGCCAGAGCTACTGTTTCTTGGCCTTATTGTGTTTATCTTATCGCAATTTCATTACAGGCATTGTAAATCTCCTTGGCTGTGACTTATGGCTAAATAGTTACCTTTATATTTTGGCGGCACAGTGCTATAATTTGAAATTAGTCATAACTAACCAATTCGAAACGGCATTATGCACAAAAAATCGTAGAGTAAATCACTCTACGATACATGTTTTGCACAAAATATGACCGATATAATTGTATTAAATATCGATTCATTTGTCAAGTCCAAACATGGATATTGTAGTTAGTCGATTGTAGGTTTACAATACATGTGTTACAACTGAATAATTAAAAGACGGAAATACC
>CAYRTA010000033.1:0-18881 GCA_964427045.1 uncultured Hoministercoradaptatus sp. | reverse complement strand
GGTACGAAATCTATATGGCTGCCATAAATTGGTTTATAAGCAGTCTTTCATAACGGCATAGGTGCCTTCGGCTTTGATTTTTTCCAGCGTTTTCAAAACGGCAGCTTCGAAGCCAGGAAGCTGAGTCAGATCTTCGCCCCAGAAAGCAGTGTTGGTGCATACGGCGTGTACCAGTTCTGCCGGTGTATCATCTTTGTGGGCTTCATAGAATTCCAGAATATCCCGGTCGTCCTGAATCACATATTCATTGCCCTCGCGGCTGGCGACCAGACCTTCTGCTGTCAGCTTCTGGCCATTGTAGAAAGCGATGTAGAAAGCAAAGGAAGCCGTAATGCAGGTGGGAAGTTCCCCTGTTTTGGCAATATATCCTTTCAGAGATGGCATTACGCGGGCTTTCCATTTGGAAGTTGAGTTCAAAGAGATACTCATCAGCGCATGGTCCACAAAAGGATTATTGAAACGGTCTGTAACGGAAGCTGCAAACTCCATTAATTCTTCTTTGGGCAGTGTCAGGGTCGGAATGATTTCATCGTAAATCGTCTTATTCATGAATCCTCTGATCACGTCGTCGTTCATGCAGTTGCGGACAATATCCTGTCCTGCCAGATAAGCGCCCAGAACCATAGAAGTGTGGGCTCCGTTTAAGATGCGGACTTTTCTCTGTTTGTATGGTTTATGGTCATCACAGATAATAACCGGAAGTCCTGCTTCCTCAAATGGCAGTTCTTTTTTCAGCCAGGCGGGACCTTCGATGACCCAAAGGCCGAATACTTCACCAACATCCAACAGGTCATCATGATAACCCAGTTCTTCACAGATCGCGGCAGCGTCGGCACGGGGATAGCCGGGAACAATACGGTCAACCAGGGTAGAGCAGAATACACATTCTTCTGCCAGCCAGGTTTTAAAGCCTTCGCCCAATTCCCACTGGTCCGCATATTTGTTTACGCATTTTTCCAGTTCTTTTCCGTTGTTATCAATCAGTTCGCAGGCCAGAATAACAATTCCTTTTCCTTTGACGGTTCCGAATTTTTCATACCGGCGATACAGCCATTGGGTCAGTTTTCCCGGATAGCTTTCCGCGGGAACATCGGTGAACTGGCACTCCGGTACATACTGGATACCGGCCTCTGTTGTATTACAGATCACAAAGCGAATATCTTCACTTTCGGCATAAGCCAGTACCTTATCGTATTCTTCGTAGGTTTTCAGTGCCTTGTTGACGCAGGAGATCACCCGTCTGTCGTCAATTTTTGTTCCGTTTTCATTTCCGCGGAGAATCAGGGTGTACAGACCTTCCTGTTCATTCAGCTTCTGAATAACAAAAGAAGGATGTCCGATGGGCTGGCAGACAACAACCTTAGAGTTAAATCCCGCCTTTTCGTTCATTTTGTCAATCCAGCATTCCACAAACGCACGAAGGAAGTTTCCTTCGCCAAATTGTAAAATCCGTTCTGGAGCTTCTTTTAGAAGATAGCCATCATAGCCTTGTTCTTCCAGTGTTTTGTAGCATAAATTTTCCATTTTGATTTTCCTCCTACTATTTTTACAGAGTCACGCCCTGTTTAAAGATCGCCATATCATGGAAACCGTTTACTTCCGCTTTTACCTGTTTTCCGGAAGCCACTTCTATAACGTAATCAAACAATTTTTGTCCCATTTCATCCAGCGTGGCATTTTCCACCAGAACACCACAGTTAAAATCAATCCAGTTGGATTTTTTACCGGCCAACTGTGAGTTGGAAGAGATCTTTACGGTCGGAACAGGAGAGGCAAAGGGAGTGCCGCGGCCGGTCGTAAATAGAACAATGTGCGCGCCAGAGGCGGCCAGGGCAGTGGAAGCTACCAGATCGTTGCCAGGAGCGCTTAACAGATTCAATCCTTTTTCTTTTACTGTTTCGCCGTAAGCCAGCACGCCGCAGACCGGAGCGCTTCCTGACTTTTGCGTACAGCCCATAGATTTATCTTCCAGGGTGGAGATGCCGCCTTTTTTATTACCGGGAGACGGGTTTTCATAAATGGTCTGATTATGGCTGGTAAAATATTTTTTAAAATCATTGATCAAAGCAACGGTTTTATGGAATAATTCTTCATTCTTACAGCGATTCATCAAAAGTGTCTCAGCTCCGAACATTTCCGGTACTTCCGTAAGAATCGTCGTGCCGCCTTTGGAAATCAGTAAATCGGAGAAAGCGCCTACCGTCGGGTTGGCCGTGATACCGGAAAGTCCGTCAGAACCGCCGCATTTCATGCCGATAATCAATTCACTGCAGTTAATGGGCTCCCGTTGGAAGGTTCCTGCATATGCCGCCAGTTCATCGATCAGTTTCAGTCCATCGGCAATCTCGTCATCCGATTCCTGACAGACAAGAAATTTTACCCGTTCTTCATCGTATGGACCGATATATTTTTTCAATTCACCGATATTGCTGTTTTCACAGCCAAGGCCAAGTACTAAAACGCCGCCTGCATTGGGATGGTTAATCAGATCTGCCAGAATCTGACGGGTATGTTCCTGGTCATCGCCCATCTGGGAGCACCCGTAGGGATGGGGAAAAGCAACTACGGCTTCCATATGATCGCTGACGTAAGCCTGTGCCCGTTTTTCAATGGCGGTGGCAACGTTGTTGACACAACCTACGGTAGGGATAATCCAGATTTCATTTCTGACACCGACTTTGCCGTCTTTGCGGCGGTAGCCCTGGAAGAAGCGTTCCTCGGTGGGAGCAAGCGCTGCCTCCTGTTTATCATACGTATAGGTCAAAAGATCGCCCAGACCTGTTTTCATGTTGTGTACATGAATCCAGCTGCCTGCCAGTATCGGTTCACGGGCGATACCGATCGGGTAGCCATACTTGATGACTTCTTCGCCTTCCGCCAGATCACACAAAGCAAATTTATGTCCCTGGGGAATATCTTCCCGCAGCGTAACGGCTTTGTCACCGATGTGCACGGTGGTTTGGGCTGCCAGCGGACAGAGTGCTACGGCAACTTTGTCAGTGGGATGTATTTGGATGTATTGCTGCATATCGTGTCTCTCCTCTCATTAAATAAATTCTCTCAAATATACATTTATTTTCCATTCATATTGTGTTTGGATAAAAATGTAAAGGCTTACAATGAAGTTTAAACGTTTTTCAATAGAAAGTCAATAATTAATCAACGAAAAACACACGTACGACATAAAAATGTTAAAATTAGACAAAAAATATCGAAAAAATTTGTTAATAATGCAGGTAAAAAATGGGTTGCCTTTTGTCCGTTATGTTGATAACATGTATGTAAGCGGTTTCAATCTGGATTTGCATTTCTTTTTCCTGTTTTGGAGGAAAATAAGAAAAAGAAAAACCGATGATTCGTGCGGGATGACTCAAGGTTATGGCTGATTCAGATATGTGTAACGGCAAAAAAAACATTTTAATGGGAGGTACCTAATATGTGCGTGTACAACATGGGTAATTTGAGAATCGTTGATTTAACAAAGCAGTTGGATCCGAAGACGGAGACAAGAAGATGTCATCTGTTTCGCTTTAACACCGGTGGCCCGATCCCGGATTTCCATACGATTATGGATTTGACCAGCCATCTGGGAACACATTGCGAATGCCCTTATCATCATGATGACAACTGGCCAAGCGTTGCGGAACTGCCTTTAACCACTTTCTTTGGAAGAGCTATTTATATCGATTTCAAAGACACGGTTGCTCCTTATACACATATCACGAAAGAAGATCTGGATCGTGCGACAGCAGGTAAGATTAAAGAGGGAGATATCGTAATCCTGGATTCCTCTTACAAAATGAAACCTTTTACAGCTGCTACCAACACAGAAGAAGATCATCGTCTTTTGATCAATGGCGAGAGTGCTGAATGGTTCCGTGATCATAAAGTGAAATGTGTAGGTTTCGGTGACGGCGTATCCATCGAAAACTGCAATGAGGATGTAAAACCATTCCATGATATTTTAATGGCCGAAAATATCGTATTCCTGGAAGTTCTGCAGAACCTTGACAAACTGGAAAAAGATGTATTTTTCATGAGTTATTCTCCACTGCCGATTATGGGTCTGGACTCCTGTCCGGTTCGTGCTTACGCGATTGAGGGATTAGCTGAATTTTCAGAGTAATTCATTGATTTTGAGACATAATAAAGGAACCGGCCTGACCGGTTCCTTATTATGAGAAATGGAGTGTAGAAATGAAAATAGTAGTAATTGGCGCGGGAGCAATGGGTTCTATCTATGGCGGACATCTTTCTCTGCATAATGATGTGTATTTGGTAGACACCAATCAGACCGTAGTAGATGCGATCAACGCAGACGGTTTGAAAATTGATGAGGACGGTGTGACAAATACGTATCATCCAAAGGCAGTTACTAAAACGGAAGGCATTACAGATGTGGATTTGATCATTCTGTTTGTGAAGGCCATTTTTTCCAAAGCTGCCCTGGACAGCAATAAACATCTGATCGGACCGCATACCAGATTGCTGACTTTGCAAAATGGCGCGGGACACGAAGATTTGCTGAAACAATATGTTCCGGAAGACCGGGTCGTGATCGGAACGACAGAAGATAACGGCGCCGTACTGGGCTTTGGCCATGTAAGACGCGGCGGAGTTGGCAATACCAACGCCGGTATGCTGGTGGAGGACCAGGAAGGATTTTTGCCGAAATTGAAAGAGGCTTTTGATAGCTGCGGCTTCCATTTGAGAATTCATGAGAATATCCAGCAGTTGATTTGGGATAAACTTTTCACAAATGTTTCCCTGAGTGCTGTTACCGGTATTCTGCAGGTGGATATGGAGTATATTGCGGGAAATGAGTACGCATGGCGGATGACGAAGCAGTTGATTCATGAAGCGGTTATGACGGCTGAGGCTATGGGACTAACCTGTGATGAAGAGGCAATTACGGAAAAGGTAAGAAAAGCTTCGGTTAATAGTCCGGGAGGCCGGACTTCTATCCGGGTTGACCTGGAAGTGGGTAGAAAGACGGAAGTGGATACCATCAGCGGTGCGGTTGTTCGTGCGGCTGCTAAGGTAAATGTTCCTGTTCCGACTCACGAGTTTGTGGTCAATATGGTCCATGCAATGGAAGGAAAAAATAAATAGAGAATAGGAAAGGGGGATTTGATTATGATTTTTACGTCAATCCATTCAATTGATGACTATAAGGCATATCCCGATGTGATTAAAAAAGTAATTGCATATCTGAAAGAGAATGACTTTGCAGCGATGGAAACAGGCGTGTATGAACTGCAGGGCAAAGACTTGTATGTGCAGGTTTTCGATGCGGAGACAGGCGCGGTTGAGGAAAAGAAACCGGAGTCTCATAAAGACTATCTGGATGTACAGTATTTGGTTACCGGCGAAGAGAAATTGGGGTTTGCTCCATACAGCGACAAATATGAAATTGATGAATATATCAAAGAACGTGATCTGATTTTCTATAAGAGTGTGGAGAATGAAGGATTTATCAATGCGGCTCCGGGCTGCATCAGTATCTTCTTCCCCTGTGACATTCACAGACCGGCAGTTGCTGTTGATAAACCCATGACTGTTCGGAAAGTCGTAGTAAAAGTTAAAACCACACTTATTTAGGGCAAAGGATAGGAGAAGTTATGTTGAAAAGAATATTAGGATGTGCAGCTGTTTTTGGCCTTGCACTTTCACTGACTGCCTGCGGCGGTACCAGTGAGACGGCAGACGGCCAGGAGGTTACGGAAATCCGTGTTGCTTTTAACCAGAATGAACAGCATCCACAGTATCTGGCTATGAAAGAACTGGGTGAAAAGTTTGAGGAGGCAACGGATGGAAGATATAAAATGACCATTTATGCCAACGGCGTGCTGGGTGAACAGGGCGCTATGGCTGAATTTGTCCGCACGGGCGCATTACAGATGGCGATTGTACCTTGTAGTGTACCGGAAGGATATGACGCGGATTTTGCCGTTGTAGGTTGTCCTTATCTGTATGATGGTATTGATCATATGGAAGAGGTCGTTACGGCAGGTGTCTTTGATGACCTGTTCTATTCCGCGAGACAGTATAATTTTGAAGTGCTGACGGTTTATACGGCCGGTGAACGTAACGTATATTCCAAGGTGCCGATTGAATCTGCAGCGGATTTGAAAGGTATGATTATCCGTGTAAATGACAGTGCTACATATATTGAGATGACCAAGATGATGGGCGGTAACGGAGCAACCATGGCTCAGTCAGATGTTTATACCGCATTGCAGCAGGGCGTAATCGATGCGGCTGAGAACAGTGAGCTGGTATTTAATGATTTTAAGCATTATGAAGTGGCTCCGTATTATGTATACACCAAACATATTGTTCATCCGGATGTTGTTATTGCAAGTACGGAATTTCTGGATTCTATGAGCGAAGAGGACAGAGCCATTTTTGATCAGTTGGTTTTGGAATCTACGCAGACAGAGTTTGCAAGTTTCCGTGAGAAAGTAGCAGAGGCCCATGATATTATTACGGAAAAGGGTACGCAGTTCTGTTACCCAGATGTTGACGAATTCCGTGAACTTTGCGCGCCTTTGATGGAATCTGTCAGAAACCAGTCCGATGTAACGAGAGAAATCTATGATACGATCGTAGAGATGAGGGGGGAATAAGTACATGGAAAAAGTAAAAAATGTTCTGGATAAAATTCTTTCGACTGTTTGTGTTGTAGTATTTATCGCCATGGTACTTCTGACTACCTATCAGGTTGTTACCCGTTACGTGTTCAAAAGTCCAAGCAGCATTAGCGAGACCTTAACCAGATATTTATTCGTTTGGTTGATTATCCTTTCTGCTACCTATGTATTTGGTCAGAGAGACCATATTGTAATCAGCGCGTTATCCGGCAAATTTAAAGGCACCCTGAAAAAGGTTGTGGATATTTTTGGCGAGTGTGTGATTATTGTATTTGCTGTAACTATTATGATCTATGGTGGCGCTGTCATTACCCGTATGAATATGCTCCAGTACGATTCAATCCTGAATATTCCCACCGGAATTATCTACTCTGTTATTCCGGTCTGCGGTGTACTGATGATATTCTACAGTATTATCAACATCATCAAATATGCCAAAGGTGAATAGGAGGTAGAGTATGTCTATAGCAGTAAAAGTTGCTATCGTAATGGTAGTAATGTTGGTTGTATTATTGGCTTTGGGAGTACCGATTGGCGTCAGCATTGGTCTTTCTTCAGCGGTATCCATGATTTGTATGCTTCCGGCGCACATTGCATTCTCGACATCGGCACAGAGACTGTTTGCCGGATCGAACTCCTTTTCGCTGGTCGCGATTCCGTTCTTTATTTTGGCCGGAAATATTATGAACAACGGTGGTATTGCCATCCGTCTTGTAAATTGTGCTAAGGTTCTCTCCGGACGTATGCCGGCAGCTTTGGCAGAATCCAACATCGTAGCAAACGTATTCTTTGGTGCCATCAGTGGTTCCGGTGCCGCCGCGGCAGCAGCCATGGGCGGAACGATTGGCCCTCTGGAGAAAGATGAAGGATATGATCCCAACTATTCGACGGCAGTCAATGTGGCTTCCGCTCCGGTTGGTATGCTGATTCCTCCCAGTAACACCATGATCGTATTCTCCACCGTTGCAGGCAGCGTATCGGTATCCGCATTGTTTATGGCCGGTTATATTCCTGGTATTATCTGGGCACTGGGCATTATGATTCTTGCAGGTATTTCCGGTAAAAAACTGGGTTATGTGCAGAAAGAAAGAGTAACATTTTCCGTTGCCGTGAAAACCATCATTGATGCAATCCCCAGCCTTCTGCTGATCATCATCGTTATCGGTGGTATTCTGGGTGGTATCTTTACCGCTACGGAAGCTTCCGGTATTGCAGTTGTGTATGCAACGATTCTTTCTTTGATTTATGGTTCCATTAAATTAAAAGATATTCCGCGAATCGTTTCCGAGTCTGCGAAGATGACCGGTACGATCACCTTCATGATCGGTCTTTCTTCTATCATGTCCTGGGCAATGGCATTTACCGGTATCCCGGATATGGTTGCTGAGGCGGTTCTGGGTCTGACTGACAACAGAATTCTGATCTTCCTTTTGATGAATATCATTCTGTTGATTGTTGGTACCTTCATGGATGCAACTCCGGCTATCCTGATTTTTACGCCAATCTTTTTACCGATCTGTACAAACCTCGGTATGAATCCGATTCACTTCGGTATCGTTATCTGCTACAACCTGGCAGTAGGAACGATTACACCTCCGGTTGGTACGATTCTGTTTACCGGATGTAAGGTCGGCGGCGTTACCATTGAGTCGGTGATTAAGCCTTTGATGAAGTATTTTGTGGCGATTCTGATCGGCTTATTGCTGGTTACCTATATTCCGATTCTGTCACTGGCGATTCCGCAGTTGTGCGGCCTGATCTAAGTTAACTTTATTCTTTCCGCTGCCCCCCGCAGTAATGGAGGGGCAGCGGATGTTTTCAAAGGAGAGAGACTATGAAGAAATTTATGGACAAGGAGTTTTTACTGGACAGTGTAAGTTCCAAAAAGCTGTTCCATGAGTATGCGGAGACCACGCCGATACTGGATTATCACTGTCATATCAATCCCCAGGAGATTGCTGAGGACAGAAAATTTGATAACATTACCCAGGTTTGGCTGGGCGGCGATCATTATAAATGGCGTCAGATGCGGTCCAATGGTATTGATGAGTATTATATTACCGGAGATGCGCCGGATCGTGAGAAATTCCAGAAATGGGCGGAAACATTGGAAAAGGCCATCGGCAATCCGCTTTATCACTGGAGCCATCTGGAACTGCAGCGGTTCTTTGGCTATTATGGTATCTTAAATGGAGAGACCGCAGAAGAAGTATGGAATCTGTGTAACGCAAAACTCCAGGAAGATTCCATGAGTGTCCGGAATCTGATTCGTATGTCTAACGTAACCCTTTTGTGTACCACAGATGATCCGGCCGATGATCTGAGATGGCATAAGATGATTGCGGAGGATAGAAGTTTTAAGGTTCAGGTACTTCCGGCATGGAGACCGGATAAAGCCATGAATCTGGAAAAACCGGATTATGTGGAATATTTGGATAAACTGGGAGCGGCTGCCGGCAGAAAGATTGCTTCTTTTGCAGATTTGAAAGAAGCGCTGAAAATACGGATGGCATTCTTTGCAGAAAGAGGATGCCGGGTATCCGATCACGCGCTGGAATACGTTATGTATGCACCGGCCAGTGAGGATGAGATTAACAGTATTTTTGCTTCCCGCCTGGAAGGAAAAACCGTATCCCATCAGGAGGAACTGAAATTTAAGACCGCCTTTATGACATTCGTAGCAGGAGAATATAAGAAACTGGGCTGGGCTATGCAGCTTCATTATGGATGCAAACGGGATAACAATACCGGTATGTATGAGAAACTGGGTCCCGATACCGGATATGACTGCATCAATAATTATGCGCCGTCCAGTGAAACCGCAGATTTCCTGAATGCCTTAAATGAGGCGGATAGTCTGCCGAAGACCATTCTTTATAGTCTGAATCCCAATGATGATGAGGCGCTTGGAACCATCCTGGGCTGCTTCCAGAATTCTGATGCCATTGGTAAGATTCAGCAGGGTTCTGCATGGTGGTTTAACGATAACAAAACAGGCATGATCAAACAGATGACTTCCCTGGCAAACTTAGGACTTCTGGGTAATTTCCTGGGTATGCTGACCGATTCCAGAAGCTTCTTATCTTACCCGCGTCATGAATATTTCCGCCGGATTCTCTGTAATCTGATCGGCGGCTGGGTAGAAAATGGAGAATATCCGGATGACTGGAAAACATTGGAAAAGATCATCAAAGGAATTTCTTATAATAATGCAGTAAACTATTTTGGTTTTTCGCTGAAAAATGTATAATATAGAGTTTTTCGACACCCCAGAGTTATGGCTTTGGGGTGTTTTTTTTATTTCAAAGGAGAGTACTCCGTTTTGTTCAGAGAATAATGGCTTTGGCTTTCCTTTGAAATAAAATACCAAATATCCGAAGGAAAACTCCGGCGGAGGTTTCCTTCTGTGACAACTTATGGGTGGGAAACGTTATTTTTACTACCATTCTTTGATTAATCATGGTAAAATATATAGGTATGAGTAATAAAACAGGTTACTCTCAAGATAGCAAGTATGGTGGTGATCAGAGCAATGGATGAGAATAATAAGGTTATTTTTACCAAGGAAGAACTGACGGATAAGGTAAAGGTGCCCGCGATTGTGGAGCATGATCTGAAACGTATTATCAGTGACCGCCTGGATCAGTGTGGTCTGTATTACCGTGTGTTTTCCCGTGTAAAGACCGCAGGTTCTATGGCACAGAAATTTGAGCGGAAAGAGTATGGAAAAGAACGTAAAATTCAGGATTTGGTAGGTGTGCGTATCAATCTTTATTATGATGATGATGTGGATATCTGCCGTATGATCATGGAGCATACGTTTGATGCGCTGGGATGGTCCACCTCCGACCGGGGGGAAGATGAATTCAAGCCGGCAAAATTAAACGGTGTATTCCGTCTGCCTAAATATCTGAAATCTCAGATTTCGTCTGAAACCTGGGATATGTCCATTGACGACACCTTTGAAATACAGATTAAAACCATGTTCTTTGAAGGCTGGCATGAAATTGAACATGATATGCGATATAAAGGGGAAGAGTTGTGGAGTGATTACCCGGAGTTTTCCCGTTATTTCAATAGTATTTTGGCTACGCTGGAATTGTGTGACAAATCCATGGTTACCCTGTTTGAGGATTTGGGCCATACCTTATATAAATGCGGCAACTGGAGCGATATGATTAAGAGCCATTTCCGTCTGAAGCTGGGCGAAGCCGTACTGTATCCGGAGGTGGAGCAGCTTTTAAATGAGGATCAGGCGAATACGGTGGAGAGTCTGGCGAAGCGGATCTATAAGACCCACAAACGCACGTTGGTGGAGCAGCTTCTAAAACGCAGCCGCAAGATTCCCATTAATGTCAATACGATCATTGCGATCTTAAATGATTGTCAGTTCCATGATAGCCGTCTGTCGGCGATATTTAAAGAACGCGACGTCTATAATGACGGACGGGAGGAAAGCCTGGCAGAATCCCGCCATTATGAGCTGCGGCCATTGACCCGGCATACGGTATTTCAGATGCGTACGGTGTTGGATGGCAGCCGCTTAAAGGGTGCGGATGAGGCTTCTTCGGAAGAGATTTTCACAATGGCGGCAAACCAGATTTATGATTGGGTGGTGCAGAAATATGGTTGTCTTTTTAAGACGATTCCATTAAAACTGACTACTTTTCATGCGGATGTATTGGCTTACCATGTGACCGTCAATTATGATCCGGATGCTTATCGCCTGAATATGCATGTCCGCCATATGGATCTGGAGGTGGGAGGCCGGATCTGGTATTCGGAGGCCAATCTGGAACTGGATGCTGCGCGGCAGGTATGCATGAAGGTCTGCAACGGTTATGCAGAACCGGAATGGGACAATCATTATTCCCAGGACAATCAGGGATTATTTTTCAGTTATCCCGGATTTTATAAAACGATCGTGGATACCATCGGCATTCGAAATGGCGTCGTTGCCCATAATAAGCGGCGGATTTTACAAAAAGAGCAAATTCCGCAGCTTGTGGAGGCTGTCAATGATGAGCGGCGCCTGTTTCCTATAGTCATTATCATTTCCCATGAAAACGGAGATGGTATGATGGATGAAGAGTGGCTGGGCCAATTCCGGGTATCCGACTTTACGAGGACGGTGTGGCGTTATGCCCATGTATTTACCTGTTATGAATCCGTGGGACGAAAGTTGCTGGAAGCCTGCGGCCTGAATCAGGAGGAACCCGTTCCCCGTCTGTTTATTTTCTGGCCGGACGGAAGTAAGGACAGCTATGGACCGGATGATGTGAAAAACTGCAGCTTCGGCCGTCATCTGGAGGCCAGGGGGGATGCCCGGACCTATGATATTGTACGGGGCGGACAGGCGTTTTATCATAAAATTGTTACCGATCTTCGTGACTGGAATGTTAATGCTGATATCTGGCAGGGCTTTCAGCTGGAAATCATGACAGAAATTCCGGAATAAAAGTTTCGGATGTGTGGCGGAATTTCCATTGACTAACCTGGGGGTGTACGGCTAATATAGAGTAAACTTATCACAAGAAAGAGAGGTTTATGGTTATGAATATATTAAAATGGAAAAAACTTGGTGCATTTGCAGGCGGCGTATTGTTTGGTACCGCAGGGCTCAAAGCCCTTTCCAGCAAAGATGCGAAGAAGGTATATACCAATTGTGCGGCGGCGGTACTTCGCGCAAAGGATTGTGTCGTTAAGACCGCAACGACCGTACAGGAGAATGCTGAGGATATTCTGGCAGAAGCAAAACAGATTAATGAGGCCAGAGAAGCAGCCGAGGCAGAAGCCGTTGTAGAAGATGACGATCAAGAAGTAGAAGAAACCGAGGCGTAATCCCGTGAAGTTTACGATCAAACATGAGATTTCCGGCAGAATGCGTATTCACTGCGCTGCCGGAAAATTATCTTATCAGCAGGCAGATACCCTGGCCTGGTTTCTGGATGGCCAGACGGGGGTTGCCTATACAAAAATTTATGAACGTACCGGCGATGTGGTAATCGGCTTTGGATGCGACCGCAAGATACTGATTCAGATCTTGCGTCGTTTTGATTTTGACCGGGTGGAAGTTCCCCAGACCGTATTGGATAGTTCCAGCCGGGAAATGAATGCCTGCTATCAGGAGCGGCTGATCAATAAGGTGCTCCTTCATATGGGAAGCAAGTGGCTTCTTCCGGCTCCGGTACGGGCGGTCATCGTTACCGTAAAATCGCTGAAATATATCTGGAACGGATTGCGCAGTCTGGCGGCACGTAAAATTGAAGTGGCCGTCTTAGACGCTACGGCAATCGGTGTTTCCATCTTGCGGGGCGATACGGATACGGCCAGTTCCGTCATGTTTCTCTTGGGAATCGGCGAGGTTTTGGAGGAATGGACCCACAAGAAATCCGTGGGAGATCTGGCCCGGAGTATGTCTCTGAACATCAGTAATGTATGGCGGAAGGTTGACCAGACGGAAGTTCTGGTAAAGGCAAATACCATACAGGCGGGCGATCAGATTGTAGTACATATGGGGAATGTGATTCCCTTTGACGGTGTGGTGGTGGAAGGCGAGGGGCTTATTAATCAGTCATCCCTGACTGGTGAGTCTCTTGCTGTGCGCAAGGAACACAGCGGCTATGTGTATGCCGGAACGGTACTTGAGGAAGGGGAATTGACCCTGGAAGTAAAGCAGACCACCGGTTCTACCCGATACGAAAAGATTGTAGCCATGATTGAGGACTCTGAGAAATTAAAGTCCAATCTGGAGGGAAAGGCTGCCCGTCTGGCGGACCGCCTGGTTCCCTATACGCTGGGAGGTACCGGACTGGTGTGGCTGGTAACCCGTGATATTACCAGAACCTTGTCTGTGCTGATGGTGGATTTTTCCTGTGCTTTGAAGCTTGCCATACCGATTACCGTGCTTTCTGCCATTCGGGAGGCAGGAACCCATCAGATTACTGTCAAGGGCGGCAAGTACCTGGAAGCCGTGGCGGAGGCGGACACGATTGTCTTTGATAAAACGGGAACTATGACAAAGGCACGGCCTACGGTTAAGTGCGTAGTACCGTTTTGTGATATGAACGAGCGGGAGCTCCTTCGGATCGCTGCCTGCCTGGAAGAACATTTTCCGCATTCCATGGCGAAGGCCGTCATTCAGGCGGCGAAGGAGCAGGGCCTGGATCATGAAGAGATGCACAGCCGGGTGGATTACATTGTAGCCCATGGAATTTCTTCTTCCATTGATCAGAAAAAGGTAGTTATCGGAAGCGCCCATTTCGTTTTTGAAGATGAAAACTGTAGTGTGCCGGAGGAATATCAGGATCGGTTTGATGAGCTTTTGCCGGAATATTCCCATTTGTATATGGCTATTGATCAGAAGCTGGCGGCTGTTATTTGCATTGAAGATCCGCTTCGCGAGGAGACGGCCGATGTGATAGTGAAGCTGCGCGAAGCCGGATTTTCCAGGGTCGTTATGATGACGGGGGACAGCGAACGGACTGCCGCATCGGTGGCCGGCAGAGTGGGAGTAGACGAATATTATTCGGAAGTGCTGCCGGAGGATAAGGCCAGCTATATAGAAAAGGTAAAAGCGGCCGGCCATAAGGTTTTGATGGTGGGAGACGGCATCAACGATTCGCCGGCCCTTTCTGCAGCCAATGTGGGCATTGCGGTGAGTGACGGAGCGGAGATTGCCCGTGAAATCGCTGATATTACCATAGCGGCAGATGATTTATATAAACTTGTTCTTCTCAAAAGACTCAGTAATCTTCTGATCCGGCGGATTCATGGTAATTACCGGAACATTGTCGGGTTTAACGCGGGTTTGATTGCTTTGGGGGTCTCTGGTATTTTACAGCCGACATTATCGGCTACGTTTCATAATGCCTCCACCATAGCGATTAGTCTTAAGAGCATGACGGATCTGCTGCCGGATGACGATAGCGAAATTTTTTGATCCATATTCCGGCCAGGGCGGATGGAAGGGTGATTTTCATGGAAATCGGAGTTTTCCGCTATCAAAAACGAAGTATTTGATATAATTTGAGTGAAAATGATAATGTAGGTGCAGAGATGAAGCAGGTGGCTTTGAATTTTGTACCTACATTTTTCATTTGGAAAGAAGTGCCATTTATGAATCCGGTAACCTTTAGCGGGAGTGCCGTAATAAAATTAAAGTGATTATTTTGAGTTTACTTTATCCCCCAAAAAAGGTATACTTTAACATGCGGAGCATGCCAGCCCGAAGGGCATGGATTAACGAGTACTCCGTGAGTATACTTTAACATGCGGAGCATGCCAGCCCGAAGGGCATGGATTAACGAGTACTCCGTGAGTATACTTTAACATGCGGAGTATGTTATTGCTGTAAATATCGGAGGATACCGTTTGATGAATAAAGCAGTCTATATTGCGGAGAAGCCCAGTGTAGCCCAGGAGTTCGCCAAAGCGCTAAAGGTGCCGTTTCAGAAAAGGGATGGTTATCTTGAGGCTGAACAGGCAATCGTGACTTGGTGTGTGGGTCATCTGGTGACCATGAGTTATCCGGAAGTATATGATATAAAATATAAGCGATGGTCCTTGGAGACGCTTCCATTTTTGCCGGGAGAGTTTAAGTATGAAGTGATTCCGGCGGTAAAGAAACAATATGAAATCGTGAAGAATCTGTTGAACCGAAGGGATGTGGATACGATCTATGTCTGTACTGACTCCGGACGGGAAGGAGAATATATTTACCGTCTGGTGGCGCAGATGGCCCAGGTGCATAAGAAGCAGAAACGAGTTTGGATTGACTCACAGACAGAGGAAGAAATTTTAAGAGGTATCCGGGAAGCCAGGGATTTAAGTGCCTATGATAATCTGGGGGCCGCCGCGTATCTGCGGGCAAAGGAAGACTATCTGATGGGCATTAATTTTTCCCGTGTTTTGACGCTGTGTTACGGAAATGGGATTTCTAATTATCTGGGAAGTTCTTATCAGGTCATATCCGTGGGTCGTGTCATGACCTGTGTATTGGGTATGGTAGTACGACGGGAGCGTGAAATTCGGGATTTTGTGAAGATGCCGTTTTACCGTATTTTGGGAAAGTATACCTTACAAGGGAAATCCTTTGAGGGTGAGTGGCGGGCGGTGGAAGGAAGTAAGTATTTCCAGTCGCCCCTTCTTTATAAAGAAAACGGCTTCAAAAAGGAAGCAGATGCAAAAGAACTGCTGGCTGCATTAAGACAAGAGGGGGCGATGCTGCTAAAAGACAGCGGCGCTATGGGTTCTGGGGATGTGACAGGTTTGGCCCGTCTGGAATCCCTGGAGAAGAAAAAGGAAAAGAAAAATCCGCCTCTTCTATACAATCTTGCGGAGCTGCAGAATGATTGTTCCCGGATGTTTAAGATCAGTCCGGATGAAACTTTGCGTGTGGTTCAGGAGTTATATGAAAAAAAGATGGTTACCTATCCAAGAACCGATGCCAGGGTGTTATCTACAGCCGTGGCCAAGGAAATTAGCCGTAACATAAGCGGATTGACCCGCTATGAGCCGACAGCGGTTTATGCAGCGGAAATTTTGGAGAAGAAAGCTTATGAGGGACTTTCAAAGACCCGTTATGTCAATGATAAACAGATTACCGATCATTATGCTATCATTCCCACCGGACAGGGATTGAGTAATCTGGCGCGGCTTTCCCAGATTTCTCAGAAAGTGTATCAGGTAATTGTCCGGCGGTTTTTGAGTATTTTCTATCCGCCCGCCGTTTACGAGAAGATGAATTTGGTAACGGCCATCGGAAAAGAGAAGCTGTTTTCCAGCTTCCGGGTTTTGCTGGAAGAGGGTTATCTGAAGGTAACCAAAGTGAATGCCCAGAAGGAAGAAGATCCGGCCAGGGGCGGAGATAAGACGGAAGATATTCAATGTGACCGGGAGTTACTGGAGTATTTGCATAAACTGAAAAAGGGTATGATGCTGCCGTTAGAGGAACTGTTTATAAAAGAAGGCGAAACGTCGCCGCCGAAACGCTATAATTCCGGATCGATGATTCTTGCGATGGAAAATGCAGGGCAATTCATTGAGGACGAAGAACTTCGGGCCCAGATTAAGGGAAGTGGAATCGGTACCAGCGCTACCAGGGCGGAAATATTGAAGAAACTGGTCAATATTAAATACATGTCGCTGAATAAAAAGACCCAGATCATCACACCTACCCAATTGGGGGAGATGATCTATGAAGTGGTAAATGCTTCCATCCGTTCCTTATTGAACCCGGAGTTGACAGCCAGCTGGGAAAAAGGTTTGACTTATGTGGCGGAGGGCAGTATCACTTCCCGTGAATATATGGATAAACTGGAGCATTTTGTCCGCGTTCGCGTGGGCGGTGTAAAGCAGTCGAATCAACAGTATGCTTTGCGTTCCCGCTATGATCAGATCGCTTCCTGCTATGCAAAATCCGGCATTGGGCAAAGCGGAAAGAGCGGGGCGAATAAAAAGCCAGTAAATAGAAAAACAGTAAAAAAATCAGTAAGTGAAAAGAAATAATGGGGAAGGAGAAGGAAAATGGCACAGGAACAGATCACGATAAAAAATTTGTATGATTTAAATGAGACGATTGCAAAGGAATTGTTTGAGGGAAAGACATATCCCTGGGAATTACTGCCCCTGATTAAGGATTATATTCCCAGATTGGGGGAGACGCTTGATCCTGAGGAATATGAAAAACGGGGCGAGAATATCTGGATTGCCCGTTCAGCAAAGGTGGCGTCTACGGCTTCCATCACCGGCCCCTGTATTATTGGAAAAAATGCTGAAATTCGCCAATGCGCTTTTATCCGGGGAAATGCCATTGTCGGAGAAGGCGCGGTTGTGGGAAATTCTACGGAATTAAAAAATGTCATTCTGTTTAATAAAGTACAGGTGCCCCATTATAATTATGTAGGTGATTCTATTTTGGGCTATAAAGCCCATATGGGGGCCGGCTCTATCACTTCCAATGTGAAGTCCGATAAGAAACTGGTGGTGGTTCACGGCGGTTCTTATGAAATAGAAACCGGATTGAAAAAATTCGGCGCCATGTTGGGTGACCGGGTAGAAGTGGGCTGCAATTCGGTCCTGAATCCGGGCACGGTCATCGGAAGGGACTCCAATATCTATCCGCTGTCCTGCGTGCGCGGCGTGATTCCGGCCAACAGTATTTTCAAAAAGGCCGGAAATGTAGTCGCAAAATACTAAGAAGCAGCAGGTGGGCAGGGTAGAACAGATAGAACATCCATTTGATACGAAGCCCCCGTCTGCCATTATAAAGGTTGATGGGCACAAAGGCCAGAATGGCTGCCGGTTCCCAAGCGAGGCTTAAACAGCCTGTCAGGGTACGAGGGCGTGTCTGCTGGTAAAATATATAAAAGATAAGAATCAGGATGATTCCCTTGTAGTCATAATCGGTTTTAATCAGCCAGGCGAGAATACAGCCGGCCGCCATGACCGATATCTGGAGCAGCCATGAAGCGTGCTGCTCCTTTGTTTTTTCTATGGCCCATATGGTCAAAAAGCCGAACAGGAGCGTAAAAAATACATTCTGATAGGCCGGATACCAGAAGGTCTGAAAAACGGCAAGATCAAAAGGAACTTCGGAAAGCAGGGCAAATAAAAAGAGTCGCAGCGCATACTTTTTGCGGCTGGATGTGTGATAAAATCCTTCCACCAGCAAAAAGCAGAAAATAGGAAAGGCAATGCGCCCAATCTGGCGCATAACGATATAGCAGGGATACCAGTTATAGTCGGAATTATAGAAAACAGGATAGATCAGGCAGGCCGCCGTATGATCGATGAACATGGAGATCATCGCAATAATTTTCAGAGTACTGCCGGATAAGCGGGCATATTTATTTTCGGTTGGCATAGAAATCCTCCAAATAAATTTTATTAATATTGTAATCATTTTCAGTCGTTAGTCAATAACAATGTTTTGACTGCCGGAAAGCGAAAACCCTGTACTTGCGGCAACTTTTCAGAGAATCAGGGATATTTCATGTTGAAAAATAACAAGATCTGTGAGAAAATAAACATAATATGTGGGCAGTTTAACAAACCACATAAAATACATAAGTATTTCATTTGAAAGGAGTCTTAACATGATTTACACGAAGGAAGTTCAAAACATGTGCCCCGTAGCCAAGGGCGCAAAGCATGAGCCAGCTCCTATCCCGGAAGAGGGAAAATGGGTCCATGCAAAGAAAATCGAAGATATCTCTGGTTTTACAC
>CAYRTA010000032.1:0-18926 GCA_964427045.1 uncultured Hoministercoradaptatus sp. | reverse complement strand
CTTTGCACTGGGATATACAGGAGTATTGATTTCTGTCTGATTTTCACAAAAATCACGTACAATAGAAGAATCCGAAAAAGGATGTTTGGTATGTGCCATGTAACCCTCTGGGGTCACCCGCAGACTTTCCTCTTCCAGACCGAATGCTCCTTTCAGCAGTAACTCCTGAATCTCCGGTTGTTTTGCATGTAGCATTTGAATCGCCTCTTTTCTTACTTTTCAGATAGGTTTTGTATATTATAGCATACCGGACCTATAGTTACAAGAAAAATTTCATCCAATTCTACCGATCAGATTCTGCTTTCCTGCTTTTCCCATAAAGAGGGGCCTTTATTCCCAGCTGCTTTCTTCTATAAGCCGGTATACCTGCATCAAAGGCAGCTGCTGCTTGCGGGCGATGGCAGCTGCGCTCTCATATTCAGGATAACAGCGCACGGAATCTCCTCTGCGGCAAATTTTTACCTGTGCATCGCCGCAGGCCGTATGCACCAGTTTCTCCTCCCGCTTTAGAACCGTTCTCTCCATGACAGTTCGCCGGATACCAATGGTTGTAGTCTGGTCGAATATGATCTGCTCCATCACGGCAACATCCTTCTCATCACAGAGCACACATAAGATCCAGGCCGGCCGGTTCTTCTTCATATAGCAGGGAATATAATGGACATCCCTGGCACCCGCCTTCAGCAATTCTTCCATCACGAATCCCAACATTTCACCGCTGCAGTCATCAATATTCGTTTCCAGTTTATAAATGATATCCTGGGTGGGTTCTGCTTTGCGAATCAGCATGGCCCGCAAAAGACTGGGACGCTCATACGTTCTCTTGCCCGCCCCGATACCCGTCTTTTCTATATAATATTCTTTCGGCAGCCGCTCCGATGTACGGATGGCCGCCACGATAGCCGCACCTGTGGGCGTCACAAATTCCCCCTGATCCGGAATCCGTTCAAGGCGAATTTTGTGCTGCTCCACGATATTAGCCACAGCCGGAACAGGAACAGGTAAAATTCCATGCTGGCATCGAACCGTTCCCTGCCCTTCGCACAGAGATGGAACAATCACCTCCGTAATATCCAGCTGATCCAGGCATACGGCCGCCGATACAATATCTACAATGGAATCCACCGCGCCAACCTCATGAAAATGTACCTCTTCCACCGGCACCTCATGGGCCTTGGCCTCCGCCAGGGCCAATACTTCAAAAATCCGTTGGGCAATTTCCTTCGCCCGGTCACTCATCCGGGCCCTGGAAATAATCTCATAAATTTCCTTTATACCGCGATGGATATGAGCATGAACATGGTGAAATTCCTGCTTTTCGTGCTCTTCATACAGTCCATGCTTCTCATGACCATGCAAATAGTCTATATCATGATCGTGATTTTCATGCAGGGAATCCAACTGTACGGAAAAATCGCAGGCCGCAATGCCGGACTTTTTAACCCTGCTTACTTTTGTCTCAAATCCAGATACCGGCAGACTGTCCAGCACTCTCTGTAATTTTTCCACATCTGCCCCCAAATCCAGCAGCGCGGCTACTGTCATATCTCCGCTGATACCGGAGGAACACTCCAGATATAAGGTTTTTCCCATCTATTTTTCTCCTTCCGCCAGCCGGTTTATCTGTGTCGCCATATAACCGGCTCCGTAGCCATTATCGATATTTACCACCGCAATCCCATTGGCACAGGAATTGATCATCGTCAAAAGTGCGGACAATCCGTGCATACTGGCCCCATACCCCACAGAGGTCGGAACCGCAATAACCGGATTTGTTACCAGGCCGCCCAGCACACTGGCCAGCGCCCCCTCCATACCAGCCACTGCCACCACGCAATTGGCCTTCCTGATCTGATCCATACGGGAAAAAAGCCGATGTACGCCGCTGACACCCACATCATATATCCGGTCCACATAGGATCCAAAATATTCTGCCGTCTGCGCGGCCTCCTCCGCCACCGGAATATCTGCCGTTCCAGCCGTACATACGGCAATCCGCCCGATTCTCTTTTTCCCTTTCTTTTCCAGCTTCAAAATCCGGGACAACGGATCATATTCCACCTGAGGATAACGCGCCTTCACCAACTCATACTGTTCCTGGCTTGCTCTGGTTCCCAGAACCTCTCCTTCAGCCTGACAAATACGTTCAAAAATATGCAGCAGATGGTCATCCGCCTTTCCACTGCAAAAGATGACCTCCGCAAATCCGGTGCGCTCACGGCGCCCGATATCCAGTTTTGCATATTCCATCTCTTCAAAGCGGCTACCCTTTAGAATCTGCTCTGCTTCCTCCACCGACAAGGCTCCGTGCTTTACCAATTCCAATACTTCCTGCAATTCCATCTTTGACTACCCACATCCTTTGATCCATATTTTAGTCATAATGTATGTAGTATAGCACAAAATCCCGCCGGATAAAATACCCGGCGGGATCATTGTCATCTTATTATCTTATTCTTTCTGGGAAATCTTATTCTCCATAGTAAGCCTTCAGATACATTTCTTTAATCTCAGAGAACAATGGATATCTCGGATTTGCACCTGTACACTGGTCGTTGAAGGCATTCTCTACCATCTCATCCAGGGTAGCCAGGAAGTCTTCTTCTTTGATACCATAATCACGAATGGTTCTCTTGATTCCGACTTTCTCTTTCAGCTCAGCGACAGCCTTGATGAAGTTTTCAAATACTTCGTCATCGTCTTTACCGGTAATACCTACAAAACGAGCCACTTCGCAATATCTTTCTTTTGCATTCGGATACGGATACTGAGAGAAGGTACCCATCTTAACCGGAGCCGGATCCGCGTTGTAACGCATTACCAGTTCGATCAGCAGCGCATTGGCAACGCCGTGCGGCAGATGATGATATGCGCCCAGTTTATGTGCCATAGAGTGGCAAACACCCAGGAATGCATTGGCAAATGCCAGACCAGCCATGGTGGAAGCATTGGCCATTTTCTCTCTTGCTTCAATATCATTTGCTCCGTTATCATAAGCACGAGGCAGATACTGGAAGATATTCTTAACTGCCTTCAAAGCAATACCATCGGTATAATCGGTAGCCATGATAGACGCATAAGCTTCCAGGCAGTGAGTCAATGCGTCGATACCAGAAGCACTGGTCAGACCTTTGGGCTGTGTCATCATGTAATCGGTATCAATAATAGCCATATTCGGAAGCAATTCATAGTCCGCGATCGGCCATTTCGTTCCGGTGGTTGCATCAGTAATGATAGCAAACGGAGTTACTTCGGAACCAGTACCGGAAGAAGTCGGGATAGCAACAAACATTGCTTTCTCTCCCATCTTCGGGAAGGTATATACTCTCTTACGGATATCCATGAAATCCATAGCCAGATCTTCGAAGTTGCATTCCGGATGCTCATACATCAGCCACATAATCTTACCAGCATCCATTGCGGAACCACCGCCCAGAGCGATGATTACATCCGGGCCGAATGCACGAAGCTGATCAACACCTTTTTCTGCACACTGCAGTGTTGGGTCCGGAGCGACTTCATAGAAGCAGGCATGGCTGATACCCATCTCGTCTAATTTATCTGTGATTGGTTTGGTAAGTCCATTGCTGTAAAGGAAACCATCCGTTACAATAAAGGCTTTCTTCTTATTATAGTAGGTTTTCAGCTCATCCAGGGCTACCGGCAGACAACCCTTTTTGAAATATACCTTCTGGGGAACTCTAAGCCAGAGCATATTCTCTCTCCTTTCAGCAACCGTCTTGATATTCAACAGATGTTTTACTCCTACGTTTTCAGATACGGAGTTTCCACCGTAAGAACCGCAGCCCAGGGTCAGGGACGGAGCCAGCTTAAAGTTATACAGATCACCGATTCCACCATGAGAAGAAGGTGTATTGACCAAAATACGGCAGGTCTTCATGCGGTCCGCATGTTTTGCCAGCTTTTCTGTCTGGGACGGATGGATATACAGAGAAGAAGTATGTCCATAACCACCATCGGCAATCAGACGTTCTGCCATACCGAGTGCCGTATCAAAATCCGGTGCTTTATAAAGTGCCAGAACCGGAGACAATTTCTCATGTGCGAAAGGCTCAGACGGTTCTACGGACTCTACTTCACCGATCAAAATCTTAGTGTTTTCCGGAACGGTAATACCGGCAAGTTTTGCGATCGTAACCGCTCTCTGTCCAACAATCTTTGCATTTACCGTACCGTTTTCATTCAAAATAATCTTACGTACTTTATCCAGTTCTTCTGCATTCAGAACATGACAGCCACGTTTGATAAACTCTGCACGAACCTGATCATAAATATCTGCCAGTGCCGTCACGGACTGTTCTGAAGCACAAATCATACCGTTATCAAAGGTCTTGGAATGAATAACGGAATATACAGCCGTAGGAATATCGCAGGTACTATCCATAATAACCGGTGTATTTCCAGGTCCAACACCGATGGCCGGTTTTCCGGAAGAGTAAGCTGCGGTTACCATTCCAGGACCACCTGTTGCCAAAATCATATCTACAGACTTCATCAACTGATTGGAAAGTTCAATGGTAGGATTCTCTACCCATCCGATGATACCTTCCGGCGCCCCTGCTTTTACTGCCGCGTCCAAAACGATCTGTGCTGCTTTGATTGTACACTTCTGTGCACGGGGATGAGGACTGATAATGATTGCATTTCTTGTTTTCAAACAAAGCAGACATTTAAAAACAGCCGTAGAAGTGGGATTGGTCGTAGGAATTACAGCGCCTACCAAACCTACCGGTTCAGCTATCTTCTTAATTCCATAGGAAGTATCCTCTTCAATCACGCCGCAGGTTTTTTCTCTCTTGTATGTATTATAAATGTATTCTGCCGCATAATGGTTCTTAATAACTTTGTCTTCAACAACACCCATGCCTGTTTCTTCGCAAGCCAGTTTTGCCAGCGGAATTCTCTGTTTATTCGCTGCCATTGCCGCCGCAAAGAAAATCTTATCAACCTGCTCCTGACTAAATGTTGAGAAAATCTGCTGTGCTTTCCGCATAGATGCAATTTTCTCATCCAGCAATTCTGCTGCTGTTTTGGGTTCAGCAACAACTTCCACGTTTTCCTTTGCCATGAAAATGTCCTCCTTATTCATGTATATAATATCGAGCCGGTAAGTTTGTTAAACTTTTAACCAACTTGTTACCATTGTTATATCAGATTGTTATTTTTTTGTCAATATGTTTTTTTATATTTTTTTATTTTTCTATATTACCATCACCCACTGACAGGCTTCACAGTAAAAAATCAGGCGAAATTGCCGTAAAAAACCGCCGATAATTGCTTCGCATCCATATTCCTTACTGGGAATTCCGCTGTAGTTTTTGTCCTCCGCATAACAAATCCTGACCTGTCTTACTGTCTGCAGCCGGCCGTCATCTCCTTCAAACTTAAAGGAAAGAGGCATCATGCTTCCCGTGGCCGTAAACCAGGTTTTGCAGGCAATATGATAAGATTTTCCAACTATTGTTCCGCTGTCGGCAGCTTCCGGCAGCCGGGATGCATCTGTAAATCCAGCCATTTATCTTCATCTCCCATTGTTATCATTTTTATCTTTATCTGAATCCTATAAAATGGTTTCTTTCGTGTAGTCTACGGTTCGCCGTTCACGGCTGATTCCGCCGCCCATGTGATCAATATATGTTTTTTGATCTGTCCCGTCATGACTTAGAAAGCTGGCCCGCATTACCACATCTCTTCCATATCGTTTCCGCAGAAGATCAATGGCCGATTCTACCTTTTTTTGCTTCTCGTAATCCACCGTATCAAACAGATTCATCTGCCTGCAGTCCTCATACACGATCTGGCTGGTGTGGATTCCCAGATGACGGATGGGCAAACCATTCCAAAGTTCCTGAAAGCAGCGGCAGGCTGCCTGGTATATCTCTATAGTCAAATCGGTAGGGGAATCCAAGGGCCTTTGATGGCCGTAAAATTTCAGATTATAATCCCGTATACTGACAGAAACCACTTTGGCTCTGGCTTTATCTGCCCGTAAGCGGGCCGAGACCGTTTCAGCCAGAGAAAGCAGAAAGAGTTCTGCTAAGTTTCGATCCGTAACATCCCGCGGTGTAGTCAGGGAATTTCCATAGCCTTTATTCAATGCCGGTTCGGCTTCTACCGGACTGACGTCAATTCCATTGGCATACTGGTGGATCAAAAGACCATGGGACTTCATATGGGCAGTCAGTACTCCCACATCGGTCTGAGCCAGTTCTCCGATCGTACGGATGCCCAGCTTCTTTAGCTTCTGGCTGGTCGGATGTCCCACATAAAATAGTTCTCCCACGGGAAGGGGCCATAATTTCTTCGAAATTTCCCCGGGCCACAGGGTGTGAACCCGGTTTGGCTTTTCAAAATCCGAGGCCATTTTGGCCAGCAATTTATTTTCCGCCACGCCTACGTTTACCGTAAAGCCCAGTTCCTTCCAGATACGGTCCTTCAATTCACAGGCCGTCTGTTCTGGGTGGGTGGTACACCCTGTCATGTCCATAAAGCATTCATCAATGCTGTACTGTTCTATCTGATCGGTATATTCCTTTAATATCTGAAGCAGTGCCTGGGAGGAGCGATGATATAATTCATAATTCGGCGGTACCAGCAAAAGCTGCGGACATTTCTTCCGGGCATCCACCACCGGCTCTCCCGTATGAATATGATACTTTCCCGCCGGAATGGATTTGGCAAGGATAATTCCATGACGTTTAGCCTGATCTCCGCCCACTGCGGAAGGAATGCTGCGCAAATCCTGTTTGCCGCCCAGATGATACAGGCGGTAAGCTGCTTCCCAGGATAAGAAAGCAGAATTCACATCCACATGAAAAATTGTTCTTCCCAAATCAATCCCTCCTTTCCGAACATCTGTTCTATTTCATTTTATATCCATAAGTGTTCTCTGTCAACGGGAAATGGTAAGTAAATTCTGGAAAACCAAACAAACTATTCCAAATACGAAAAGAAACCTCCGCCGGTACTTTCTTTCGCATGCCTGGCAACGAAAGGGGCCGGTACTTTTGTTGAACCGACCCCCTTTTCGTTTTCTATTTTTTCAGCTGTTCCTTCCACTCAGCTTCCCGAAAGCCGACCAGAACAAAATCCTCTCCAATCACCATGGGACGTTTCACCAGCATACCATCGGAAGCCAGCAGTTCATACTGCTCTTCTTCTGTCATCGTTGGCAGCTTGTCCTTTAACTTCATGTCCCGGTAAATCATACCGCTGGTATTAAAAAATTTCTTCAGTGGCAGACCGCTGATTTCATGCCATTTTTTCAACTCTTCCTTACTTGGGTTATTTTCCTTGATATGTCTGTCTTCATAGACCACCTTACCGGCATCCAGCCATTTCTTTGCCCTCTGACAGGTAGAACATTTGGGATATTCCAAAAAAATCATTGACAAATCCTCCATTCTTTTCTATAAAATCCATAGATACACTTGCATACAGTTTAACAAAACCTGTTTCTTCTGTATAGTCCCCGGACAAAATTTTTATATATGGAATTTTAGGAGATTTCTATGGCTGCCATACTCACGATTACTGATTTTTCTGCACCTGAACTGGATATTTATGCCCGCCTGAATGAAAACCAACTGGCCCATATCTATGAACCGGCCAGAGGACTTTTTATTGCGGAAAGCCCCCTTGTCATCGAACGTGCCCTGGATGCCGGATATAAACCAATTTCTCTTTTAATGGAGGAAAAACAAATCCATAATCAGGAAAGTCTTCTGAAACGCCTGGGGGATATCCCCGTTTACACTGCCAAACTGGAAGTATTGAAAAAACTGACCGGTTTTCCCCTGACCCGGGGCGCGCTATGCGCCATGCGCCGCCCGGTTCTGCCGGATATGGGACAGCTATGTACCCATGGGCGCCGGATTGCCGTTTTGGAAAACATCGTAAATCCCACCAATATCGGCGCTATCTTCCGCTCAGCGGCGGCCCTGCATATGGATGCCGTCTTACTGACCCCTGGCTGCAGTGATCCGCTTTACCGAAGGGCCATCCGGGTTAGTATGGGAACCGTATTTCAGATTCCCTGGACGTATATGGGGCAAAAACACAGCGACTGGCCCATACCGGCCATCACCCAGCTGCATGAACTGGGATTTCAAACGGCCGCCCTGGCCTTAAAGGAAGATTCCGTAAGCATCGATCATCCCGGCCTGATGGCGGAAGAAAAGCTGGCCATCGTGCTGGGCAGTGAGGGGGACGGTCTGGCGGAAAATACCATCGCCCACTGTGACTATACGGTACGCATCCCCATGTCCCACGGCGTAGATTCTCTGAATGTGGCTGCAGCCAGTGCCGTAGCCTTCTGGCAGCTGGCCGCAAAAAAATAATCCTCCGTCAATGGTAAAATTCTATCATATGATCCCGGAACCGAAGCGGAAGGTTCTGGTTTTGCAGTTTTCGGTTTTCCCTCTCCCGTATAGATACATGACGGCAAAATCCACGAAACAGCGCCTCAAAATCGGCCTCCTGATCTTCCATCCGGGCCAGCTTTTCCATCTGCTCTTTCACGCCGGAATACAGAATACAGGCGCTCTTTGGGGCGTGAAGCAGCGCCTTTTGACGTACATCGTCATAGATAATCCAATATTCATTGCAAAAGCGGTCGCCAAAATGCTCCTGAAATAATAGCAGCACATCATTTTTTGGTGATATTACGGAAAAAAGAACATTTCCCTGTATCTGGCAGAAGCGCAAAAAACCGAGGTAGTGGTGGTATTCATTCCAGACACTTCGATGATAATCCAATACCCTGGCCACATATGGATTCTTGCGGTTTTCCAAAGTCCGTTTCCCATAGGAGGCTCCCTGGCGGGACAGACAGTCCACCAGAGTCCGGTAAATGGCCGTACCCTTCTTTTGCTGAAAGGAATATGCCGTATAGCAGATCAGTTCCGTAATCTCCTGGCCCAGTTTTGCTTTCATCGTACGCATCACTTTCTCTGCTTTTT
Source organism: uncultured Hoministercoradaptatus sp. (assembly GCA_964427045.1). Taxonomy (GTDB): domain Bacteria; phylum Bacillota; class Clostridia; order Lachnospirales; family Lachnospiraceae; genus Oliverpabstia. The sequence continues at coordinate 9,945 of CAYRTA010000032.1, read as the reverse complement.
CAAGGTCTGTTTCTACCTGATGATATTCACAAAAGAATTCCAAATCCTGTGTATCCCAGGTCCGAAGTTCCACATTTTCATGTCCAACTTTCGCATCCCAGGCCACATAGACGCCGGTCAATATGCCCTCCAGGGAATCCTCACACTGAAACACATGCTTTATTTCCATACCTGTCCCACTCCTTGTCTTATTTCCTGCTCTATTCGATTTCCCACTCCCTGTTCCATTTCCCGGGCAATCCCCTGAACGATTCCCTGAGCTTCTGTTTTGCGGGTCTGTATACCATAATCCAAATCAAACAGCGAGAGCTGCTGGTAACGGATATCCGGGTCAACGGGTAATTTTTCCCTGGGATCCAGAATATTACGCAGAATATAATCCTCCTCCAGCTTCGTATGATACATCATGCGCCCCTGGCAGGTAATAAAATATAAAGCCCGCTTTAACACCACCCGCATTTTCTGCAAATCTGCAAAGGTCAACAGTCCATACTTTCTGGCCCCCACAATCTTTTGGGCCGATTTCACGCCGATTCCCGGTACCCGGAGCAAGGTCTCATAGCGGGCCGTATTAACTTCCACCGGAAATTGTTCCAGATGCCGCAGTGCCCAGTCACACTTCGGATCCAGCAGCACATTGAAGTTCGGGCGGCTCTCACTCAATAATTCCTTCGCCTCGAATCCATAAAACCGTAAAAGCCAGTCGGCCTGATAGAGCCGGTGTTCGCGCAGAAGAGGCGGCCCCTGGGGCAGCATGGGCAGGGAGGTATCTTCGTTTACATTGACAAAAGCAGAGTAAAAAACCCGCTTTAAATCAAATTTCTGATAAAGAGACTGAGCCGTATTCAGAATCTGGTAATCGTTCTCACCCGTGGCTCCAATGATCATCTGGGTGCTCTGCCCGGCCGGGACAAACCGGGGGCTATGGCGGCAGACCGTCAATTCCTGCTTATTTTCCGCTGCCTGTACCTGTATCTGGCGCATCGGAGTCAAAATTGTCTTGCGGCTTTTATGGGGCGCCAGGGTTTTCAGCGCATCGGCGGTGGGAAACTCCACATTAATACTCATACGGTCCACGTAATATCCCGCCAGAGTAATCAACTCAGAAGGCGCGCCGGGAATAGCCTTCAAATGAATATAGCCCTGAAAATGATACTCCGTCCGCAGTTTCTTCACAGTCTGGTATAATAATTCCATCGTATAAGCCGGACTTTTTAGCACTCCGGAACTTAAAAACAGGCCTTCGATATAATTTCTGCGGTAAAAACCCATAGTCAGTTCACACACCTCAGACGGCGTAAAAGAAGCCCGCACCACATCATTGGATTTTCGGTTTAAACAATATTTACAGTCAAAAACGCACTCATTGGTAAATAATATTTTTAAGAGACTGACGCAGCGTCCGTCTGCGGAAAAGGTGTGGCAAATACCTGCGGAAATTGTATTTCCTACTCCCGTACCATCATTTTTCCGGTCTATTCCACTGGAAGTGCATGCCACATCGTATTTGGCCGCATCCGATAAAATGTTCAGTTTTTCCTGTAATGACATATTCTTCTGTAAATTCATAATCCGCTCCCGATAAAGAACATTTGTTCGATACTATTATAACCCGAACATCTGTTTTTATCAAGCTGTATTTCCTTTTCTCTTCTACTTTTTGCAATTTTGTATTTTTCACATTTTTGTAACATTTATCGTTTATACTATAGTATTTAATAACAACCATATGACAAATCCTATTTGACAGGTATTTGTGTAACGGCAAACAAAAATAAGGCAAATCCTGTTTGACAGGTATTTATGTAACAGTAAACAAAAATAAGACGGAAAGAAGGATGCTATTATGTTTTACTATTATTTTGATCCCACATATATTCTGGTCCTGATTGGCGTCGTCCTCTGCCTGGCGGCCTCGGGCTATATGCGTTCTACCTATACCAAATACCAGTCTGTCCGCAGTCTAAGCGGCATGACCGGAGCTGAGGCGGCACAACGCATTTTGTCCTACGTCGGTATTTACGATGTACGGATTGAACATATTTCCGGGAATCTGACCGATCACTATGACCCCTCCAATAAGGTCCTGCGGCTCTCCGATACAACCTACGGTTCTGCTTCCGTAGCCGCCGTAGGTGTGGCGGCCCACGAATGCGGCCATGCTATGCAGCACGCCAATGGCTATGTACCGCTTACCCTCCGGGGCGCGCTGGTTCCTGTGGCAAATTTCGGTTCCACCATTGCCTGGCCGCTGATTATATTTGGCCTTCTGATCGGCACCCGGTCTTCCGATATTCTGATCACCATTGGTATCCTCTGTTTCTCAGTGGCCGTATTGTTCCAGATTGTCACCCTTCCGGTGGAATTTAATGCCTCCCGGCGGGCACTGCGCATCCTAAATGAAAGCGCGATTCTGAATCCCCAGGAACTGACCCTGACCAGAAAGGTTCTGACGGCGGCCGCCATGACGTATGTGGCCAGCGCCGCATCAGCGATTTTACAGCTTTTGCGTATTATTCTTCTGACACGCCGCCGCAGCAACTAATCCCAGGCGCTGCGCGAAAAATAAATATCCCGCGGAAAACCGCATGTATTTTCAATACACGATTTTCCGCGGGATATTTTTTGCTTTCTTTATACGTTGTTATACGCTGCTGAACTGGCTATTATAAAGCTTTGCGTAGAAGCCGTTTTGACTCATCAGCGAATCATGACTGCCCTGCTCCACAATATGACCGTCATTCATGACCAAAATCAAATCCGCTTCCCGGATGGTGGAGAGGCGGTGGGCCACAATAAAGCTTGTTCTGCCCTTCATCATCTTGCCAAAAGCGGCCTGAATACGAATTTCCGTACGGGTATCGATACTGCTGGTGGCTTCATCGAGAATCAGCATCGGCGGCAAACAGAGCATAACTCTTGTGATACATAAAAGCTGTTTCTGGCCCTGACTGATATTGCCGCCATCCTCCGCAATCAGTGTATCATAACCCTGGGGCAGACGCTTAATGAAGCTGTGTGCATGAGCGGCTTTTGCCGCCGCTATGACTTCTTCATCGGTGGCTTCCGGCTTTCCATAGCAAATATTTTCCCGGATTGTACCCGCCTTCAGCCAGGTATCCTGTAAGACCATACCGTAATTGCGCCGCAGCGAGTTACGGGTCACATCCTGAATATTTTTCCCTGCCACCGTAATGGTTCCGCTATCCACATCGTAAAACCGCATCAGCAGATTAATCAAAGTGGTCTTTCCACAGCCGGTAGGACCGACAATGGCAATTCGCTGTCCGGGCTGTACATCCAGTGTAAAGTGTTCAATAAGCGGACGTTCCGGCACATACCGAAAAGACACATCCTGAAGCGCCACATGGCCGTCGCTTTCCAGAATTTCTGACTTCTCCGGTACCTGGTCTGCCTCATCCAGTAACTGGAACACCCGGTCTGCGCAGGCAATAGCATTTTGCAATTCGGTCACGACGCTGGATATATCATTAAAGGGTTTGGAATATTGATTTGCATAACTTAAGAAGATACTCAGTTCTCCAATGGTGATGCCTCCGGCTACTGCATACAGCGCGCCGACAAGTCCCACAGCCGCATATACCATGTTATTGACAAACCGGGTACAGGGATTGGTCAGACTGGAATAAAAGACGGCTTTCATGCTGGCGTCCTCCAGTTCCCCGTTCAAAACATCGAACTGCTCCAGACTCTTTTCTTCATAGCCAAAAGCCTGTACCACCTTCATCCCCTCTACCATTTCATTGATATAGGCTGTCTGTTCGCCACGGGCCACAGTCTGCCGTTTAAAATGATGATACGTGTGCTTGGCAATAAAATTTGCCACCAGCAAACTCAATGGAGTCAGGCAAACCACCACCAGCGTAACCAGCGGGTTTACGGAAATCATAAAACCTAAGGTACCCAAAATGGTAATTACACCGGTAAATAACTGGGTAAAACCCATCAAAAGGCCATCGGAGAAGGTATCCACATCGGCAATCATACGACTGACCAGATCACCTGACGGATGAGCATCCAAATACGATAAGGGCAGTTTTTGAATTTTCCGGATTGCCTCATTTCGAAGATCCCTTGATACGCCGAACGTAATCTTATTATTGCAAACCGCCAGCACCCACTGAGCCACTGCCGTAATAGCCGTAGCGACGGCAATGGCAATAAGAATCATTGCGATTTTTTCAAAGTCCACTCTTCCGATTCCCAACATATAGTCAATGGCATTTCCGCAGAAAATGGGAACCAGAAGCTGTGCGGCCACACTCACAGCAGAACACAGAAAACTGATAACAATAAAAGGGGTGTAAGGCTTCGTAAACAGCAAAATACGTTTCATAACAGTTTTATTATCAGCATTTTTTTTCATTACTGCATCTCCTCCCCTTTCTTAAACTGGCTTTCATGGATTTCCCGGTATACGCTGCACTGGGAAAGCAATTCCTCGTGCGTTCCCTGTCCGGCCAGCTGTCCGTCATCCAAAACGAGAATCCGGTCCGCATGTTTCAAACTGGAAGTTCGCTGAGAAACAATAAATACGGTAATATCCGAAGGAAGGGTACCGAGGGCCTTGCGAAGAGCCGCATCCGTGGCAAAATCCAGCGCACTGGCGCTGTCATCGAGAATCAGAATATCCGGCTTACCCACCAGGGCTCTGGCAATAGTAAGGCGCTGCTTTTGTCCGCCGGAGAAGTTGCGTCCGCCCTGCTCCACCGGTTCGGAAAGTCCCAGAGGCTTCTGACGCACCACATCCGCCGCCTGGGCAATGGTAAGGGCATTCCATAACTGTTCATCGCTGGCATTTTGGTTACCCCACAAAAGGTTGGAACGGATGGTTCCCTGGAATAACTGTGCCTTCTGCATAACTACGGCTACCCGCAAACGCAGTTCTTCTCTACTCCACTTTTGTATCGGTTTTCCAAAAATCGAAACCTGGCCGCCTGTGGCATCATAAAACCGGGGAATCAGATTTACCAGGCTGCTCTTACCACTGCCGGTACCTCCAATGACACCAATGGTCTCTCCCTTTTTCGCCGCAAAGGAAATATTACTTAAGCTTTCTTCTCCCGCTCCCTTGTACCGCAGGCTTACCTGATCAAAACGGACTGCCTCATCCCCATGACTTGTTCCCTTGGCCAGGTCTGTTTCCTGAGATACGGCAGCGGCTTTGTCCATATCTTTGTTATCCGTATCTTTGTCATTTACAAACTGCATGGCAGGCTTCGTATCCAGGATTCCTCCAATCCGGTTGATACTGGCAATGGTCTTACTAATAAGAATTATCGTATTGGCAAGTTTTACAAGTTCCACCAGAATCTGGCTCATATAATTAACCAGCGCTACAATATCACCGCTTAACAATAAGCCTCCGTTGACACTGTCAGCGCCTACTTTCAGGATAGCAATAATAGCCACATTAATGACCACATAGGTCAAAGGATTCATCAAAGAAGAAATATGGCCGATCCGAAGCTGCAGCCCATTTAACTGGCCATTGGCCTCCTCAAAACGTTCTACCTCTTCCTGTTCCTTACCAAAAGCACGGACCACCCGGACACCGGTCAGATTCTCTCTGGTGATTCCCATAACCTGATCCAGTTTTCCCTGAATCGCCTTATAACCGGGATTCGTCATACGCATAATTCCAAAAACAATCAAAGACAACAGTGGTATGGCAATTAAGAAAATCAGCGCCGCCTTCACCTGAATGGTAAAGGCCATGATCATCGCGCCAAATACAATAAAGGGACTGCGCAGCAGCAGACGTAATGTCATGTTAATTCCGTTTTGCACCTGGTTGATATCACTGGTCATACGGGTAATCAGGGTACTGGTTCCCACCGTATCAATTTCGGAAAATCCCAGGCGCTGTATATGGGAAAATAATTCCCGGCGTAATTTGGCGGCACATCCTACGGAAGCCTGGGCCGCAAAGTATTGGGCCGTAAAACTACAGGCGATTCCTACCAGGGCCAGAACAACCAACAGGCCGCACTGCCGCAGAATATAACCGTTATCATTCTTTCCAATTCCAATATTGATGATGTTTGCCACCACAAGAGGCACAAACAAATCAAATAGTGCTTCCAGCATCTTAAACAACGGAGCCAAAATGCTTTGCTTCTTATACTGCTCCATATGCTTCAATACATATTTCATTTTGATGCTTTCCCCTTTCCTACTACAATATCGTTATGGTACTATACTTGTCAGCCAGTCAGGCTGTTACTCATCTGATTCTTCCATAACATTATTAGAATATCACCAAATACCTCATATGAACAGTAAAATTTAGGGAAAATTTGGTCTTATAAAGCTGAGTATTGCTAACGTTCGGGAGATTTATCATGAAAATTTATCATTTGAATTGACTTTTATAAAAATTTGCGTTATGATGAAGCCCTAAAACCCGTCGTGGTTATGGATTTTTCTAGACACTGTCTATTTTCGCCATACAATTTCGTGATTGTATGGCGTTTTTTTATTTGTATAGCAGTCTTTTAATAAACCACCTGCTATGCAGGTGTGACAACGGTCGCTTTAGCTTACATCAAAAAACTCCAATATTACAAGAATGTTGGTTCGCCAACCACATTTTGAACAAAGGAGTTTTGACTCGTATGAGCAAATAAATTATAACATGAGAAGAAGTTAAGCGAAAGCCAATAGTGTAAAGATTTTCAAAGAAAAAATGACCTGTAGGGTGGCAAAGCAGATTTTGCAAAAGTGGAATCTTTTTCGATAAACCTTTAGGCTTTGCCGGTAATAGGCCCTTATAGGGCGTGAGCAAACCACCGGCTAAGCCGGTGGTTATGATTGTTTCATAAGAAAGCGCTTCATTTTGTTCTAAGCACAATACAGTTTCCCATGAAGCAAAAAAGGAAAGCAACGAGAGGAGAAAACATTCGGATGGAACAAACCTATATGAAAGAAAAACCCGTGATGCAATTAGTAATTACCATGTCGCTGCCTATGATAGTATCAATGATGGTCAGCTCTCTGTATAATATTATTGACAGTTTTTTCGTGGCTAAAATCAGCGAAAAAGCCATGACGGCTCTGTCCTTGGTATATCCGATACAAAATATGATCAATGCCGTCACCATCGGCTTTGGTGTGGGTATGAACGCGGTGATCGCTTATTACCTGGGAGCCCAGGAGCATAAAAGGGCCAATGAGGCCGCTGCCCAGGGACTTCTTCTCAGCAGTCTCCACGGACTGATTCTGACTGTCATCAGTATCTCTGTCATACCCTCTTTTCTGCGGTCCTTTACTTCTGATGAAGAAACCATCCGGCTGGGACTTCGTTATTCCCACATCGTCTTTGGTTTTGCCATCGTTATCGCCCTTGGCCTGTATTTCGAGAAATTATTCCAGGCTGTGGGAAAAATGACGGTTTCTATGATCAGTATGATGATTGGCTGTATCGTAAATATTATCCTCGACCCGGTTTTAATCTTTGGACTGGGTCCCATTCCGGCCATGGGCATTTCCGGCGCCGCCATCGCGACGGGACTTGGCCAGGTTATTACGCTGGTCATTTACCTGCTCTTTTACCTGTTTTGTCCGATTCCGGTCAAAATCCGCCTGAAAGGACTTTCCTGGGATTTCCGGCTGACCGCCAAATTGTATTCCGTAGGAATTCCCGCCACCCTGAATCTGGCCCTTCCTTCCATTCTGGTTTCGGCCCTGAATGCGATTCTGGCCGTTTACGGGCAGACCTACGTACTGATCCTCGGCATTTATTATAAATTACAGACATTTCTTTATTTATCCGCCAACGGACTGATTCAAGGTATCCGTCCTCTGATTGGCTATAATTACGGCGCCGGAGAACTCAAACGGGTAAAGGCGATCTATGCTGCCACCTTACGTATCACCATTGCAATCATGATTGCAGGTACCTGTCTGTGCCTTACGTTCCCGGACCGGTTGATTTGCCTGTTTACGGAAAATACCAAAACCATTCAGATCGGTGCGTCCGCACTTCGCATCATCAGTGCCGGGTTTATCGTATCCTCCGTATCCATCGTATCCTCCGGCTCTCTGGAAGGGTTGGGCAAGGGATTTCCCTCCCTGCTGATCTCTCTGTGCCGTTATCTCTTTTTGATCATTCCTGCCGCTTTCGTTTTAAGCCGTCTGATTGGAATTACGGGTGTATGGCATGCGTTCTGGATCACGGAACTATTTTCTGCCGTCATCGCCTGGCTGCTCTATCAGAGAGCGACAAAGAACGTTCCGGCAAAATAGCCATGGGCCGGTAAGCGCATCCAATAACGCTTTCACACAGAAAAAGGGGGTGTCGGATAATACCGATTTTTAACCCCTGACATGCAGGGAAGAGGCAATCCCTGAGAATTCGGGCTTATTTGAGTCCTGAATCCTCTGCGGAATTGTCTCTTCCTTTTTTTGTCTCCTATTTTAGGGCGCAAAACCCCTTTGCCGAATTTTGCGGAGCACTCTCCCTGCTACGCCGTTTTCTGCTCCTTTTTTCCTTCAAATTTTTCAATTTCAGTCCTCGCAAGCTGCGCATTTTTCGCTTTTTCATTCATCTCCACGCTGTTCCACAGCGCCGCCCAGTCTTTCCATTCCTCCGGTACGTTCTCCGGCAGGTTGATTTCACAATGCACTAAATCCTCATGGTATTTGGGGTGGTAGGTCTGCCCGCCATATTCGCTCACGATCACGCTCCGGCTGATATAAGAGGCATGGTCGATGGCTGACTGCCCTTTGCTCCGTTTGACGATGCCGAACCTCGTGCTGGCGTATTTTACCGCTTTCCCGTCCATAACGTCCTCCCTCTGTTATGCTGCGGGAAACGGCGCAGTACCGACGGCACGAAAAGCCTTTGTGGACGGATACAGCCCGCTGGTACTGCTTACATTTCCTGCCCATAAGTTCTCTGCTTTCCTACGCTTTGCGTTGGCTTTCCGTTTTTCTTCCTCGTATCTGGCTTTTGCCTGTTCCAGAATTTTTGCCGTCCTGTCCATGCCGGGGCTGCCCTGTTCTATTTTCTTCATATCCATCTGTCCTTTCTGCTACTATCTTTCTCTTGGTTTTTTCTTTACGCACGAGTGTCACTCCTGCGTGTCATTATCAGCGGAAATCCTCGTCTTTTTCTGGAGATTTTGCTGCCGCATCCGCTCGCTCGCCCATTGCCTATGCGTTTCATTCTGCTTTCTTGGTTTCCGCAAGGTTATGAGCTTTTTGTCGCAGGAATACGTCTTTGACACCTCCGTTTCCGCCGTTACCCGGTAATGTTCCGGGTAAGCCGTCGCAAGCGCATCCAGTCTCCGTATCATCTGAGGACTGGCGGTGTAGATGCTTGCCGTATGCGAACCGTTGTCAAAGTTTATGACGGTTTCCTGCTCCTGTTTTGTCAGTCCCATTGGTAATCACCTCCTCTCAAAAAATATCCCCTCACTAATCACAGGTTTCAGAGGGCAAAAAATAGCCTGTTCCCCAAATTTTTATGATTTTTTGATTCTCCGCATAAAAAATAAGCAGCGCTATTTTCTGTAATAAACACTGCTTACCTTTTACTTTTATAATTCAATTTTCTAATTTTTCAATCTAATGAGAAATAAAAATTTAGTCTTGATTTTTGGATTGGATAGGATCAGGCAGAAAAACAGACAGCGTACTTTTTATTTCCATACACTGCCTGCCCTCATGTTCCTAATATCTTCCCAGAAATTCTGCCATCGTGAGAATTTCCGGCATATCCACATCCAAAACCAGAAAATCCTTATCTCCCGTCACGAATACGTCAATACCCTCCATGATTGCCGTTGCCAGTATGGGGGAATCCTTTGTATCACGCATTTCCGGGAACTCATTCAAATCCAGCATTTTCGGTGTGTAGACCAGTTCGAAAGGAAGTTCCAGAAAGAAACGGTCAAGGAATTTCCTCTTTGCCGGGAATTT
>CAYRTA010000031.1:0-19403 GCA_964427045.1 uncultured Hoministercoradaptatus sp. | reverse complement strand
AGAAATAAAAAGTAGATATTATAAAAAGATCCTTAGTTCCAATATGGATGTTCGAAAACAATTGGTGAGGTATATTAATACAGTATATTCTAAATTACATACTAATAAAAATGGGCATATAGGAGAATTTTCAAAAATCTATAAAGGGATGATTTGGTTATCTATGCCCAAAGCAGTATCTTTATATGTTTTGGATTATTTTAACCGCCACCTTGAATTGAAAAAATCTTTAAAACATATCACCATACCCGAAGAATTTTTCTTTCAAACTATTATTATGAACTCACCATATAAAGAAAATGTAATCTGTAAAAATAGGAGATATACAGATTGGCAGTTTAGAAATGGAAGCAGCCCAGCGGTATTAGATGAATCAGATTATGCAAAAATAATGGATTGTGATTATGTTTTTGCAAGAAAAATAGGTGAGTGCTCGGAATCCTTGGTTAGAATGATAGCAAAGGAGATGATGAGATTTGACAAAGAGAATTGATTATTATGATATTGCAAAGGGACTTCTAATTATCCTTGTTATTATTGGTCATATAACAACATATGAAACAACATTTGTGTTGAGACCAATAATCTATACTTTTCATATGCCTGCCTTTTTTATGATAAGCGGAATGCTTAGTGATATGGAAAAGCTTTATAAAAGGTCTTGGAAAGAATATTTAATTCGAAAGATTAAGAAACTTGTGATTCCATATATTATTTTTGAAGCATTTGGTGCTGTATATCAAATGTTTCTTTATGGAACCGATTATATGAATGTGAAGGGAGCAGTTTTTAACGCCATAACCTTCCGATGCAGTAATCCGGTGGATTGGTTTTTACCTACAATATTTTTTGCAGATGTATTATTTTTCATTTTATGTAAAACCAGAAAAAATATCTTAATTTATTTGACTGTTTTTATTTCTGCAATTCTTGGATTTGGTATTCCCTGTTATGTTGATGGACATATTAGTTTGGTATTTGCACGATGCTGTATAGGATATGTATTTGTTGTTATTGGAAACGTTTTTAAAAAGATTTTTCAATATAAGAATTCTGGAATCACAATTTTAGCAGCTGTTGTCACTATTATTATAACAATTACAAATGGTAGAACTAGCTTGGTTAGTTGCATATGTAATAACCCGCTGTTATATGTGTTGGGTGGTTTTTCCGGAACTTTGTTTATAATAGGTATATCGCAAAGAATACAAAATTCATTTCTACGATGGTTTGGAAGAAACTCTTTAATTGTAATGGGAACTCATGAACAACTTATTATAAGACCTATATTATATATTACACAAACAGAAAATTTTCCTTTAATTTGGCAACCAATGGTATTTGTCATTGTTATGGTACTTGAGGTAATACTGTTAAAGATGTGTGATTGTATAAAACAAATAAGACATACATAAAACATAATTGTTGAATACTAATATAGCAAGAAAAGTATGAAAGGGTATTTGTAATTTAAACGACACGTTGAATGCAGTTCAGACGATTGCGTTCAACGTGTCTTATTTTTTTATGAGTATGCTAAATTCCGGCAATCCAACGTCCTGCTTCCCGACCCATTGTCTGGGCAATGCTGATGCTCTGTCCTGGCAGAGAGGTCGTGTATTGAAAACCAAATCGGCCGCCGCAGCAATTTCCGGTGGCGTACAGGCCGGGGATGGGTTCAAAGTCCGCATCTAACACCTGCTGGTGTTCGTTTGTCAGCAGACCGCTGACGGTTACCAGCAATTTCAGGGACTGACCGCCGGGTTTGTGGCTGTCTTTGACTTGGCCGCAGGCGTAAAAGGGTGCCGTTTCAATGGGATGAAGCAGGTGTGGGTCTTTACCGAAATCTACATCCCGTCCCATACGGCATAACTCGTTGTAGCGGGCCACTTCCTCCAGAAAAGCGGTACGGTCTTTAGGGAGTTCAAACATTTGCGCAGCCAGTTCCTCCAGCGTATCCGCGCAATACAGAGGACGGCGGGCTCCTGCCATGTCTTGATTGTAGGTGGCTTTGCCCTTGTTGGCCCGCGCTTTTTCCAGGGCTTCATCCAATTCGGCGAGTTCTTTTGGGTCGGTGTAGTCAAATACTGCGTGGCAGGGCGCCTGATAGGTAATCTGTTTTCGGATGTTGTCATCGAAAACGCCCCAGAGCATCCCGTTGGGCTGTTTGGCTCCGGCCAGAGCGGCCAGGATATGGGTGCCGAAGCCCTCGTCGGAATAGCGCCTGCCGTGTTTGTTTACCCGCAAAACGGCGGTAGAGCCCAGTACATCGAAACCAGGGAAGGAATAGTTTCCGCCTACGGCGGCATGGGAGCGGGGTTCCAGCCGTCCGCCGGCCCACACACCCATTCGGATGCCGCTGCCGTCCCAGCCGTGACCGCTCCAGTCTCCTTCATCAATCAGATCAGCGGCCTCCGTCAGCAGGTCCCGGCACATAGCTTCATTTCTGCTGTAATCACCGGCTGCCAGGAGTATACCTTTATGTGCTTCAAAGAGACAATAGCTGCCGTCCGGAAGTTGTCCCACTACGCCGGTTACACGGCCATTGTCTTTGGTCAGCTGGCAGGCGCGGGTGTGGAAAAAGAACTTCGCCCCCTGCTCTTTTGCCAGCTTTTGATTTCCTTTTATTGCCTTATTTTGCAGCGCAATGCCCATTTTCGGTGTGCCAGGCCATGCCCTCAGCCCATTCAGGGTGCGGGGAAAATTGGGACTGGGTGGTGTTAGGGCAGGGTGGATTCCATCTTTTTCTTCCTGCGTCAGGGGCTCTATGAACCAGTCGAAGCAGTCGCCGCAGTTTTCCGCATAGGTACGAATCAGGCGCACATTGGAGCGGTTGTTGGTACGAAGCTGCCAATCGTTTACAAATTCCTCCACATCCACGGGCGGCAGGCCATGCCGGGCCTGCCATTGGGAATTGATATGGCCGATCTCGCCAATCCCCAAAATCCATTGTTTTTCTTCCGGCTGCTGTTCCAGTACGATAACCGAGACTCCGGCTTCTGCCGCACTCCGGGCAGCACAGGTTCCGGCGTGGCCCGCGCCGATAATGACCACATCTGCTTTCTCCCGTTTTGTGATTTTCTCTTCTGGGATGTGCTCCGGGGGAACCATCCAGGAAAATTTTGTCATGGAAACACCTCCTGTTATTGTGCGGCGGATGCCGGCTTACGAACGCTAAGCAGACCGCGCAGGGCATTTCCGCACCGTTTATAAACGAGATAGGTTACCAGTGAGGTAATGCCGTGCTTCACCAGATTAAAGGGGAGCACGCCGTACAGCATCAGAGTGATATTGTCGTGAATCAATGGATTGACGGAGGAACCCATTTCCAGGATGGCTTCCATAGGTATTCCATAAAGGGAGGAGTACATGGGGAAGGCGATATAGGCGTTGAGGAAAATAGCAATAATGCTAACCAGTACGGTGGAAAGGCTCAGACTGAGCACCGCTCCTTTTTTGGTATGAATGAATTTGTAAATCAGGGAGGCCGGCAGTACAAAGGCGCAGCTGCCAATGATATTCATAAGTTCTCCCACGAAAGCGGTTTCTGTTCCCTGAAGCAGCAGCTTCAGCACGATCTTTACCACGATTACGGTACAGCCGCTGACCGGTCCCATAAAGAAGCCGGCAAACAGTGCGGGTAACTCGGCAATATCGAATTTCAGAAAGGTCGGCGCGAAGGGCAGCGGGACATTGATGGACATCAGAATGGCGGATAGTGCGCCCAACATCCCGATAAAGGCGATCACTTTTGCATGATTTGTTTTTGCTTTCATAAAAATACTCTCCTTTGAATTTTATTATAGAATAAGAAAAGGCTCTGGAGATGCGGACTCCAGAGCTTTTTACATCTTCTTTCATCCGGACTATACCGTCGGTATCGGAATTACACCGATTCATGCCTTGCGGCTCGCGGACTATACCGCCGGTGGGGAATTACACCCCGCCCTGAAGATCAATATGTTTTTATCAGCTTTCGGCCTCAAAACTCCCAGGGAGGATTGCCGGAAAGATGTTGTAATTTTTCTTATTACAACTGGAGTATAACAACTGCTTACCGTAGTGTCAATAGTTACAACTAAAAAATTTGGTATTTCTTTGCAGCAAATGGATTCGGCTGCCTGATTTTTTGCAGTGTATAGAAAATTGGTGTCAGAAGATACTAGTATCAAAAAGGAGGTCGAGGCGGAAAAATGGCGGCAGCACATAAAGGAAGTATCTCGATGGGGCTGGTGTTGATTCCCATCGGTATGTATAAAGCGACTGTGGATAATGATATCCATTTTAATCAGTTGGATAAGGAGAGCAAGGCACGGATTAAATATAAAAAATATTGCTCTCATTGTGGGAAGGAGGTATCCAGTTCGGATATTATCAAGGGGTATGAGTATGAAAAGGATAAATATGTGGTTATGACGGATGAGGAACTGGAAAGGATTAAAACGAAGAAGGATAAGACCATCCATATTATTCAGTTTGCCAGAATGTCGGAAGTCAATATGATTTACTATGAAAAAGATTATTACGCAGTTCCGGATACGGGGGCGGAAAAGGCATATGAGCTGCTGCGGCAATCGTTGTTGTCCTTAAAGAAGGTGGCCATAGCAAAGACTGTGATGGGAACCAGTGAAAAACTGCTGGTGTTGTATCCCACGAAAGAGGGGATTCTTGTGAAAACCTTGTTCTATTTTGATGAGATTGCAGTCATGCCAAAGTCTGTTCCCAAAATGAAATTGGATGAAAATGAACTGCATATGGCAAAGCTGTTGATCGAGAACATGACCAGGCCGTTTGTGGCGGAGGAATTCAGGGATGAGTATCAGGCCAGACTGCGGGAGGCGATTATGAAAAAAATACAGGGACAGGAGATTGTAACCGTGGATACCGAAGGTCCCTCTAATGTGATTGACCTGATGGAGGCGCTGCAAAAGAGTCTGGAATTATCAAAAAATCCGGATCAGAGCGGAAGGAAGCAATTGACGGGGACTGCATGATGGATAGGAATTTGTTTGAAATGCGAAGTGCAAGTCCTATGCTGATTGCCCGGCAGATGGATGCTTTTGATGATGCGGATTATATTTTTGAACTCAAAATGGATGGATTTCGCTGTCTTGCCTATGTGGATCCGAATGCCGTCGATCTGCGCAATAAGCGAAATCTGAAGATGCTGTCCAAATTCCCGGAATTGGGGGACATTTATAAAAATGTAAGAAAGCGCTGTATTTTGGATGGGGAAGTGACGGTACTCGTAAATGGAGTACCTGATTTCTACCGGCTTCAAAAACGGACATTACTTACGGACCGCTTTAAAATAGAATTGGAGGCCTCCCGGTATCCGGCTTCTTTCGTGGCGTTTGACTGTATCTATGAGGAAAACCGGGAGCTGGTATGGGAACCACTCCTGGAAAGAAAGAGGCATCTTTCGGAGTTGGTTTTGGAAAATACGAAGATTGCGGTATCCCGTTATGTGGAGACCCGGGGCGTGGCACTCTATAAGGCGGCAGAAGATAGAAAACTGGAAGGGGTTGTTGCAAAGCGCAAGGATAGCCTCTATCTAATGGGAAAAAGGACGAAAGACTGGGTGAAATTTAAGCGGATGGCGGATGAGGAATATGTAGCCGCCGGATATATTCAGAAAGGGCAGCATACATTCAGCCTGATTATCGCAAAATACCGTGGGGACATGCTTTTGTACAAAGGTCATGTGACGTCCGGGGTAACAAGGGAGGTGGTTGGAATGCTGGAACCCAACGGGAAAAATCCTTTTTGTATATTTCCTGCAGGAAATGAAGAGGCAGTATGGGTGGAGCCCGATCACGTATGTGTGGTGGAATATATGCCGAATCTTCAGAATGCTTTGCGGCAGCCGGTTTTCAAAGGATTTCGGGATGACGTCTTTCCGAAGGAAGTACAGGTAAAAGATAGAACGTAGGTGCTGTCTGATGACCTAAGAGATTCCGAAAATCTTCCACCTTTTTGAAATTTTACCAACTTTTTTTATATCCGGCGGAATGATACAATGCAATCATCAAGGAAGCGCTTCGAAGAGATGGAAATTGAAAACGGGAGGTATGAGATATGAAAAGAAAAATAATAACGACGGTGTTGGCTGCGTCAATGATAGCGACAACCGTCATGGGATGCGGCGGCGGAGATTCTCAGTCAGCATCCAACGGTGGTGATAGTGACCAGATTACAATTAAGATGTTTTCCAATTTGCCGGATAGAAAGAGCGGACAGGGTCTGGTAGAGCAGACCATCATCGATGAATATATGGCGGAAAATAAGAACATTAAGATTGAAGTAGAGGCACTGGATGACGAAGATTACAAGACCAAATTCAAAGCATATTCCATGGAAGGTATGCCGGATGTGGTTAGTATCTGGGGCCAGCCGGCATTCCTGGATGAAGTAGTGGAAGCAGGAATTCTGGAAGAACTGAATCAGGATGATTACGCGGATTACGGTTTTGTAGAAGGTTCTCTGAACGGCTATACATATGACGGAAAACTTTATGGTCTGCCGAGAAATACGGATATCGCCGTATTCTATTACAACCAGAAGATGTTCGCCATCCATGGCGATCGGAATGATTCCTGCTTCCTTAATTTCAGCACCCAGAGCCAGCAAATCATCGTATGTCTCAGGTACTTCCCAGTTGTTATCATCGTGACGGATGGCCGCTGGCCGTATATCTGGCTGATTTGATGTATCAGATCGCCGGTGACGATTATTCCCAGATCGTAAGTGACGCCGTAGCAAGCGGCGACTTCACAGCTCCGGAAATTAAGCAGGCAACACAGCTCCTGATCGACGCAGCAAATGCCGGTCTGTTCCAGACTGGTTACGATTCACAGGATTATGCAACATCCCAGAATCTGTTCACCAACGGCCAGGCAGCTATGTGGTACATGGGCAGCTGGGAAACCGCTATGGCAACCAATGAGGATATTGACGAAGATATTCGTACCAACATTCGTGTATTTACCATGCCGACTGTAGAAGGCGGTAAGGCAGCAGCTACCGATATCTCTGCATGGAACGGCGGCGGATATGCGGTATCAGCAAAATCCGAAGTAAAAGAGGAAGCGATTAAATTCCTGAACTATATGTATCAGCCGGATAAACTGTCTAAATATGGATGGGAAAATGGAGTTGGTCTGTCCGCACAGAATCAGGACGATTTCATCACAGGTGATGAGTCCGAACTTCTGAAACAGATTGTAGATACCTTAGCGGCTTCCACCAATCTGTCAGGAACGCCGATCAATGACTGCGGCCCGTCTGCATTCAAGACAAGCATTGAAAGCGAAATCCAGGGTGTTTCAAACGGAACAGTATCTATTGATGATTTCCTTGCGAACATTGGCGCGTCATGCAAGTAAAATAAAGTAACAGTATAGAAGTCCCCCTGGACCGCCAGAAAACATGATTTCTGGCGGTCGTGCTTTTCAAAAGAGGAAGAATTGATGGAAAAGACTATTGGTTGGCTGGTTATGAAGCATAACTAGAAAGGAGCAGACCTTTGAAAAAACTATATAGTAATAAGCTTGTGATTTTAAGTTTGGTGCTGCCGGGAATTTTATTATTCCTCTTCGCCATTCTGGCCCCGATTTGCCTGAGCGTATATTACGGGTTTACCGATTATTCCGGTATGGGGTCTTATAATATGATCGGATTAGATAACTACAAAGCGTTATTCCAAGATAAAACCTTTGGAATCGCATTGCGAAATTCTCTGTACCTGGCAATCGGATTTATCTTTATCCAGCATCCGCTGGCACTGATTACGGCGGCTGTTTTGGATAAGCTGGGCGGAAAGGGCGAAAACTTTTTCCGGTGCGTATACTTTATTCCCAACGTTATTTCCGTAGCGGTAATCGCTTATTTGTGGAAATTCATCTACAATCCGGATTATGGTCTTTTGAATAATATTATCAAAGCCTTTGGCGGAAAGGGCGGCATCAACTGGTTTGATACCAAAACCGCCATCTGGGCAGTATTGATTGTTTTGGTTTGGCATGGTTTTGGCTGGGGTATGCTGATCTACTATACTGGTATCAAGAACATTGACCCGGTATTGTATGAGGCAGCCGCCATCGACGGCGCAAACCAGGTAACCACTTTCTTTAAGATCACATTGCCTTTGATGAAGCCGGTCATTCAGGTCAATGTGACGATGGCAGTGATTTCGGCCCTGAAGCAGATGGAAACGGTATATTTGCTGACCAACGGCGGACCGAACAACAGCACTCAGTTTACGGCGAACTATCTGTACCAGCAGGCATTTAAAGCCTATAAGTACGGTTACGGTAATGCGATCGGCGTTGTCTTCATCATCATTTGTCTGTTGGCAACCGTCCTTTTAAATAAGATTTTTGAGGACCGGGATGAAAAGAAAATCAAGGCATTGCAGAAAGCAAAAGAAAAGGGGGTACAGGCATAATGGCAGGAAAGAAAGCACATAGATTTTCGAAACCAATCTTATGGATTGTTCTCAGTATTGTGGCTGTTATCCAGATTTTTCCTTTGATCTGGCTGTTGGACTTCTCGCTGGCAAGCAGCACGGAAATGTTTACCAATGGCCTGTTGATTATTCCAAAGCAGATTCACTGGGATAACTATGCCAATGAAAGAGAAGATTGATCTTGCGGTGAGGCTGGAAGAGAGTGGTAAGGCGGCGGAGGATTTGACTGGCCGGCGCTTTGGGAAGCTGCTGGTGCTTCGGCGGACCGGGGATCATGAATATTTATGTCGCTGTGACTGTGGAAATGAGGTCACTCGAAGAGACATACTTTTACTCAGAAAATTTTATACGTCCTGTGGCTGTGCCCGTGGGGAGAGCCGGAAAACAGACATTACGGGCATGCGATCCGGAAAGATTGTGGCAGTGGAGCCAACGGAGGAAAAGCGGCGCGGCGTGGTGCTGTGGCGCTGCCATTGCGACTGTGGAAAGGAGATATATTCCTGCTCATGATTTCCATAGGAAATATAGACCGGAGCTGACCCGGCCAGCCTGCGGATGAGATTTACGGCTATTTCTGTATTCTCTTCTCTGCTATCCAATAAATCCCCGGTAATGAAAATTAAATCCGGTTCCTCTTCCTCCACCTTCGCGGCTAATTTTTCATTGTCCGTACCAAATTCACTGTTATGTAAATCCGTAATCTGGACCATGCGGATTCGTTCTTCGATTCGCTCATCTGTAATGGTGTAATGGGTGCTCACAAGGGCATACTTAGAACGATAGAGTTCAAACCCAAAAAACAAAATTGTTGCCAGGATAATCACACCCACAACTGCGGCCCGCTTATTTACTACCTTTTTCACCCGTCAAGATCCCCTTTTTTCCGGCTCATATGTCTCGCCATATGTCTCGCCGTACCACGTTAAAAACTCACCAAAAATCTGCTCCTCAGCGGCTTTCCTTGCAGCAACCGCATCCTTAATCTCCGCGTATACACCTAAATTGTAATTTTTTCTATGAAAAAGGATTTCTCTGGTGATACTGCATATGATGACGATGATACGCGACAAGCTGCTATGAAAAGCGCGGCAGCTACTTTCATTGCAAATGTAGGAGCGAATTACAGTGAAGATGGCGACCACCGTATGGCCATCGTAACATTTAGCACTTCTGCGACTACACAAAAGGGCTGGACAACCGTCGATGCAAGCGGAGTGACTGCTTTGCAATCTACTATTAACAACTTGGGGGCTCCAAGTGGAGATACATACGTTAATACTGGTCTGACAAATGCCTCCAATTTGCTGAATGATAATTCCTATAACGGAACGAATGCAGAACGTAATAAAATTGTTATTGTATTTACAGATGGTATGCCAGCGCCAAATGGTACCGATCATTTTTCTACATCTATTGCAAATCCGGCAATTGCAACGGCAAAAACACTGAAAGAAAGTGGTGTAACCATATATACAATCGGTATTTTTAGCGGTGCTAATGTTGACCAGTTATATGGTACCAGTGGATTTACAACATCAGGTACAGCAGGAGCAGCTAATTATACTTGGTACACCAGTAGTAATCTTACTAAGTCGAATAACACTTACTATTCTAAGGATGCAGATATTCCTGCCGGAAACCGCTTCCTGAATTACTTGTCAAGTAATTATAAATCCGCAGCAGATATCGGTCTGACAGAGTATTCGTACGATGAGAACGGATACTACGGTCAAAAGACAAGATATCGCGGATGGACAATCAGTGCTAACTATGAAAAAACTGGTTCGGGCTATTATTTGACGGCCAGTGACAGCGATTCTTTGACAGCAATCTTCCAGAAAATATCTGAAAGTATTGCGACTCCTTCAACCAGTGTTACGTTGAATGCAGACTCAGTATTGAAAGATGTAATGGCCAATGGCCTTACAATGCCAGAAACTGCAGCGATTACAGTTAAGACCTATGAAGGGACAGTAAACAACGGCTCGATTGTAAAAGGCTCAGAAACTGAAACTGCTAAAAGCTTAACGACGGAAATTGCTGATGATCGAATTACCGCTACAGTAACGGGCTTTGACTATTCTAATAAATACATAGCCGAAGGACATCCAGGTGAAATCTTACAGGTACAGATTACTGGTGTGGTTCCGTCTGATGAGTCCGTTACAAATAGTGTAATTGCTACAAATGATAGCGCTTCCGGAATTTATGCAGCTGATGCAGATACACCTGCTGTTACACTTCCGCAGCCGACCACAATTTTGACCAGCAAGTCTTATGTATTAGACTATGCAAAGACAACAGCGTTGACTGACCTGGGTCAGACAACAAGCGCAGTTATCGCTGTTCCGGCTAAGGTGGACAATACAAATGCTTCTCTTACTGGTACATATGGTAATGTTTCTTTAAGCGGTGGAACACTGTCTTATACACCAATCACCACAAATTGGGACGGATATGACACCTTCTATGCGTTTGGAAAAACCACTGATGCAAGTGTAACGACCGTAGAAGCTAATAAAAACGGCAACCTGTGGTCCAAAGTAAATGTCATTCCTGCTAACAACGTATATTACGAGGATGACTTTATCACAAGTGAAGATAATGGTACCGTAGGTATCGTATACACAGGTGAGTGGACAGTTGATGGTACAACAGCTGACAATACTGAGACTGCTAACGGCGATGTACAGGGATGGGAAAAAACCTTGGCAGATGATACCGGATACAGCGATGGAAGTGCTCATAAAGCCGAGGCTTCTTCTAAAAATCAGGCTAAAGCAACCTTTGAATTTACTGGTACAGGCGTAGATATCTACAGCCGTACAGATACAACAACGGGTACAATTCTTGTTATGGTAACTGGTGAAACCAGCAATGGTGACCGCGTTGCTAAGAGTTATGCAATCGATAATAAGGCACTTTCCAATGGAACCGATGGTTATTATCAGATTCCGACATTTACGTACAGCGGCGAGTATGGAACTTATAAAGTTACATTGATGGTTACGACTGCAGCTGGAGATCGTTGTACTTATTATTTGGATGGTATCCGCGTTTATAACCCGATTAAAACAGAAGATGAGACCGTTCAGAACGCTTATGGTGCAGACGAGATCAATGCCGTATTTACAGAGGTTCGCGGAAAATTAGATACAGGTTCTGTTGCTTTCATTGATGAAGATGAAAATAGTCAGGCTGTAGCCGCTTCTTATACAGATACCGAAACTGGCAAACTGGCTCCAAATCATGAAGTATATCTGTCAAAGGGTCAAAGTGTTTCTATTAGTGTAGCGGATGAAAATTCCTACTATGTTGGCCTGAAGGCACCGAATGGGACAACAACTGCCAGCCTGACCAATGGTAGTGACGATTCAGCAGCTACAGCAACAATTGGACATGCTTCTGATCTGTACTATAAAGTAACACCGACCAATGGTTATATTACCATTAAGAATACAGGTGATAACTTACTGTCTGTTACAAAGATTCGTTCAGCCGGAGAAAATGTAAGTGCAGATAATACAGGTATCTTGACTGCAAATGCACAGGATGCAGTACAGTCGGCAGTGGCTATGAGAAGTGCTTCTTTGGTTGCATATTCTGCAACAGCAGCTACTTATGAAGAACTGGAAGCGGAGGAAACTCCTGCAGTAACAGAACCAGAGACTGTTGAGTCGGAAGGAACTGTTACAGAAGAGCCAGGCGAAGTAATCATTGATAATCCTGAAGTTTCCGAACAGGCTCCTGCGGCACCAGCTTCCCGGTCTTTGACATGGGTAAAAGATATGTTCAGCAGCATTCGGAATATCTTTGGTCGCCGTTAATCGGTTTTGGAGGTGAGTATAATGAAAGAGACATATGTAAAACCTCAGCTGCAAATTGAATATTTTGCTCTGAGCCAAAGTATTGCTGCAGGCTGCGGCGCTGTTGCCGGGGGCAATACATTGGGCAAACCTAGTCACTGGAATAAAACCACATGCGGCTGGGATATGGGAAATCTGGTAGTTTGGACAGAAGCTAATATTGGCTGCACCGTTAAATGGGGCGAGGATGATGAATTCAATGCGGTTTGCTATAATAACCCAAATGGTGGCAATAGTATCTTTAGTTCTTAATGAACGAAACAATCTGCCGTTTACGGCATAATTACGGGGCGGTCTGACTTCGGTCTGACCGCTCCTTTTCTTAGGAAGAATGACTATGCAATATATATATGAGATTGCCGGGATTTCCGTTTTATGTGAAATCCCCTTTCCGGTGCATATCAGGAGAGAATCTGCTGATTTCATCCGGATGGCTGAGACGGCCGCAGAAAAGGCCGACGAGAGTATTTTATTTTGTCCGGTGCCTCAGTTAGGTACCATGCCCTGTGACGGACATTGGGAAGTGGACCGCTATTATACGGAATCCGGCGTATATTACTGCTCGTCGCCCAAAGGGAGGCCCTATGCAAAGGTCCGGCGGGATACGGATGCAGAGCGGCGGCTGATTTGTGAGTATGTGCGGGGGATGGAAGATTATTTAAACTATTCCAGAAACCTCTGTGATATTATTGCGCTGGATACGCTGCTGCTTCATCACCAGGGACTGCTCTTACATTCCTCCTTTATCCGGTGGCAAGGTCACGGCATTCTGTTTTCGGCGCCGTCAGGTACCGGAAAATCCACACAGGCAGACTTGTGGGTGGAACATGAGCAGGCAGAAATCATCAATGGAGACCGCGCCGGGCTTCGTCGGGAGGATGGCGGATGGAATGCTTATGGATTGCCTTATGCGGGATCATCTGGCATTTACCGCAATGAATCTGCTCCGGTCAGGGCGATTATAGTACTGCGGCAGGCTAAGGAAAACCATATGAGACCCTTGGGAATGCCTGAGGCTATCCGGTATCTCTATCCGGAATTGACCATACATCATTGGGATAGAGCATTTACGGAGCAGGCGATGAATTTGCTGGTAACTCTGGTGGGACAAATACCGGTGTATCTTTTGGAATGCCTGCCCGATCAGGGGGCCGTGACACTTGCGAAAACGGTCATATTTGAAAATAAAGAAGGGGGCAGAGAATCATGGTAAATATTCCTGTGGAACCTCCAGTAACCGAATATCTGCATGCCAAAGCAGCCAGAAATCATGTACCGCTCAGCGGAACCTTTGAGGTGACGCCGCTTTGTAATATGGACTGCCGGATGTGTTATGTCCGAATGAGCAGGCAACAGCAGGAGGCAATCCGTCCGCTGCGCACGGCCGAAGAATGGCTGGCTTTGGGAAGCGAAGCAAAGAAACAGGGACTTTTATATCTGCTTTTGACCGGGGGAGAACCATTTTCCCGCCCCGATTTCAGGGAAATCCTGTCTGGTTTACATAAAATGGGATTTGTTATTTCCATTAATTCCAATGGGACCATGATAGACGAAAAAGTAGTAGAATGGCTGCAGGAGACGCCGCCGTCCAGAATTAACATGACACTCTATGGCGCTTCGGACGCTACCTATGAACGTCTATGCCGCAATCCAAAGGGATTTAGCCAGGCTGTCCGCACTATCCATATGCTGAAAGACGCCGGAATCATTGTGAAATTAAATTGCAGCCTGACTCCCT
The DNA here is from genome assembly GCA_964427045.1 of uncultured Hoministercoradaptatus sp. Classification (GTDB taxonomy): domain Bacteria; phylum Bacillota; class Clostridia; order Lachnospirales; family Lachnospiraceae; genus Oliverpabstia. The sequence goes on along the minus strand of CAYRTA010000031.1, from coordinate 5,332 downwards.
ATAACGTAGAAGATTTGGAGGAAATTATTGCATTTTCCAAAAGAGAGCAGCTTATAGTTCAGGCCACATCTTATATGTTCCCGCCTCTTCGCCGGGATGCCGCAAAGGTAGGGTGGAATGACCGCTTTACGGCCGATGAGGCTGCCTACTATGCGGCCAAGGTAGAGTCGCTGCTAAATGGGGAAGACCGGTATCTGGAACGCATGAAAACCCAGGATTTGACCCTGCCGGCAGATCCAGGTGAGGATTGTATGGACACGGAAGGCGAGGGTATTCGCTGCCGTGCCGGTAAATGCAGTTTCTGGGTAACCTGGGATGGACGGCTTTTGCCCTGCGGTATGCTGCCAGGCGATGGAGTCGAGGACGTATTCCAGATTGGCTTTGAGGAAGCGTGGCGCCGTGCGTCGGCTTTCGCGGCAGGTATTCGCCTGCCCGGGCGCTGCAGTTCCTGCGGCTTAAGGGATCAGTGCAGGGCCTGTGCGGCCATGGTACTGACGGAAACGGGAAATTTTCATACCGTGCCGGAATATCGCTGCCAGATGGCACATAGTTATCCCTCCGCCTGCAAACAGGTGGAGATGGAGATACGGAAAGCGAGGAATTTGAGTTGAAAAAGAAAAAAATAATCGGAACAGCTGCTGTGGTATGTGCGGCCCTTTTGATCGTCGGTATCGCACTCTTGTATAACAGAAAACTTTCCGATGCAAAAGATACCGATACCGATGAAAATGACAGTACACAAAATATGGATGCCATATCCGATGTGATTCCCTTCGAAGTTACGGATGGTGAGAATGCGGTCATTGAGGATGGTACGACGGAAGGTGAAGGAGAGACAGAAGGCGGCGGCACGACAACAGGAAGCAGTGCCGTAGGAGGTACTTTGTCTGCGGGCGGAACAGGCAGCGGAGGACAGGGAGGCTCTGGCTCATCTGGTTCCTCTGTTTCCTTCCCTTATACGATTCCCAATACGGGACTGACCATCGAGAACGTTGCAAGTTATGAAGGCGTTTATCTGGAAGATGGCAGTGACGGTGATGTATCCGGCGTCATTTCCATAGTGGTAAGTAATCAGAGTTCCACCAATGTAGAGTATGCCAACATTACGATGAATTGTGACGGAACTGCCCTTTCCTTCCAGCTGTCCGATGTGCCTGCCGGCGCGTCTGTCGTAGTACAGGAAGCCAATCAAACAGCATACACAGGCGGAACTTATACGGATGTAAGCGCCGACGTGGCAGAAATCGGTGAGTTTGGCATGGCGTCCGATCAGGTTTCCGTGGCGGAAAATGAAGACGGTTCCCTGTGCGTTACCAATCTGACAGGTACGGAAATTCCCTGCGTGCGTTTGTTCTATAAATTCTACATGGAAGAGGAAAATACATATGTAGGCGGTATCACTTACACAGCCAAACTGACGAATCTGACGGCCAATGAGGTACGGAACGTTACGCCATCTCATTATTCTGCGGGATACAGCAAAGTGGTCATGGTGCGTACCTATGACACGGCGGACTGATCCCCGAAGCAGTATTCGGAATTGTCAGAGGATGGCAGAATGGAGCGTAATTATGAAAATAAAAGGTGAATTTGTACTGAGAGAAATTGCAGGAGATACCATGCTGGTACCTGTGGGACAGACAGCTTTAAAGATGAATGGCATGATTATCTTAGATGCATCTGCGGCTCTGATCTGGAAAGCGTTGGAAGAAGAAAAAAGCCGGGAAGAAATCCTGGAGCAGATTGTAAACCGTTTTGACGTGACCGAAGAAACGGCGGGCAAAGATCTGGATGAATTTTTAGATCAGATGAAAGAAGCGGATTTACTGGAGTCATAAGCTGGCCCCGGTGGTATTGCTCAAAATGACAGTACAGGGCGGGAATCCCGGTTTTTCGGATTCCCGCCCTATATTTTTACGATATCTCGTCATTATCTATTCAAATCTCGTCAAAATAATTGACTCGATTGACGAGAAAGATATGCTTGCGCAGCACGGGAAGGGCAGAGGCGTAAAATACATCTTGCCGGAATAGGGCGGAAAGATGTTTTCGGGTTATTTTAGCATCCAATCGAGAACATGGCGGATATGGAGATCCCAGAAATCCCAGTTATGTCCGCCGGGGCCTTCGTCGTAAGTGATGACGGCGCCCATATCTTCCATTCGCCGTTTGGCTGCCTGGTTCATTTCATAGAGAAAATCTTCAGTTCCGCAGGCCTGGTAGAGTTCGGGTATTACCCCGTTCTGTCTGCATTTTTCATATAGAAAGAATAAATCCCTGTCACTGCCTTCCAGGGCCTCCGGATTTTCAAAGATTTCATTCCATGGAAACGGGGAATCGATCTTTCCTTTTCTGGCGCTTTCATAAGAAGCTGCCAGGTCGAGGGCGCCGGACATGCTGGCGGCCTTACTGTAGAGACCAGGTGTGGACAGGGCCAGATACCACGCGCCGTAGCCACCCATAGAAAATCCAGCGATGAAAGTGTCCTCCCGCCGTTTGGATACCGGGAAAATACTGGTGATGAAGGCCGGGAGTTCCTGTGTAAAGAAGGTCCGGTACGAAAGTCCCCGGTACATATCCTGATAAAATTCATTGCCGCCGGATGCCATGACCACGGCGCAGCAGTGTTCCTGCGCATAGCGTTCGATATTAGAAAAACGCATCCAGGAACAGTAGTCTCCGTAAGCACCATGCAGCAGATAGACCACAGGAAGCCCCTTGTCGTAGGCATAGCGTTCCTGGGTGGCGGTATCGGTAATCTGCTCGTTTCCCTGGGGCGTAGGAATGATAACATTAATTGCCGTATTTCTCTTCATAGTGGAACTATAAAAATGACAAGTCATAAAAGCCATAGGCGTGTCCTCCGTTTTCGTTCTGTTTCACAGAAAATTACTGAATCCTGCTCCACAGGATTCTTTTTAGTTATTGTTTAGTATACCTTTTTGTTATGGCAAAAACCAGTGATTCTTTGTGATTACATGTTGAAAAACCAGATTTGGAGTTTTATGATGATATATGATGATACAAGAAGATGAATATTTTTGAGGAATGACGAGGATCAGTTACCTATGGAAGCATATGAATTTGGAAAAAAACATAAGAGAAAAATACTTTTGATTCCGGGCAATATGATGTGCTGGAAACAATTTGAGGACAGCATACCTCTTTTGGAACAAAAGTACCATGTAATTGCCATTAGTACGGATGGCTATGATGGAAAAGGCACGACATTTACAACTGCCTTAGATTCGGCCAGAACCGTGGAACACTATATCAAAGAACAGTTGGAAGGCCATATAGATCTTGCTTTCGGGGAATCTTTTGGCAGTGCCACGGCAGCGGAATTATTTAACCGGCAGAAGGTAAGCATCGATGCGCTGATTCTCAGTGGTCCCCAATATATGAGATTAGGCGTCCTGACAGGCTTTTTGGAAAAGCTTATTCCCCAAAATCAATATAAGCTGATTCGTCACATTAAAACGGCCCAAAAAGCGGGAAAAATGCCCCTCATGCTGAAACTCTACACCAGGGCAGGTGATGAGGCCCTTTCCCGGCAATTTCGGGGCCTGGCCGAAAATATTTCCTTAGAGACACTTAAAAATTGTACGAGAGAAGGGCTTGGTCTATATTCGGAGATAGAACGGTTTGAGGTAAAGCCGGAGGCCCATGTTTCCGTATGGTACGGAGAAAAAGAACCCAATATGAAAAAGGCATTGAAAATCATAAAGAAGATATACCCGAAAGCAGAGTGCCACCCATTTAAGGGAATGGGGCATGGCGAGATCATAAACCATCCCGGTCTCATGGTCCGTGCCATTGACGAATTCATGCTATCTTTATCTTAATGTGATTTTATGGGAGGTTATAGATGAAAAAGAAACTATTAAAATTTTCTATCCTGACGCTATGTATGGTGACGACAGGCGCCATTACGGGCTGCGGTAAAGAAGACAGTCCCAAAGAAGAAGTTTACCCGCTTGTCACAGAGGACAACGATGCCGTAGAGGATGCCATGGAGGACAACAACGCCATAGAGGACAACAATGCCATAGAGGACAACAATGCCGAAGAGGACAACAATACCATGGAGGACGACAATTTCATAGACGACGGCGTCTATGAAAGCATTTATATGGATTTCCTGGCAGATATCTATCATATGCCGGATATCATGGACTTAGAGGGACTTAGTGAGATTAATTATGCGATATATGACGTGAACGGGGATGAAATACCGGAATGCATTTTAGAATTGAAGGGCGATTTCCTGTATTATTATATTTATTGTTATGATGAAGAAACGGAGGATGTGGTATTTGAGGATTCCATAAAGAACTGGGATACGCCGGGGCTATATTACTCGAAGGAACGGACGATGCTGGCCATTGCCACGAGAACATCGGATTCCTTTACCTATCATTTTTATGAGTGCCATACCGGATATCCGTTCTGCAAATATGCCTATGACGTTGGGTGGTGGGACGTAAAAGACAGTAGGGTATACGTTCGCTATTATATTTTCAATGAAGAGGCGTTCAGTCTCGACTACGTTGGCGATACGGAACATGTATTTGCATCCTACGCCTATGATAATCCGGAAGCAGTAGCAGAGGCAACCAGTCTCTATGAGAATTATACGGGCGATTTAACAGAGATTCCGTTCAGCGCTGTGCCAGATTCCTCTTCCGCGAGCAATGTGAGCGGCGCTTCCTTATCCTTAGAGGATAAGATTGAGCACATACGTGACGTATATTACGGTATTCAGTATCATTTGTCAGACTATAGGCAGGAAAAAAGTGATGGAATCACCTATTATCTGGACGATGAAGGCAACATAGCAAAGATTATTGCTCCTGCCGGTACATACGATGCCGATCTGTATGAGGGGGCGGATATCTATACGGCTGAATATTATTATGAAAATAATCAGCTGCAATTCGCCTTTGTGTATGCAGGAAGTACGGAATTTAGATATTATATGGCGCTGGAGGATGAGAATGGCCACGAAGCCGTAACTTGTATCCGCTGGATTGATTCAGACGGCACGGTATATGATTATCCGGAAAGTTATTTTTCTACGGATGAATTTAGTGACACAAGTTATTTCTGCAGACTAGGCTATATGGAACCCCATTTGGCCGGAGTATGGTAACGGGGTCATAGTGTTGCGTCCTGTGATGGTCAGAAAATTCATTGGGGGATGAAAATATACGGTTGGTTAATACTTCTTATGGTGGTTTGATACAGGGGCAAAGAGGAATATCGCCAATGGCGATAAAATGGCGATAATAGTGGCGATGAGACGGTTGTAATGCTTTCCCACAAAAAACCT
>CAYRTA010000030.1:0-20133 GCA_964427045.1 uncultured Hoministercoradaptatus sp. | reverse complement strand
GCTCTTTATGCTTTTGCGTGGTTGCGAAATTACAGTTGAACTGATTGGGGGTACGGTTGCTGATGCCATGTTTTTAGGTGCAATAGGATTGCTTACATCAGCAATCACCAGTAATCTGCCCGTTTCCTTTATGATACCGCTTCTGTACTATGTTCTAAATATTACGATGACGAGCAAATTGGGAAATTTTAATCTTTTTGCGATGATGAGTCAGAATTATAGACCTAATATCTGGCTTTCTATTGCAAGCATTGCATTTATAATTGTGTCAATTTTAATAAAGAAAGTGATTACAAAAAGTGATTAACAACAATATTGAAATCAGAGACGAATGGATATTGTGTCTTGTTTATAAAAGCAAGACAAGAGTAAAAAAGTTAGAAAAGATACTGTACGACATGTTATGAAATTCCGCACGACAGCAAAAATATTCGGGACGAATATATTGACTATTCGGGACGAATATGTTATTTTAATATTGTAACAAATGAGGAAATGGAGAGGATGATGGAAATGGATGCGAAAAATATGCAAAGGTTTGTGACAGAGATAACGCCTTCAAGCGATAAAAATGTCCGTCAGTTAAGTCGTTTGGAAGCCTACCATGACCGATTGGGAGACCGGGTCAGGGATACGAAGATATCATTTGCCAGTTCCGGCGGTACTGCAAGCAAAGGGGCAAAGACTGCAAGGATTACCTTACCCAATAAGTGGATTCGTGATATGGGGATAACGCCGGATGATCGGGAAGTGACCATAAGATATGAGGACGGAAAAATCATTATAGAAAAGAGATAGTTGAAGAGAATGAAATACATAAGAAAAGACAGCTAATCATCAAGGCATATTTTGCGGTCCCGCTTGCAAAGCGGCAGCAAATTTCAAGTGGATGTATAATATTATCAGGGAAATTCTTTTTCACAGTTTTTTATTCAGACAGTTCATGGAGAAATCGTATTGAGAGAATATTGTAATTGGAATATTGTTCGTGCACCACCGATAAAACCAATTATATGGGAGAACTGTAGACAAGCGAATATCGCTTTTTCAATAAAAAGGAAAAATATGGGTAAAAGAATAATAAATAAGATAACTAGCGCCATATGCGCAATGATACTGATTTCCATAATGATTTTTAACATGGAACTTACGGAAGTAATGGCAGATGAAATTGTGAATCAGAGCTTGCCGGAAATGCCGCTGGCTATGGGGGTATCTTCACAGTCTTCCGGTTCGGCACAGGTACTGCATAACTATTACGGTGATAATGGTGTGCAGCTGTTTTGTTCAGAAATTAATGTCTCGTTTCATTCCGGTACACATACACGTCAAAATCTGGTAGGTACCCTGGTGGAAGGGACAGTGGTTACGGAAGATATGGTAATGCGGGCTGCCCTGGCAAGGGATTATTTCTATTCACAAGGGTATAGTGAAGCCAGCGCATTATCTCAGTTATATGTATGGTACATATTTCAAAACGCGGATACCGGTTATATCAATCAGATGTATGCACTTGCGGATATTGCTGCCGTTGAAGCCTGGATTGATTCCGTAAAGGACGAATATGTCATTGACCAGGCATATGCGTATGTCGCAGGCTCAAGTCAGGTGCTTTCCTGTTTTAGTGTAAAGCGGGCGCCAAAGGGACATGTTATCTTATATAAACGTTCCTCGGCCGTACAGATTTCGGAGAATCATGATTGCTATTCACTTGAAGGTGCTGTGTTCGGAATATATACGGATAAGGACTGCAGCAAGCTAATAGCAACCCTTACCACAGACACGGCCGGAGCCAGCAATATGGTAGAGTTGGATGCCGGAGAATATTATGTGAAAGAAATCACCGCGCCGGAAGGTTATTTAAAAAATCAGCAAATCCAAAACGTAACAGTTTCTGCCGATCAGACTGCGGAAGTTATTTTTGAGGATATGCCCGGTTATTATTCGGCGGCCGTTTCCGTCGAAAAAATAGATCAGGAAACAAACAGTTCGAGAACCCAGGGGATTGCTTCCCTTGAAGGAGCGGAATTTACAATAAAGTATTACGACGGATATTATACGGAAGATAATATACCATCCGAAGCCGACCGTACATGGGTGTTATCAGCCGGTAAAACGTTATCTGATGACGGTTCCGTTCATTATATCTGCTATCTGGATGATAAGTATGTGATAGCCGAAAAGAGCGATGCGCTCTACTATTGGGATAATAAAGCCATACTCCCGCTGGGAACAATCACTATCGAAGAAACGAAGGCACCGGACGGCTATTTGCTGGACGGGGCATATATTAAGGCTGTCTCCGATAGTGATATGACTAAGAAAATTTATGTGACACAGATTCGTCTAAATGATGATGTGACAGTATTGAACGGTGGTAACGCTTATCTGTCGGCCGACCGTGTTATACGGGGGGATTTGAAATTGATAAAGGTCGCAGATAAAACCCAGGAGCGCCTTGCCAACGTACCGTTTCGGATTACTTCCCTGACTACGGGAGAAAGCCATATCATTGTTACGGATAGAAATGGACAAGCCTCCACAGCGGCATCCTGGAACAGACATACGACAAATACCAATAGAGGTGAAACCTCCTCTGATGGTGTATGGTTTGGTGATTCCGCTCCAGATGATACCAGAGGCGCTTTGCCATATGATGACTACAGGATCGAAGAATTGGCTTGTGAGTCCAATCAGGGAATGGATCTTTTGTCCTTTGAGGTCAGTATCTATAAAGATTCTACCACCGTATCACTGGGTACGCTGACGAACGATCAGACAAAGGAAATTACCATTCATACGTCGGCTGCAGAGAAAAGTACGGGAAACAAAACCATCATCGCCGGTAAAAATACGACCGTTGTAGACACCGTCATTCTGGAAGGGTTGGAAGCCGGTGTTACGTATCAATTATATGGATGGCAGATGCTGCAGGAAGAGAATGAGAATCTTTTGTTTGATGGCCAACCGGTAGATAATACCTATACGTTCACGGCGGATAATGAAGAAATGAAAATTCAATTAGAGTTTACCTTTGACTCCTCTATGCTGGCAGGGCAAAATCTGGTGACCTTTGAGGAACTATATGATCTCAGTACACCGGATACGCCGAAGAAAGTGGCGGAACATAAGGATATAACAGATGCGGACCAAACGGTATTGATTACACAACGATTGATTTCCATTCATACAGACGCGGCTAATCCGGCCACAGGCAAAAAGGAAATAGAGGCCAGTACGGATCAGATAATTATTGATACTGTTACCCTGGAAGGTTTGGAAATCGGTACGACATATCAATTGGTCGGATGGCAGATGCTGAAAGAGGAAAATGCGGAACTTTTGATTGCCGGAGAAACCCTCAAAAACACGCATCTCTTTGTGGCAGAGAGCGAGAATATGGATGTACAGATTGCTTTTGCTGTTGATGCTTCTTCTCTTGGCGGGAAATCCTTGGTTACTTTTGAAGAATTATATGATCTTACAGACACGGAGCATCCTGTAAAAGTAGCGGAACATAAAAATATAGATGATAGCAGTCAAACAATTCTTATAAATCAGCCGGTTATTACTATTACCTATGAGGAAAATGAACCAACTTCCACGGTAAGTTCCAGTCCCAAAACCGGTGATTCTTCCCCCATTTTAATTTATACTGTTGCGTGCGGACTCGCATTGGTCGTTTTGATTTCCGTCATTTGTCTCAAAAAGAAGAAGCGCTGGAATACTACCCGAAAATGTGATAGAATATGAGTCCATAAGGAGGATTCATACCAATGAGGGAAATTGAAGTAAGCCAGATTACAGATGTTGTAGAAAGACTTTGTATTGCCGCCAATGAACATTTACCGGAAGATGTCAAATGTGCGATTAAAGACTATCGCAGCAACGAAGATGGTGAGATTGCCAAGGGTGTTTTAGATAATATTATTGAAAATTTTGAAATCGCCGATAAAGAATGCGTACCGATTTGTCAGGATACAGGTATGGCCTGTGTATTTCTTGAAATTGGACAGGATGTTCATATGGTAGGCGGAGATATGACAGAAGCTGTTAATGAAGGAGTACGCCGTGGTTATGACAGGGGATATTTGAGAAAATCAGTGGTAAGAGACCCTGTGCGGCGCGGAAACACGGGAGATAATACGCCCGCCATGATTTATACGGAAATCGTACCGGGTGAGAACATTAAAATCACTGTGGGGCCAAAAGGATTTGGAAGCGAAAATATGAGTGCAATTCGGATGTTTAAGCCGTCTCATGGTTTACAGGGAATCAAAGATTTCATCATTGAAACGGTCGAAACAGCTGGTCCGAATCCTTGCCCGCCCATGGTGGTGGGAGTTGGCATTGGCGGCACCTTTGACAAGGCCGCTTTGCTGGCAAAGAAGGCGTTGATGCGTCCATTGAATTCATCTCATCCTGATCCATTTTATGCTGCTTTGGAAGTGGAAATGTTGAATAAAATTAATGAGTTGGGAATAGGACCCCAGGGATTTGGCGGAAGAACGACAGCCATTGGATTAAATATTGAGACCCTGCCGACTCACATTGCGGGTATGCCCTGTGCGATTAATATTAGTTGTCATGTTACCCGTCACAAAACGGAGGTGATTTAATGGAAAAATATATTACGCTGCCTCTGACGAAAGAATTAGCAAGGAGTCTTCATGCCGGAGATACGGTATATTTGACAGGAACTATTTATACCTCACGGGATGCAGGACATAAGCGGATGTGTGAGGCACTGGAAAGAGGGGAATCATTACCTTTTGACCCTGTAGATGCAACAATTTATTATGTAGGTCCAACACCTGCAAAACCGGGTCAGGTAATTGGTTCGGCGGGCCCGACCACCAGTGGACGTATGGATGCTTATGCTCCGACCATGATGTCTGTAGGCGCTCGCGGTATGATAGGAAAAGGAGCCCGGCTGCCGGAGGTTATCGAAGCTATGAAAAAATATAGCGGAGTATATTTCGGGGCTATTGGCGGCGCAGGGGCGTTGCTGGCAAAGTGTATAAAAAAAGCGGAATTGATTGCATATGAGGATTTAGGAGCGGAGGCATTACGAAAATTATATGTAGAAAACATGCCATTGGTTGTTATTATTGACAGCGAAGGGCATAATCTTTACGAGGACGGAAGGGCCGCATATCTGAAACAGAAAAATAGTGACTAAACCGGAAAAACCGGAGAAGCGGTACGATCAGACATAGAACCGTTGATAATAAAGATAAAATCATATATATTGGTAGTAGTTATATGATTCTGGAGGTACAATATGGCAAAATTGAAAATACTAGTTGTAGATGATGAAAGCCGGATGCGGAAATTGGTTCGTGATTTCCTTGTGAAAAAGAATTTTGAAGTATTAGAAGCGGCCGATGGTGAGGAGGCCATTGACATATTCTATGAAGTAAAAAATGTTGCATTAATTATTTTGGATGTCATGATGCCAAAGATGGATGGCTGGGAAGTTTGCCGTGAGATACGCTCTCATTCGGACGTGCCAATTATTATGCTGACAGCGAGAGGCGAGGAACGTGATGAACTACAGGGATTTGAACTGGGTGTAGATGAATATATCGCGAAACCGTTTAGCCCCAAAATCCTTGTGGCTCGTGTGGAAGCGATTTTACGGAGAAGCGGTCACGGAGAGCAGGAGGATATCCTTGAATTGGGAGGAATCACCTTAAATAAGACTGCCCATCTGGTTTCTGTTGATGGCAATAATATTGAACTTAGCTTTAAGGAATTTGAACTTTTATCCTATTTTATGGAGAATGAAGGAATCGCACTTTCTCGTGAAAAGATTTTGAATCATGTATGGAATTATGACTATTTTGGAGATGCCAGAACAATCGATACGCATGTAAAGAAGCTTCGCAGCAAAATGGGCCAGAAGGGTGATTATATCAAAACCATCTGGGGAATGGGATATAAGTTCGAGGTATCATGATGATAAAAAAATCAATCAGCAGCCAGATTATTATAGCGTTTATAGGTTTGATTGCACTTTTTGTTGGGCTTACCATGCTGATTAATCTGGGATTTCTGGGGCGTTATTACCAAATCATGAAACAAAAGACATTAACCAGTACCTATCAGGAAGTACTTTCGATGTATGATTCTCAAGAATATTCGGAATTATCGAGGTTTTGTTCTAAAAACAATTTTTCCACTGTCATTTATAATATGCAGGATAATTCTCAGGCTACTTATAGTAATTTACGCCTGGAAGATGCGGTCCGGTTAAAAACACGCCTTTTTGGATACGTTTCTGGCCTGGAGGCCGAAGGAGACCAGATTCTGAAAAAAAACAGTTCCTATACAATTCTTTTAAACAGAGATGAAGTCGTACAGATGGATTTCATGGAGATGTATGGAAAGACAGATGAAGGAATTGCCTTTTTGATTCGCTGTCCCATTGAATCCATGAAGGAAAGTGTGATTTTGTCCAATCGCTTTTATCTTATGATTGGATTATCGATGGCGGTACTTGGCGCCATCATGATGGGATTCATTTCCCGCAGAATTACCCGTCCGGTTCGTGAACTTACGCAGCTTTCGAAACTTATGGCTAATCTTGATTTTGAAGCGAAGTATACTTCCCGTGGAAAGTCCGAAATTGACATTTTAGGAGAAAATTTCAATAAAATGTCCGAAACTCTGGAAAAGACGATTTCGGAGCTGAAAACGGCAAATAACGAACTTCAGCGGGATATTGAACAAAAGGTTCAGATTGATGAGATGAGAAAAGAATTTCTGTCCAATGTTTCCCATGAACTGAAAACACCTATTGCGCTGATACAAGGTTATGCAGAAGGCCTGCAGGAAAACATTAATGATGATCCGGAAAGCCGTGAATTTTACTGCGATGTTATTATCGATGAGGCCGGAAAGATGAATCAGATGGTAAAGAAATTGCTGACGCTAAATCGATTAGAGTTCGGAAACCAGCAAGTACAAATGGAACGATTTGATTTGACAGAACTGATTCGTGGTTCCATACAGTCTGCTAATCTGCTTGCTCAGCAGGCCGACGTAGAATTGATATTCAGGCAGACAGAACCTTTGTATGTATGGGGGGATGAATTTGAAGTAGAAGAGGTCATTACAAACTATCTGACCAATGCCATCCATTACGCATTGAATGAAAAAAAGGTGGATATTCGCTGCATTGCAAATCAGGGAATCGTCAAAACCATTGTATTTAATACGGGAAATACGATTCCGGAAGACGAGTTGGACAAAGTATGGATTAAGTTTTATAAGGTAGATAAAGCCAGAACCCGCGAATACGGCGGAAGTGGAATTGGGCTTTCCATTGTAAAAGCGATTATCGAATCCATGAATCAGCAATGTGGCGTAAAAAATTTCAGTAACGGCGTAGCTTTCTGGTTTACACTGGAAGAAGCCGGGACTTTAGCTTCCGATGAAATAGCGGTGGTAAATCACACGAAGTTGTGATACACTTACTGTGTATGCGAAAAGGTTCAAAAACTTTTTTGAAAGGTATGGTAAGGAGATACACAAATGATTGCAGTGATCGATTATGATGCGGGAAACATGAAGAGTGTGGAAAAGGCTCTGCAGTTAATTGGGGAAGAGGTCTGTGTAACACGGGATGCCAAACAGATTCTGGCTGCGGATAAAGTAATTTTACCAGGAGTAGGCAGCTTCGGAGATGCCATGGAAAACCTGCACAAGTTTGGACTGGTTCCAGTGATTCGGGAAGTGGTTCGAAAACAGACTCCTTTTCTTGGTATTTGTCTGGGACTGCAGCTTTTGTTTGAACGCAGCGATGAGACGCCTGGTGTGGCGGGTCTCGGAATTTTAAAAGGAGAAGTTCTGAGAATTCCATATACAGAAGGATTAAAAATTCCTCATATGGGATGGAATGATATTTCTTTTCCCAATGATGGCAGGTTGTTTAAAAATATAGATGAGCATTCCTATGTTTATTTTGTACATTCCTTTTATTTGAAGGCGGCCGATCCTTCGATTGTGACGGCTACGACGGAATATGGTACGCTGATTCACGCCTCGGTAGAATCCGGTAATGTTTTTGCAACTCAATTCCATCCTGAGAAGAGCTCTTCCGTTGGTTTGCAGATTCTTAGAAATTTCGCAGCTTTGCATAAGGCTGAGGCTAAGGAGGGAGGAGTTTTTGTATGTTGACAAAACGTATTATTCCCTGTTTGGACGTTAATGCCGGACGAGTGGTAAAAGGAGTCAATTTTGTGAATTTACAGGATGCTGGTGATCCGGTGGCCGTAGCAAAGGCGTACGATGAAGCCGGCGCTGATGAGGTGGTTTTTTTGGATATTACAGCCTCCTCTGACAATCGCAATACAGTAGTAGATATGGTTCGAAAAGTGGCCGCAAATGTGTTCATTCCTTTTACGGTAGGCGGCGGAATCCGTACCGTAGATGATTTTAAATTATTGCTGCGGGAAGGTGCTGATAAGATTTCTATTAATTCGTCAGCTATTAACCGGCCGGAACTGGTTTCTGAAGCAGCTCTAAAGTTTGGCAGTCAATGTGTGGTCGTGGCTATTGATGCGAAAATGCGTGACGATGGTTCCGGTTGGAATGTGTATAAAAATGGCGGACGTATTGACGTTGGTCTTGATGCGGTGGAATGGGCCCGTAAGGTCGAATCCCTTGGTGCCGGAGAAATACTTTTAACCAGTATGGACGGGGATGGAACGAAAGCCGGATATGATTTAAAATTGACCAGAGCCATCGCTGATGCAGTGTCCATTCCCGTGATTGCCTCCGGCGGAGCGGGTCGTTTAGAGCATTTTTATGACGCGCTTACTGAAGGCGGTGCAGATGCGGCTTTAGCCGCTTCTCTGTTCCATTATAAGGAGTTGGAGATTCGGCAGGTAAAAGAGTACTTGCATCAAAGGAATATTCCGGTACGACTATAAAATTCGAAAGAGAAAGGGGTGGTGATATGCCGCCAATAACCGGTGCTTGGGCACAGGCCCTAAAAGGGGAATTTCATAAACCATATTATAAAAAACTATTCCAGACAGTAGGAGAAGAATATTCCAAACGTATTATCTATCCGGCTGGCGATGATATTTTCAATGCTTTTCATTTCACACCGCTGGATCAGGTAAAAGTGGTGATTTTGGGCCAGGATCCCTATCATGGAGATGGTCAGGCCCATGGACTTTGCTTTTCAGTAAAGCCGGATGTGGAAATTCCGCCATCACTGGTGAATATTTATAAAGAGCTGGAAGATGATCTTGGATGCTACATTCCCAATAACGGCTATTTGGAAAAGTGGGCAAGACAGGGCGTTTTGCTATTAAATACAGTATTAACCGTAAGGGCTCATCAGGCTAATTCCCACAGAGGGATTGGCTGGGAAGAATTTACTGATGCGGCCATTCGGGTATTAGCACAACAGGATCGTCCCATGGTGTTTATTCTTTGGGGTAAACCTGCTCAGCAGAAAAAAAGCATGTTAAATAATAAGAAACATCTGATCTTAGAGGCCCCTCATCCCAGTCCGCTGTCTGCTTATCGCGGATTTTTTGGGAGCCGTCCCTTTAGCCAAACGAATGAATATCTGGTCAATCATGGACTGGAACCGATTGACTGGCAGATTGAGAATCGATGAGGAGGCGTTATGGGTAAGAATAAAGGCGATGCTTTAGTAAGAAATGCCTCTTTTTTGATGATGGCAACTTTAATTTCCCGTGTGATTGGTCTGTTATACCGAAGTCCTCTGGGGTCAATTCTTGGGACCGTTGGTCTGGGATATTACGGTTATGCCAATAGTGTGTATGTAATTTTACTGCTTATCTCTTCTTATAGTATTCCGATGGCAGTGTCAAAAGTAGTTTCAGAACGGCTGGCTCTCAAACAATACAGGAATGCCCAAAAAGTATTTCATGGAGCTTTGCTGTATGCGGTCATCGTAGGTGGCCTTGCGGCCCTGGTAGCTTTCTTTCTCGGGAAATATCTGCTTCCGGCAAACCAGCAAGAGGCCCTTTTAGCGCTGCAGATTCTGGCGCCTACGATCTTTTTATCGGCTATTCTGGGCGTAATGCGCGGTTATTTCCAGGCGCATAATACTATGATGCCCACTTCAATTTCACAGATTCTGGAGCAGATAGTAAATGCGGTTGTCAGCATTCTGGCTGCCTGGTTGTTGATTAAAAGTTTTGGTGTGGACGATAAGACGAAAGCAATTTACGGAGCTGCAGGTGGTACCATGGGTACCGGCGCCGGCGTCCTGATGGGACTTCTGTTTATGTGGTTCGTATATGCCGTAAACCGAAGAAAAATTCTGCGGCGTGTAAGCCGGGATATGACAGAACGGGAAGAAACTCTTGGCGAAGTAATGAAAGTGATTATACTTATCGTGACACCGATCATTTTTAATACTTTTGTATACAATGCCAGCAGCTATCTGGATTCAAAATTATTTTCTGATATTTTGTCATATAAGGCCGTTGACAGTAAGTTGGTCAGCAGTCAGTGGGGAGAATACAGCAGTTATTACGTAACCCTGATTAATATTCCGCTGGCACTGTCCAGTGCTACTTCCTCAGCCATGATGCCAGAGATATCAAGCTGCTTTGCAACAGGCGATTATGAGAACGCCAACGCGAAGATTAATGAAGGAATTTTGCTTACCATGTTTCTTTGTATTCCGGCGGCAGCCGGATTGGCCGTTTTGGCGTATCCGATTGTTGGGGTTTTATTTCCGGGCAGCAGCAGTCTGTCTGGTAAATTGTTGCTGGCTGGTTCCGTTACCGTTATTTTTTCAGCGTTATCCACCATTACCAACGGTGTATTACAGGCTATAGGTAAGGCAAAGATTCCGCTTCGTAATTCCAGCATATCATTAGTTTTAAATGTGTTGACGGTTTCTGTGTGCTCCTATCTGTTTCCGCAGATTGGTGTTTTTTCTGTACTCATTGCCAGCCTCGTATTCTCCGTGTGCATGTGCGTACTGAATGCTTTTTCATTGAAAAAATATTTGGGTCATAAAAATGATTTGATAAATGCTTATGCCAAACCGTTAGCGGCTTCCGCTGGTATGGCCATTGTGGCATGGCTGGTATATTACGGTCTCCATTTGGTTTTGCCGATACGGATCATATGTCTTGGAGCGGCAGTGATTTTAGCTGTTCCGGTATATCTGATTTTGTATGTGGTGGTTACGAAAACCACACAGGAACAGCTTCGTCAGTTCCCGATGGGAAGATATTTTGTAAAAGTTTTGCGTGTGATTCGCGTATACCATTAAGAGTTTGCATGAAGCGGAAAGGTCGCATACGTATAAACAGAGAACTTGTTAAAGTCATAATAATGACCGATTAGGATATGAAATAAAAAATGTGCTCCTACAAAAGATATTTGCAGAAGCACATTTTTTGTTTCTTGTTTCATAGGAATTCTGTCGCTGATGCGATCCGCCGCAGGCGGAGAATCCTCCAAAGCAGGATTTTTTAATCTGATTTTCCCATTAGCAATGACCGCAATCTCCACAGGCACAGGCAGCCAGATTTTCCTCATCCATATCTGCTTCTGGCACCGGCTCACCATTCATGTTCTTAACCGCAGTCGAAAGCATCAATTTGATACGGTTTAACTGGTTTACCTCTGAAGCGCCAGGATCGTAATCGATGGCCACAATATTGGCATCCGGATAAGATTTACGGATCATTTTAATAACACCTTTACCTACGATGTGGTTTGGAAGGCAGGCAAATGGCTGACAGCAAACGATGTTCTTTGCTCCGCCATGAATCAATTCCATCATCTCTCCGGTCAGGAACCATCCCTCGCCGCATTGGTTACCCATGGACACGATTGGCTCCGCCATTCGTGCCAAATCCTCAATATGAGCAGCTGGCTCAAAGTGTTTACTTTTCCTGAATTCCTCATTAGCAGCACTGCGTACCCAGTCGATCAGTTTATTTCCCGCATTCGCGGCATAAATAACAGATTTTTTAAATCCAAGTTTTTCATGCTTGAAGTTCTGATTATAGAAACTATAACACATAAAATCTGCCAGATCAGGTACAACCGGTTCGGCGCCTTCTTTTTCCAGCAGTTCAGCCAGATAATTATTGCAGGCCGGACTGAATTTGACCAGAATCTCGCCGACAATACCGACTCTCGGTTTCTTCATATCTTCATGAATAGGCAAATGATCAAAATCGCGGATCATGGTACGACAAATCTGTTTATACCGAGTATGGCTTAAATGCTTTCCGGATACGAATTCCTGGCATATTTTATCCCATTTTTTATGTAAGCGGTTGGCCGATCCCGGCACTTTTTCATAAGGACGCATGCGATATACACATTTCATCAGAATGTCACCAAACATACAACCATACGTTAGGCGGCGGGCCAAATCAAATGTGATTTTAAAACCGGGATTGGTTTCCATACCATTTAGATTGATGGAAATAACCGGTACCTGGCTCATATTGGCTTTCTTTAAGGCTCTTCGAATGAAACCCACATAGTTGGAAGCACGGCAGCCGCCTCCTGTCTGGGTCATAATGACCGCCACCTTATTGATATCATACCGGCCGGATTGTAATGCCTGCATGATCTGTCCTACAACCATCAGAGAAGGATAGCAGGCATCGTTATTTACATATTTCAGCCCAATATCAACTGCCTGTTTATTATCGTTCGGTAATACTTCCAGATTATAACCAGCCGCATTAAATGCGGGCTGCAAAATGCTGAAATGAATCAGTGATAACTGCGGACAGAGGATGGTATAATTTTTACGCATTTCTTTGGTAAACGATACTTTTTCGAAAGAGGACGGACGGATAATCCGTTTTTCCTGTTTCTTTTCTCCGGCACGGATAGCAGCCAGCAGTGAACGGACACGAATACGGGCCGCTCCCAGGTTATTGACTTCGTCGATCTTTAAGCAGGTATATATTTTACCGCTGTTTGAGAGGATTTCCTGAACTTCATCGGTGGTTACGGCATCCAGGCCGCAGCCGAAGGAGTTGAGCTGGATCAGATCCAGATCATCCCGTTCCTTTACGAAATTGGCGGCTGCGTACAACCGCGTATGATACATCCATTGGTCATTAACACGGAGCGGACGTTCCAGCGGTGCCAGATGAGAAACCGAATCTTCCGTTAATACGGCAATTCCGTAGGAGTTAATCATATCCGGAATGCCATGGTGAATCTCAGGGTCAATATGGTAGGGACGTCCGGCAAGCACAATACCGCGTCTGTGGTTTTCTTCCATATATTTTAAAGTTTCTTCACCTTTGCGGCGAATATCGTCGCGCATCCGGTTCATTTCCAGCCAGGCTTCATGAGCGGCAGCGGTTACTTCCTCAGCAGGAATATCAGGAAATTCTTCAACCAAACGATAGGTGACGGTTTCTTCATTTGTCAGCGAAAGGAACGGATTGGCAAATTTAATATCCGGATCTTCCAATTCTTCCACATTATTTTTGATATTTTCCGCATAAGAGGTTACGATGGGACAGTTATAGTGGTTCTGCGCATCATCGAATTCTGTACGTTCGTATGGAATACAAGGATAGAAAATAAACTTCACACCCTTACGAATTAACCAGGTTACGTGACCGTGAGCCAGCTTAGCCGGATAACATTCTGATTCACTGGGGATGGACTCAATACCCAATTCATAAATCTTGCGTGTAGAAGTGGGGGAGAGCACCACCTGGTATTTCAACTTCGTAAAGAAAGTAAACCAGAACGGGTAATTCTCAAACATATTCAGAACGCGGGGGAGACCCACCTGACCACGGGTTGCTTCTTCCTTGGATAGTGGCTTATAATCAAACATTTTCTTATATTTGTATTCGAAAAGGTTTGGAATATGGTCCTTATTTTTCTCTTTTCCGATTCCCCGCTCACAGCGGTTACCGCTGATGAATTTTCTTCCGCCCGTAAAATGATTGATCGTCAGACGGCAGGTGTTGGTACATCCATGGCAGTTCGTCATCGATGTGGTATATTGTAATTCATTGATTTGATCAATGGAGAGCATGGTCGTCTTATTCGCTGGTTCAAAACGCTCTCTGGCAATCAATGCGGCTCCGAAGGCTCCCATAATACCGGCAATATCCGGCCGGATGGCTTCACAATTTGCGATGCGTTCAAAACTTCTCAGAACGGCGTCGTTATAGAAGGTACCTCCTTGTACGACGATATTATGACCCAACTCGCTGGCATCCGACACTTTGATTACTTTATAAAGGGCATTTTTGATAACAGAATAAGCAAGTCCGGAAGAAATATCCGCAACCGTGGCCCCTTCCTTCTGTGCCTGTTTTACTTTGGAGTTCATAAATACAGTACAGCGGGTACCAAGATCAATAGGATGTTCAGCAAATAAAGCGGCTTTTGCAAAATCCTGTACACTGTAATTCAGAGAGTTTGCAAAGGTTTCGATAAAGGAGCCGCAGCCGGAAGAACAAGCCTCATTTAAAAGCACCGTATCGACGGTGTTGTTTTTGATCTTAATGCATTTCATATCCTGGCCGCCGATATCCAGAATACAGTCTACCTGCGGATTGAAAAAGGCGGCGGCGTAGTAATGGGATACGGTCTCTACTTCACCCTCATCCAGCATCAGGGCTGCCTTGATTAAAGCCTCTCCATATCCGGTGGAGCAGGAGTATGCAATCCGCGCCGTATCCGGCATCTTGCTGTAAATATCCTGAATGGCACGAATCGTGGTAGCCAGAGGGCTTCCATTATTGTTGCTGTAGAATGAATATAAGAGAGAACCATCTTCACCAACCAATGCGGCCTTTGTTGTAGTAGAACCGGCATCAATACCCAGGTAACAGTTCCCCTTATAATTGGCCAGATCACTGGTCGTTACTTTATACTGTTCCTGACGTTTACAGAATTGTTCATAGTCCTCCTGTGTAGCAAAAAGGGGTTCCATACGGGCAACTTCAAAGGCCAGCTTAACCGATCCGGAAAGACGGGCCTTCATCTCGGACAAAGTAACCGTAACCTCTTCTTTGGCATTCATGGCAGAGCCAATGGCCGCGAACAGATGGGAATTTTCCGGCACAATGGTATGCTCATCATCCAGCCGGAGCGTACGAATAAACGCCTCCTTTAATTCGGACAAAAAGTGCAGTGGTCCGCCCAAAAAAGCGATGTGGCCACGGATAGGTTTACCGCATGCCAGGCCGCTGATGGTCTGGTTTACGACGGCCTGAAAAATAGAAGCCGCCAAATCTTCCTTTGTCGCGCCGTCATTGATCAGAGGCTGAATATCGGTTTTGGCAAATACACCGCAGCGGGCTGCGATGGGATAAATGGAATGGTATTTTTTCGCATATTCGTTAAGCCCGGCGGCGTCTGTCTGCAGCAGAGAAGCCATTTGGTCAATAAAAGAACCCGTACCCCCTGCACAGATGCCATTCATTCTCTGTTCTACATTTCCGCCTTCGAAATAGATGATCTTAGCATCCTCGCCGCCAAGCTCAATGGCCACATCCGTTTTAGGGGCAATGGCCTGCAGGGAAGTCGATACGGCAATTACTTCCTGTACAAAAGGTACCTGCAAATGATTTGCAAGTGACAGACCGCCGGAACCGGTGATAACCGGATGTACGATTTTGTCTCCGATTTTCTTAATCGCTTTTCCGACCAGATCAGCCAAGGTCTCCTGAATATTGGCAAAGTGCCGCTCATAGTCCGCAAAAAGCATTTCCTGCGCTTCATTTAAAATAGCAATTTTAACTGTTGTAGAGCCGATATCAATACCTAACGTATACTCGTCACAGCATCCTCCCATGCAGGATTGATTATCAGACTGCGCTTCATGCGTCAAAGTATTTTGCTCGTTCATATCATTTACAGCAGTAATAACTGCCACCTCCTAACTATAAAAATAAAAATTTCGTAATATTTTAAGATGGTATAATAAATAAGAAAGGATTTTACAAACCCAGTTATGCATTATACGACTTTTATCGACGAATGGCAATGTGCAAAAACTAGATAATATGGAAAAATCTATAAATTTTTTATGAAATATGCATTGCATTCGGCAGGCACAGACGATATACTGGATACAATGTTCGCTAAAAATACCAAGATAGAACCACAGGGGGTATATATGTATCGTATATTAGCAAAAGACGGAAGGGCGAAACGAGGTGAACTGAAAACGGTTCATGGGACAATTCAGACACCTGTATTTATGAATGTCGGCACGCAGGGAGCCATCAAGGGCGCCGTGGCAACCACAGATCTTTATGATATTGGCACGCAGGTGGAACTTTCCAATACTTATCATCTGCATGTGCGGCCCGGTGACCAGCTCATCCATGACCTTGGCGGTCTGCATCGCTTTATGAACTGGGATCGTCCGATTCTTACAGATAGCGGCGGATTTCAGGTGTTCTCTTTGGCAGGACTTCGAAAAATCAAAGAAGAAGGCGTATATTTTCAATCTCATATTGACGGCAAAAAGATTTTTATGGGTCCGGAAGAAAGTATGCAGATTCAGTCCAATCTGGCATCCACCATTGCCATGGCCTTTGATGAATGTCCGTCCAGTGTGGCCGAACGAAGTTACGTAGAACAATCGGTGGCCCGCACCACGCGGTGGCTTTCACGCTGTAAAAAGGAGATGGAACGGCTGAACCAACTGGAGACTACCATCAATCCACACCAGTTATTGTTTGGTATTAATCAGGGAGCCATATTTGACGATATCCGTATGGATCATGCCAAAGCGATTCGTGAACTGGAACTGGATGGATATGCAATAGGCGGTCTGGCTGTGGGCGAGACGCACGAGCAAATGTATCATGTTCTGGATCAGGTGGTGGCCTGTTTGCCCCAGCAAAAACCGACTTATCTGATGGGTGTGGGAACACCGGCCAATATTCTGGAATCCGTAGACCGCGGCGTTGACTTCTTCGATTGTGTATATCCAAGCCGCAATGGGCGTCATGGCCATGTATATACCAATCAGGGAAAGCTGAACATGTTCAATGCCAAGTACGAGCGGGATCAGCGGCCCATCGAGGAAGGATGTAACTGCCCGGCTTGCCGTCATTATTCCAGGGCTTATATCCGCCATCTGTTAAAGGCAAAGGAAATGCTTGGAATGCGTCTTTGTGTGCTGCACAACTTGTATTTTTATAATACGATGATGGCAGAAATCCGAAATGCCATTGAGAAGGGAGAATATCAAGCTTATAAAAAGAACAAGCTGGAGGGCTTTTTGGTAAATGATGCGAAATAATTTTTAAAAAGTCTAAACATAAGTTCTTTTGTAAAATTATAAAAAAAGCTTGCAGTCTGATATGATTTTGTATAAGATAATAGTATCGCCTTGCAGGCAGAATGAATTTCAGGAGGAATATTTAGATGGCAATTACTTTGGGAGCAACAAGCGGTAGCAGTGGAATCATTAGTTTGGTCGTGTGGATGGTCGTCCTGATTGGGATTATGTATTTTCTTATGATACGTCCACAGAAAAAAGAACAGAAAAGACTTTCTGCCATGCTTGCGGATATGGAAGTTGGAGATGCAGTGGTAACATCCGGCGGATTCTACGGTGTATTGATCGATATCACAGATGATGATGTGATCGTTGAGTTTGGTAACAATAAAAACTGCAGAATTCCCATGAAAAAGAGTGCGATCGCCGAAGTCGAGAAAGCCTCTTCCGCTAATTAATTGTGCGGTAATCACAGTAAAACGATAAAAGAGTTCCGCATGCGGGACTCTTTTTATCACATAGAAATGTTCATCACATAGGGAAAGCATGAGAAAGGATGAAACAAGTATGGATTATAGAATTGCTTTAATTCACGGGGATGGCATTGGCCCTGAGATTGTAAATGAAGCAAAAAAAGTATTGGATCGGGTGTGTGAAGTCTACGGACACCATTTCACCTACACAGATGTTTTGCTGGGAGGAGCCTCCATTGATGTACATGGAGTGCCGCTTACTGAGCAGGCCGTAGCAGATGCCAAATCCTGTGATGCCGTTTTGATGGGTTCCATCGGCGGCGATGCCAAAACGTCTCCCTGGTATCAGTTAGAGCCATCCAAACGTCCGGAGGCGGGTCTTTTGGCTATACGGAAAGCATTGAATCTGTTTGCCAATCTGCGGCCGGCATATTTGTATGATGAGTTAAAAGCTGCATGTCCGCTTCGTGAAGACCGGGTTGGCAGCGGATTTGATATGATTATTGTCAGGGAATTGACTGGCGGACTTTATTTCGGAGCCAGAAAAACAGAAGAAATAGACGGCGTTATGACGGCGGTGGATACCTTGTCTTATAATGAAAATGAAATTCGCCGCATTGCTGTCAAGGCATTTGAAATTGCTTCAAAAAGAAGAAAGAAAGTTACAAGTGTAGATAAGGCGAATGTACTGGATTCTTCCCGTCTTTGGAGAAAAATCGTAGAGGAAGTAGCGAAAGAATATCCGGATATTACCCTGGAACATATGCTGGTAGATAACTGTGCGATGCAGTTGGTACATAATCCGGGGCAGTTCGATGTAATTTTAACGGAAAATATGTTTGGCGATATCCTTTCCGATGAGGCCAGCATGGTGACCGGATCCATTGGTATGCTTTCTTCCGCAAGTTTAAACGAAACCAGTTTTGGTCTTTATGAGCCAAGTCATGGTTCCGCGCCGGATATTGCGGGAAAAGGAATCGCAAATCCGATTGCTACAATTCTTTCGGCGGCCATGCTGCTTCGGTATTCTTTAAATCTGGATCAGGAAGCGGATGCCGTGGAAGCAGCGGTGCAGCAGGTATTAAAAGAAGGTTACCGCACGGCAGATATTTTTTCAGAAGGCTGCCAGAAAGTGGGAACGGCCGCTATGGGTGATCTGATCGCCGGGCGGATCAGATAATAAATCGATTATCATCAACGACAGAAAGGAAATGATTATGAAAAGTGATGCAGTAAAAGCAGGGATGCAGCAGGCGCCACATCGTTCGCTGTTCAATGCGCTGGGATTAACAAAAGAAGAATTGGATCGTCCTTTGGTAGGTATTGTAAGTTCCTATAATGAAATTGTACCGGGCCATATGAATCTGGATAAAATTGTAAATGCAGTAAAGCAGGGAGTAGCCATGGCCGGCGGTACTCCGATCGTGTTCCCGGCTATTGCCGTATGCGATGGTATTGCCATGGGTCATATCGGCATGAAGTACTCTCTGGTAACCAGAGATTTGATTGCCGACTCCACAGAGGCTATGGCCATTGCCCATCAGTTTGATGCATTGGTTATGGTTCCCAACTGCGATAAAAACGTGCCGGGCCTTTTGATGGCAGCAGCACGAATTAACGTGCCGACCGTATTTGTAAGCGGCGGTCCTATGCTTGCCGGACATGTAAAAGGCCAGAAGAGAAGTCTTTCCAGCATGTTTGAAGCGGTTGGTTCTTACGCGGCCGGAACCATGACAGAAGAAGACGTGAATGAATTTGAAAATAAAGTTTGTCCTACCTGCGGTTCCTGCTCTGGTATGTATACCGCAAACAGTATGAACTGTCTGACAGAGGTTCTGGGGATGGGACTGAAAGGGAATGGAACGATTCCCGCCGTTTATTCCGAGCGAATCAAGCTGGCAAAACATGCCGGTATGCAGGTAATGGAAATGTACCGCAGAAACATTCGTCCGCTTGATATTATGACAAAGGAAGCGATCTTAAATGCCCTTACCGTAGATATGGCCCTCGGCTGTTCTACCAACAGTATGCTGCATCTGCCGGCAATCGCCCATGAAATTGGTTTTGATTTTGATATTACCTTTGCCAATGGTATCAGCGAGAAAACGCCAAACCTGTGTCATTTGGCACCTGCAGGTCCTACCTACATGGAAGATTTGAACGAGGCAGGCGGTGTGTATGCCGTTATGAATGAACTGGCAAAGAAAGATCTGCTGTATTTGGATTGTATGACAGTAACCGGTAAAACGGTTGGAGAAAATATTAAAAATTGCAGAAACAGAAATCCACAGGTTATCCGCCCGGTAGAACAGCCTTACAGTGAAACCGGCGGACTGGCAGTACTTACCGGTAATCTGGCTCCCGATGGCAGCGTTGTAAAGAGAAGCGCTGTAGTGGAAGAAATGATGGTTC
>CAYRTA010000029.1:0-20515 GCA_964427045.1 uncultured Hoministercoradaptatus sp. | reverse complement strand
AGTGACTTGTCGCCAGTTTCCTAACTTGACATTCGCTCCACGGAAAACCTGCAATTCTCATGCAGCAACCTCACGCTTCATCGCTATCAATGTCACAACATGAGATATTATAAACGAAACCCCTGGCAAATGCAAGGGGTTTCCAATAAATTTTGTATTTTATTAAGTACAATCGTTACTGTTCACTCCTAAACAGTAACGTACAATTCACTTCTTATTATAGAATATCGGAGTAATCCACCAGCGTAATGCCGCTGATCTCATCATCCACAATTCGCGGTTCTTCTCCCGCGGCCCGGGCTTTTTCGAGAAGCTCTTTCCTGGTATATACCGGCATGGCCAAACGTTTTTCCAGCTCCGCTTCTTCTATCTCTTCTATTGGCTCCGGTGTTATCTCGGCTGCAGGTTCCTGGATATCCTCTGCTTCCGCCAGATCAGAAGCTTCGGGTTTTGGCATGCCCATCATATCCGCCACCTCGGCAGCAAAGAGATTCCGGGTCTCCGCAAAAAGATCCGCATGGTCATCCGCCGCTTCATCAGTCTGTCCCGGCTGGTCGTCCGCCAAAACGGATTCCTCTGAAGCCATAACCACCGGTTCTTCCGGCGTGTTCTCAGCTATTTCCGGTTCCGCAGCGGTATTTTTATGCTTCTTTTTATTTTTCTTTTCCTGCTTTGCAGCTGTCTTCGCGGCTTTCTTTTCTTCTTTTTTCTCCTGTTTGGCCGCCTGTTTACGGCGTTTTTTCAACTGGCGTTTACTGAGATACTCTTCGTCATCCTCATCATCCGCTTCCAGATCGTCTTCGTCATCCTTTTTCCAGATTTCAGAAAGGATAAACAGAATAATGATAAACACCACGGCCAAAGCTATGATAATCAATCCTTCTTTGGACTGCATAGCCATAGACACATAGCCTGCAAAAGGAACGGTAAGCACAGCCTTCTTGGCAAGGCTGGTCTTTTGGATTTCTCTGGTGCCGCCGTCGGCGCTCAGGGTATCTTCCAAAGTATAGGTTCCATTCTCTGCGGAAACAACACGGTACAAATACTGGCTTTCTTCCTCATACATCAGAATCTTTTCGCCAACCTCCGGCTCCGCTCCATCCTTATCCAGGGCATAAGTCACAGATCCCAGAGGAAGATTCGTATTCATATCCAGATCATCCACCACATAAGTTGTTACGCCCAAGAAAGGCGGTATTAAAAGTCCTCCCGCTACCACGATAGCGCATACGAGAACCAAATTCACAATAAATCTCAAAAACTTTGACATATTCTACTCTCCCATTTACTTTTATCCTAGATAAATATAATTCCCCTTATATACACTTTACGAATCTCATTATAGTCTTTTTTACCTGCTTCTGCAACTAGTTTTGAAAATTGAAAAAGTTTTTTCATTTATTCTTGAACCATAGGATTCCATTGCGTATACTGTTGATTACCGGAGGAGCACATATGAAAACAACAATTAAAATGATTGAAGATTTTTCTCTAAATGCCTGGCCATCCCATCAGATTCAATTATATGACGGATGGCTGCTTCGCTTTTCTTATTTTTATACACACCGCACAAACAGTGTGGAGCAAATTGGGACTTCTCTGTTTCCCATTGAAAAAAAAATTGATTTTTGTGAGGAGGCATATCACCGCTGGGGGACTCCTACAATATTTAAGATTACCCCGCTTTTGGAGGATTCCTTTGAGCAGCGCCTGATCCGGCGAAACTATCAGGTGCAGCACGTCACAGAAGTTATGCTGCTTGATTTTCAATCTTATTTATTACAGCCCCCGGCCATCGCTGTCACCATTTGGCAGACAATTCCCGACCGTTGGATTAATGCCCTTTTCGCCCTGAAAGGAACAACCAATGCCATTCACCGTCAGGTGGTGCCTTCTATGTACCGGGCCATCCCCAAAGACACCCTGAGTGCCGCCATCGTCAATGAACAAGGGCAAATCGTTGGCATCGGTCTGGGCATTTTGGACCGTTCTTATATGGGTATTTACGCGATACACGTACATCCCCGTTACCGTGGCCGCTCCTATGCCCGTTCCATTTGCAGTACACTATTAAATATAGGAAAGAAAATGGGATTGAAAGGCGCTTATCTGCAGGTCGTGGAAGGAAATACGGCCGCGAAACAACTATACACTTCTCTGGGCTTTCGGGATTTCTACCGTTATTGGTTTCGGGTACGGGAATACACTCCAAACAGCGCTAATGAGCCGGACTATATTCCGACAATATAATGTATACAGCAAAAAGCAGTCAGCCATATTCCGACAATATAATATCACAGAGGCCGGTTCATGATCGATCACGAACCGGCCTTTTTGTGACCGTACTTTCGTTCCTTCTATAATCTAAGATAAACGTCAATCTAAGATAAACGTCCGTTTTCCATCTCATAAACCACATCCGCCACATGCATAGTGGATTTCCGATGAGACACCAAAACAACTGTCTTCTTTGCGGCCGACTCCTTCAGAGACTTCAAAATAATTCCCTCATTCAGCGAATCCAGATTGCTTGTGGGTTCATCCATCAAAATCAGAGGTACGTCATGCAAAAAGGCTCTGGCAATTCCAATCCGCTGCTTTTCACCGCCGGACAGGGTATCGCC
Organism: uncultured Hoministercoradaptatus sp.; assembly: GCA_964427045.1. Lineage (GTDB taxonomy): Bacteria > Bacillota > Clostridia > Lachnospirales > Lachnospiraceae > Oliverpabstia. Next base: position 17,891 of record CAYRTA010000029.1, on the reverse strand, counting down.
CAGTTCCCCGACCTCGGTATCATATCCTTTGGGAAGCTTCATAATAAAATCATGAATCGAAGCCGCCTTCGCAGCCTCCATAATCTCTTCTCTCGTCGCCCCCGGTTTGCCAATCCCTATATTATTGGCAATGGAATCGTGAAACAAATGCGTTTCCTGGGTTACATAGCTTTCCAGATCCCGCAAATGTTTTGTGGGCGTTTCGTTTACATCCCGCCCATCTACGGTGATCTTTCCCTGGTCCACCTGCCAAAAACGCATCAACAATTTTAATAAGGTAGATTTTCCGGAACCACTGGCTCCATGGATTCCGGTAATCTTACCCGGCTGCAGACGGATGGAATAATCCTTAAGAATGGTTTCTTCCTCATAGGCAAAGGTCACATGCTCCGCCTCTGCGCCGGCAAACGCAGGCGCCTGGACCGGCTCCGCCTTACCGTCATCCGGAATTTCTTCTACCAGCGGCTTTTCCTCCAGAAGCGACAGCACACGCTCACCGCTTGCCAGGGTTTGATTCAGATTATTGGACAGGCCGGACAGTGCGACTACCGGGCCAAAGGATCCCATCATAGCGATGGTACAGGTCAAAATTCCTTCGTATCCCAGATGCCCGTTTGCATACAGCCAGACAGTCAGAGCCAGCATCCCATAAGAGGCAAGCAGGATCACCAGATTGGTCACCGACCGCTGAGAGCCCTCCATCCGGCTCAAATCCTCCTGCATACCCGCCAGCCTGCCGGAGCGCCGGGACATTTGCGCTTTCCTTACTTCTCCCTGTCCATATTGGATCGTCTCATCCAGTCCTCTCAGAGAATCCAGCACAAAACTGTTCAGTTCTCCGAATTCTGTCCGAAATTCCATTCCCCTGCGGCTGCCCCGGCGTCCGTTCCACAACGGGATTGCCACACCGACGATCAGATACGCAGCAAAGGCCAAAAGACCGGCCAGCAGATGATACCTTCCGATAAATAAAACCATAATAACAGAAGTCAAAAAAGCAATGGCAATGGGAGAAATCGTGTGGGCATAAAAGACTTCCAACAATTCAATATCCGTCGTAATAATGGAAATCAGATTCCCCTTATCCCGTCCCTCCAATTTGGCCGGGCACAGCTTTCTCAGCGCGGCAAATACCTTATGGCGGATAATTGCCAACAGCTTAAACGCAATAAAATGATTACAGTACTGCTCAATATAATGAAGAATTCCTCTCAGCAGGGCAATCACGATCATAACGGTGAGGATGACCTTCACCGATGTAAACACCGGCCACATCTGCTCCGCCGGAACAAGAGGGCCCGCCACGCCGGTCAGCAGACCATGCAGCATGGCCTGGGCCGCGAGGATGGTAAGGAAGATGGCGCACAGATAGCCAGCCGTTCCCAAAAGGATGGCCGCCGCCATAATATGCAGCAGCGGTTTCACCAGGCCGATCAGGCTTCCCATAATGGCAGGCGCGCTTCTGCGGTTCTTTTTGTCACTCATGCGATCCCCTCCTTCCCGTAATTTTCCAGTCTCATCTGGCTATCATACAGATGACAGTAGGTTCCATTTTGTTTCATCAATTCTTCATGGGTTCCGCTTTCAGCAATTTCCCCGTCCTTTAACAGATAAATGCAATCTGAATTTACCACATTTGCCAGACGATGAGAGATCAGCAAAACCGTCTTTGTCCGGGCAAGTTCGTGAATGACACCCATAATCAACTCTTCACTCTCAACGTCAATATTACTGGTCGCCTCATCGAAGATATATACCGGCGCATCCATAAGAAGCGCTCTGGCTATAACCAGTCTCTGGCACTGTCCGCCGGACAGATTACCCGCCTTTTCCAGAAGCTTCGTATGAAGACCCTCCTGGGCCTTTAAAAAGCCGAGAAGATTGACTTTCTCAAGAACTGCCTCCATCTCTTCTGCGGTGGCATCCGGCTTTGCCATTTTCAGATTTTCTTCCACCGTTCCCTTAAATAAATAGCTGTTATGACGAACCAGCACCACATGCTTCATCAAATCCTGCTCACGGACCTGGCAGAGGGCTTCGCCGCCAATTTGAATCTCTCCGGTAAAACCCCGGTTCCTGCCAGACAAAAGTCCGGCAATGGTACTCTTTCCGCAGCCGGATTCCCCCACCAGGGAAACAAAATTTCCGGCCGGAAGTTCCAGATCTATCCCTTTCAAAATCTCTCTTTCTTCCTCATAGGAAAAATGAACCCCTTTCAGGGAAATATCCAGAGGGCCCTCCGGCAGCAGCCTTGTCCCTTCCTCCGGCTCCGGAAGATCCAGAATCCGGAAAATCTTATCGCTGGCCGCCATACCATTCATGGCAATATGAAAATAGGAGCCCAAAAGCCGCAGCGGCAGGAAAAATTCACTGGCCAGAAGTATAATGCACAGGGTACCGGATACCGACAGATTCCCGGTCAGAAATTCCGACACCGCCACTGCCATGCCGATGGCCGCGCCTCCATAGGCTATGATATCCATGACGCTGGTGGAGTTTAACTGCATGGTCAGCACTTTCATGGTGATCCTGCGGAAATTCTGGGATTCCCGGTCCATCTCCTCCGCTTTTTTCTCATCCGCCTGATAAATTTTCAGCGTGGTAAGTCCCTGCAGATTTTCCAGAAAGGAATCTCCAAGCCCTGTATAAATACTCCAATATTTATTCAATAACCGCTTTGCAATCTTCTGAATCACCACAATGGAAATTGGAATCAACGGCACGCAGATCAGCAAAACCACGCTTGCTTTCATGCTGATTCTGCACAGGATGATAAAAAGGGTAATGGGCGCAAGCAGACTGTAAAACATCTGGGGAAGATACTTTCCAAAATAGGTTTCCAGCTGTTCCACTCCTTCCGTAGACACCTGCACCACTTCGGAAGAAGAAACCTGCTCCCGGTAAGAAGCGCCCAGCTTCAGCATCTTCTCATAAATCTTTTCCCGCAAAATCCTTTTCACATCCACGCAGGCCAAATAGGATGACCTGGTTCCCATCCGCTCACAGATAAAGCGGATGATCACTGCCATGGCCAGTATCCCCACGGTCCGCTGTATATACGGGCCGGTCAGCGTACGATAAACCACATGTTCCAACAGCCCCGCAATGGAAAAGACTGCCAGCACCTGGGATAATAAAGCCGCCCACTGCCACAGAATGGTATACACAATATATTTCTTTGCATGGGATAAAAGCCCCACCAACCTTGTCTTAATCATATCTTCCACACCTATACCGATATCTACTATTTTTGTTTTTTCTTTTCCCGGATACTGCATATCAAATGCCAGATTGCCAGCACCGGATGGTACAATAACATCCGCGGCCCCGAAAACCGCATGACCTGGCGGATCTGTTCCCGCATATCAGGCTTATAGCAATGCACCTTACAATTGGCGCAAAAGGTCTTCTGCTCCATAAAAGGACATCTCTGACTCCTGATTTTCGCATAGTCCGACAAATTCTGACAGACTGAACACATCTGCCCTGTCTGTTTCTGATATCCCGAATGATTTTTCCGGCAATAGAGCCGGATCATTTCTTCCACCACATATTGCTCTTTCTGCCGCTTTTTTTCGATTCGTTTTCTGCTTTTCATTGCATCATCACATCGCTCTTGTTTTTTCATATCTTTTTACCGCTATACACGTTCTGCCGAAAGTTCATCCGGCTTTACGGTCTTTACCCGCAGGAAGAAGTACAGCAGATGACACACCCACACCACTGCCAGACAAATTCTTCCAATCGGAACATTCTTCATACATAAAAAACCGATAGCCATGATCACCGTTACCGTACCTACAATCCGAAGCTTTGTGGACATGGTCATGGCGCGCTGTCTCACAAAGCTGTCGAGATGCTTCTTATATAAATTGGTTCCCAAAAACCAGCGGTGCAGCTTCTCTGAACTTTTTGCAAAACAGAATAAGGTAGCCATATAAAACGGCACCGTTGGGAGGATCGGGAGTACCACGCCTATCGTCCCAAGTCCCAGGCACAAAAAGCCCAGCACAACCCAGAATATTTTCAATGGATTCTTCATCTTCTCATCCTTTCTGCCATCCTCTCGACCGGCTTTTTTTAGCCCGGAGATATTTCTCATTGTCCCCGGAATTAATACAAGTCCATATAACTTTAGTTAGTTAACGCGAACTATCCCCATTATAGAAGGCGGTCTCTTTTATTGTCAATATAAAATTTATTGTGAAAATAGAAGCCCGTAATCCAGTAAATATTCCTCTTTCATTTTCTCTTTTTCTATATGCAGCACAAAAAAAGGGAAACACCACCTTTGCGAAGTGTCTCCCTTTCGTTTTTTTATTTCTTTCTGTAATCCTTATCTATATACGACCGTGCAATGTGCGCTGCCCATGGATGATCACGGGTGACTGCAGGGAATACTAATTTCCGGTCAGATATTTTTCGATTCCTGCAATCGCAGCCGCCTCATCAGCGCCATCCGCACTGATAACAACGGACTCACCAACATTTAATCCCAAAGTCATCATCCCCATAATGCTTTTGGCGTTTACATGCTTCTCTCCATTCTCTACCTGGATTTTACTTTCGTACTGACTGGCCACCTGTACCAGCATAGCCACCGGACGTGCCTCTAATCCACTGGAGATTTGAATGGTAATCGGTTTTCTAATCATAAAAATCCTCCTTGTCTTCACGCAGCTCTCCGGCTATTTTGCCTAACTTTCTCAAGCGATGATTAACACCCGATTTGCTGACTGGCGGATTCAACATTTCCCCGAGTTCTTTCAAGGGTGCATCCGGATATTGAAGTCTCAGGACAGCGATCTCCTCCAATCCCCTTGACAGACCAGAAAAACCCATATGCCTCTCAATATACCTGATATCTTCGATTTGCTTTATTGCTGCGGAAACTGTTTTGTTAATATTGGCCGCCTCACAATTGACCTTACGATTGACATTATTGCTGATCTCTTTGCGAATCCTGATATTTTCCAGATTCATCAAAGAAATCCCTGCCTCCATCAGTGCCAGAAGATCTACAATCTGAGATGCTTCTTTTAAGTAAACCACATAATTCTTTTTCCTGGTCACTATCCTGGCTTCCAGTCCAAACCCCTGCATGATGTTCTGCAGATGAAGCGCCCGCTCCTCATCTGTACAAACCAGTTCCAAATGGTAGGACTTTTCAGGATCACTGATAGAACCTCCGGTCAAAAAGGCCCCCCGCAAGAATGCCCTCTTACAACATTCTCTCTGCACTACCAGATGGTCCATCACTGACAGATCATCGGCTATCTCTCCCTGGGGTGTCATTAATCTGGCCGCCTTAAGTATCTTTAACGCATCCTCATGAGTATCAACGATGACTCGGTATACATTCATCTTCTTTAAATATGTATTTTTTCGGATACGAATACTAGCTTCTATATTAAAGGTTTTTTTCAATAATGTAAAGTACTTTCTCGCGACAGATGCATTTTCTGTCTGAAGAATCAGCGTATATCTTTCTTTCTCTGAAATAGACACCTCTCCCTGGGCACTGAGCATGGCCGCAATCTCCGCAATCCGGCAATGCCTGGACGCCGAAATCTGCCGTGATAACTCTTCTTTCACTTCTCCCGAAAAAGACATATTGCCTACCTCGTTTCGTCGATTTTCTTTCGAATCGCATCTTTTCCTATATCCCGGTGCTCAATCCGAAGCCCGTATTCGTCCGACTTATCAAGTCTCTGGTAGAGTGCATTCGCCAACGTTACGGAACGATGCTTTCCGCCGGTACATCCCACGCTTACCACCAACTGATTCTTTCCTTCCAATATATAATTCGGAATCAGAAAACGAATCATATCTTCTAATTTGTCCAAAAACAGTTTAGAAGAGTCAAATCCCATCACATAGTCCCTGACCAAAGCGTCATTACCGCTTAACGGCCTTAACTCATCGATATAATAGGGGTTTGGCAGAAAACGCACATCAAATACCAGGTCCGAATCAGCCGGAATCCCGTACTTAAAGCCAAAAGATAATACCGTGACCATCAGGCTTTTAAATTCTGCATTCCGTACAAAAATATTTTCCAGTTCCACCTTCAGTTCCCGGGTAAGCAGCTGGCTGGTATCCATAATGTAATCCGCATGGGTCCGCAGAAATTCCAGCATCTGGCGTTCTTTGCAAATACCGGATTCCACCCTGCCGGTGGCCGCCAGCGGATGGGCCCTTCGGGTTTCCTTGTATCTTTTAATGAGTACTTCATCACTGGCATCCAAAAACAGGATTTCATATTCCAGACCCGTCAATAAAATTTCTTCCAAAACCTTTTCCAGGCCTATAATGGCGCTGCCATTTCGGATATCCACTCCTAACGCAACCTTTTGAATGCTTCCGGAATTACCCTCCGTAATAAACTGAGCAAACTTTTCCAAAAGGGGAATCGGTAAATTATCTACGCAGAAATAGCCCATATCTTCCAGCATTTTAAGCGCCGTGCTTTTTCCTGCTCCCGACATTCCCGTAACCATTACAAATCTCATTTTTGTACCTCAAATTCTCCCAAAAACTTCACTTCCGGCTCCATACGGACTTGAAATTTCTCATACACAACCGCCTGTACGTCTCGAATCAGCTTCATAATATCCGCCGCCGAAGCGTCGCCGGTATTGATCACAAATCCACAGTGTTTATCCGAAACCTGGGCGCCGCCTACCCGGTATCCCCGAAGTCCGGCATCCTGAATCAGTTTCCCGGCAAAGTAGCCTTCCGGCCGTTTGAAAGTACTGCCGGCACTGGGATAATCCAAAGGCTGTTTTTCCAGACGCTTTTCCTTCAATTCCTGCATGTAAGCGGCAATGGCTTCCCGGTTTTTGCCATGGAGACGGAGAACTGCCTCCAAAACGATATCGCCCCGGTCCTTAATCGTACTGTAACGATATCCAAGTTTCAATTTCTCCGCCGGCAGGGTGCATACCTCGCCGTTTACAGTCAATACGGTTACAGATTCCAGACAATCTTTCATCTCACCGCCATAGGCACCTGCATTCATCACACAGGCGCCGCCCAGCGTCCCCGGTATACCGGAAGCGAACTCCATTCCCGAAAGCCCTGCTTCCATTGCCTTATGTGACACGGCGGACAATAAAGCGCCCGCCTGTGCAAAAATCCGATCACCTTCCACCCGGACGCTGTTCATATTCTTATATATTTTCAAAATCACGCCGCGATACCCGGCATCACTTACCAGCAAATTACTGCCATTTCCTATAATAAAATACGGCACTCCCGCTTTCTGACACAGATTCAGGATACTGACAATCTCAGAGGCATTTTTAGGGCATACCAAAAGATCCGCCGGCCCCCCTACGCGGAATGTCGTATGTTTTTTCATTGGTTCGTCGCGCCATATCCCTTCCTGGCCTACGATTTGTAACATTTGATCGGCAAATGCCCGATCGATATATTTTGCTTTCAATGCTTCTTCCCCTGTCCCAAATTATTTTTTATACGCCTAACTTCCTGTTTTCTTTGCTTCTTATCAATCTTTTGAATCATATCCCGTACCACTTCCCCGGCAATCAGCATGCCGGCAGCACCGGAAACAAAAGAGATACTCCCCGGCAGCGGACGAAAACATTCCTCCTGTTCTTCATCAGGATCTTCAGAAATAAGCGGCACTTCCTTAGAATAGAGAACCTTCAGTTTCCGTATTTTTCTCTGCTTCAATTCCCTTTTCATAATCTTTGCTGTCGGACACACGCCGGTACGGAAAATATCCGCAATCTCAAAACGGGAAGGATCCAGTTTGCTCTCAATATCCATACAGGAAATAATCTCTGCATCCGCAGCCTTCGCCTGCTCTATGAGAAATAATTTGGATTCCAGCTGTCCCATGGTATCTACCACATAATCATAGGATTTAAAATCAAATAAAGCCTGTGTATCCGGTCCGAAATAGGATTCATACGTATGCACCACGATATTCGGATCAATATCCAGAATACGCTCCTTCATCACCGCAGTTTTCGGCTTTCCAAGTGTGGAATGCAATGCCGTCAGCTGTCGGTTAATCTCTGATACGGAAACCAAAGCCCCATCCACCAAAATCAACGTTCCGATTCCGCAGCGGGCTAACGCTTCTGCCACATAAGAGCCCGCGCTTCCAAGGCCAAATATAGCCACCTTCATCCTGCTAAGCTCCTCTACCATTTTTTCCCCCAGCAAAAGTTCCATTTCCGTATATTCGTGAAACATATAGTGTCGCCTTTCTCCCATAACGGTCCCAGGACCGTCCTCCTTACCTGATGTATCTTTTGAAACATGATAATATTATACAATACATTCTCTCTGTCTGCAAGACAGCTATTTCTTCATCTTAGGCTGGAATATGATACTGGCAAGATATCCGAAAATCAATGCCGCGCTGATACCAGCCGCACTGGCCTTCAGCCCTCCCGTAAACAGTCCAAGGAGGCCGCTTTGATCCATCTCGTCTTTCACCCCCTGAAAAAGCAGATGACCAAAGCCGATCAGCGGCACCGATGCACCTGCATGGGCAAAATCCACAAGGGGCTGGTAAAGACCCAGCGCACTTAGCAAAGCCCCCATACATACCAATAATACCATAATACGTCCGGGCATCAATTTCGTACGATCCAGCAGAATTTGCACCAGCGCACAAATAACGCCTCCTACCCAGAATGCATTGAAATATTCCATCACTGTTTCCATGATCCATCCTCCTTCGTCTTCATGATTCACGTTCTCCCGTCTTATTCGATGCGGTTTCCAAAACGACGGCCTGGGCGATTCCCGGCACACTGTTTCCCTCATAGAAACTTACTTTCGACATCAACGCTCCTGTGGGGACAAACAATACCCGCTTCCATTCGCCGGAAGCTATTTTGGGTAAAATATATGCTGCCAGCACAATGGCGGAACAGCCGCAGCCACTTCCCCCCGCATGGGTATCCTGGGTTTCCTGGTCATAAACCAAAATGCCGCAGTCTTCATGGCATTTTCCCAGATAAATGGATTCCTTTTCTAACAGGTCAAGTAAAATCTGCTGTCCTACATAGCCCAAATCACCTGTAATGATCTTGTCATAATCCTCTGGCTTCCTGCCAAAATCCCTTAGATGCTGGGCAATGGTGGAGCAGGCCGCGGGAGCCATACAGGCCCCCATATTCTGGGAATCTTTCAGCCCGAAATCTGTCATCTTACCACTGGTCAGTCCGGTGACGGCAATCTGCCCGTCCTGATCATCCAACACGCAGGCTCCGCTTCCCGTAACAGTCCAGGATGCAGACAATGGCCGTTGATTGGCATATCCCAGCGGAAAGCGAAACTCTTTTTCCGCCGTGGCAAAATGACTGGATGTCAGCGCCAGCACATGCTCTGCATAGCCGCCGGCAATCATCATCGCCGCCAGCGACAGGGATTCTCCCATGGTAGAGCAGGCCCCAAACAGGCCATACAGGGGCCGGTTTAGCTGGGCTCCTCCGAAAGAAGAGGCAGTAGACTGAGCCAGCAAATCCCCGGCAAAAACCATGCGGATATCCTCCATCATAAGTCCTGCCTTTCTGACGGCCAGCAGAGCGGCCTCCTGCTGCAATGTACTTTCCGCCTCTTCCCAGGTCTTTTCTCCGCACATTTCACGGCTGTCCACCCGGTCAAAACACGCGCCTAAAGGCCCCTCTCCTTCCTTCTTGCCAGCTACGGACGCATATCCCCGGATATAAACCGGATGTGCAAAAGCAATACTCTGTTTTCCCAGATATTGTTTCTTTACCGGAGTAAGTTCCTTTTCCGGAGACAGTTCCTTTTTTGGAGACAGTTCTTTTTCCGGAAACTGCTGATCCATACGGATCTCTTCCATATGCATTACCTCCATATCTATTTGTATTCAGAACGATATAGCGATGTTCTTATTTGGATAGTATGGAAATATTCGGCGAAAATATGTATAGATTTCTTGTAGCCGGGGATTTTCTGGTGTATGATAGACACAGACCGCAGGCAAAGCTGCATGGAAAGGAATGGAACATGTGATGAAAGTATTTGTTTATAGTTATCGGGATTTTGATGAGGCAGAATGGTTTACCTATTTTAGCAAAGAATATCAGGTGGAGCTGGGTATCTGCCGGGAAGCGCCGGATATGAATAATGCCCATCTGGCAAAAGGATATGAATACATCAGCATCATAACTACGAAAATTGACGCTGATCTGGTACAGAAATTTTATGATCTGGGTGTTCGTATGATTTCCACCCGGACAATCGGCTATGATCACATTGATCTTGAACGGGCGGCCGCTCTGGGTATGAAGGTGGGAAATGCCACCTACTCGCCAAATTGCGTCGCCGACTATACGATTATGCTGATGCTGATGGCCATGCGGAAAATGAAACGGATTATGCAGCGGGCTGATATCAATGATTTTTCTCTGAAAGGCATACAGGGCAGAGAATTACCCTTGCTTACCGTAGGTGTCATTGGTACAGGGCGCATCGGCAAAGCGGTCATCCGTAATCTGACCGGATTCGGCTGCCGCATTCTCGCCTATGACCTCTATGAATCACCGGAAGTAAAGGAACGGGCAGCCTATGTAAGCCTGGAAGAAATCTATCGGGAATCTGACATTATCACCCTTCATATGCCATTAACAGAGGATAATCACCATATGATCAACCATGCTTCCATTCAAAGCATGAAGGACCAGGTTATTCTCATCAATACGGCGCGAGGCGCCCTGATTGACACCAGAGCCATGATCGACGGACTGATCAGCCGGAAAATCGGCGCCGTAGGACTGGACGTCATTGAAAATGAATTCGATATGTATTACTATGACCGGAAATCGGACGTCATGGATAAGCAGGAACTTTATATTCTGCGGGGATTACCCAATGCCGTGGTTACACCTCACATGGCTTTTTATACCGATCAGGCCATCAGTGATATGGTAAAACATTCCCTTCTTAGCTGTCTCATGGTTGAAAAGGGTGAAACTGATAATCCATGGCTGGTATTAAAATAATGGTTTCTAATCCACAACGGACAACCTGACATACAGGGCCAGGCGCCGCATCCACTGGCGATAGCCAGATACCTCTTGCTTATATATTCCGCAAAGCTTCTCATGAAGCTTTGCGGCTTTTAAGACCACATCCTCTTTCAACTCCTGATTTCCATAATATGCGCCATAGTATGCCATAACCACCTGGTTCATAAGAGGTTTCAGTTCTTCGCAGGGCAGCCGCTCTCCATACGTAAGCAAAGATGCCTCTTCCCATTGCCTATCCCCATTCTCATCCAGACTGCGAATCAGCCAGCAGCTATCCTGAAGCAGCAAATGAAGCTTCAAAAGCGCGGAAGCCTTCTCAAAACGCCGATATTTTCTTCTCCTGAGAATCCCAAAAAATGCCGCCAGGTACAGACATACCAATACGGGCAAAAGAAGCGCCATCAGTTTCCATGCCAGACTTGTCTCTTCTTCTTGCGCAATTTTCTCAGGAAGTTCCATGATTGTTTCCTCTGTCTCTTCCTCCGGCGTCTCCTGCACCGTCTCCTGCTGATCTTCTTCCAGCAGCCTTCCCCAGCTGCGGCCGCCGGCATTATAATAGACCACCGTCGGTTCCAGCCGAATCCATCCATAACCGGAAATATATGCCTCCGGCCAGGCGTGGGCGCAGCTTCCCGTCACCACATAATTTTTTTCCTCATTTTGCTCGTTATAATTACAGTAATAACCATCGGCAAAACGAGCCGGAATGCCATTGAGCCGGAGCAGCATAACCATAGCGGATGCATAATGTACACAATATCCTTCCTGAGTTTCAAATAAAAAGGTATCGATGAAACTATCCGCATCTTTCATGGCCACTCTCGTGTTGTAAGTATATTGCCGCAAAAACGTTTCAATGGCCTTACACTTATCAAAATCCGTTTCACAATCCGCAGTGATCTGCTCTGCCAACGCTTCCACCCGGTCAGTTACACCGCTAACTTCCAGATAATCTTTCTTCCCGGCATCCGCCAGCGTTTTCTCATAAGCCTGATACTCTGCCTTCGATACCACTTCTTCCAGCGTGACGGCATATAATTTCCCTGAATACACATTGAGTTCTTCATAAGATGCCAACGGCAGTTCCTCCCGGCCGCAGTTTCTCAGCAACTCTTCCAAATAGGGATTGGCATAATCAAAATCCATATAAGTAACACGATACCGGTATCCCCGTTCTTTCTCTTTCTCAAAAGACAGAGCCCCCGGCGCCGTCAGTTCTTCTTCCGCAGATATTTTTAATAAATGCTCCGGACGAATCAAATCGCTGGTCCGCAAATACCCGAAAATAATGTCCGTATTCCGGACACGGGAAAAACAGGCCGCCATCTCCGGAGAAATATCATGCTGATATAACGCATTCAGATATGTCAGATACCACAGACCATAGGATTCCTCTTTTTCCTGGCCCTTTTCCCAATAAGTTCCCGCCAGCCGGCCGTATGTCTGACCTTCCAGATAAATTCCCGTAGAGGATGTTTTTAAAGAAAGATATAGTTCTTCCTTATTGCTTCCGCCCAGGCTCACTCCCGCATCCACCAGATCGCTGTAGCCTGCCTGCCAGCGGTCAGAAGAATCGCCGAACCATCCATAACTCCAACCGCCAAACACATCGCCCAGTGAATGGGTCACATAGGAAATCGGCCGTACAAATAATGACCAGTCCATGGGCTGATCCTTCGCCGGCAAATACAGCACACCGGCCATCATCAAAAGAAGCAGCGGCATCAGAGAAATACCAAACTCTTCCCGGCGCACACTGACCATTTCCCGCAAAACCAGCAAAAGAACCGCCGCGATCAGCCAGCGTGACAAAGAAAAGCCCCGTATATATCCTGCAAACAGCCCGAAAAGCAAGACCAGAACACAACAGCCCCGGAGCAGAGGTTTCCTGTGAAGGGCCAGGCAGAAAAAGAATCCGCCGAATCCAACACAGATTTCAACAGAAAAACCCTGACTTCGAAAAACCCACAGGGCCAGGATACATACTGCTGCCAGAAAAAGGATAGCCAGGTAACGAATCTCTCTGTTGGAGGTGGCCATATAAATGACGCCGCAGAGAAGGGCAAATATCAGCAAAATCTGGATATGTAATCCCCATCCGGTAAAAAGGCGCAAAAGTTCCACAGCCGCATATAACATGCACAGAATCAGAAAATTCTCAAAAATTTCCGCTAATTTGTTCCAAAACCATGTCTTTTCCGTCTTCATGTTTCTCCTTGAGTATCCACAAACCGTCCAATTGGGAAAGACTGTGCTGACGAATCCAGGCATCCCGGTCTGTCACCACATCGGACCGTTCCATTTCCTCTGGAATATTTAAATAAAATTCCAAAAACTGTTCCTCTGAGTCAATAATCTGGCTGGTCATACCATGCCGCGGATAATAAAAAATCACTGTTTTATTCCGTTCACTAAAATAATGGGCGATGGAAACAATCATTTCCAAAAACGCATCCCTGCTCTGCACATGAGCGGTATCGTACCCCTGCTCCCCAGGCAGCAGCACAATCTGAATCATCTGCATCTGGCGCGGCTCCGGCAGCCGGACCATCAGTTTCCCGGTACGGGCTGTATTTTTCCAGTGGATTCGTTTCAGGCTGTCGCCATACCGGTAATCACGAAGATCCGGGCCGGCAATCGGTTCCTGACTTTTCACCTCCATCAATTCCAGTTCACTGCGCATCACTTCCATATCAAAAACCCGGTTTGCCCGGTCCGTAATCTGGGGACGTACAATAGCGCGAAAATGGCTGGGAATCCTATATCGCCAGGAAAACCAGCCAAAGCAATCTTTCAAATACATATAACGGGCGCCAATATGGTAACTTCCGGCATAACGGCATACGGCTTCATAGGTCTGTTCCCACCGTTCCCCGGCCTGAAGCCGGATTACCATCTCCTCCGAAAAGCCGTGCAGCGTACATAATTCCTGATCCACCTGCAGTTTCAGATACACCACCGGCAGCCATCCGGTGTTTTCCAATACCATATGGAAGGGCAGCAGCGTACCCTTTTCCACTTTATGGGCCGGCAATTCCTGGTGAAAGCGCAGGGAATGGATCGCCGCAAGCAAATATGCGCCGCACAATACGGGAAATAAAAGAATCGTATAAAAAATCATATACGGAAGCGGGCCGCCCTGGTTACTGACCCACACAAGGGCGGCCGCCAATAAAATCAGATATATACATACCGGCAACTTCTTCATGGTATTCTCTCCGCTCTATCTACAAGCCAGGAATGGGAACCGTCCGCAGCACCTGCTCCATGACCTGCGCTCCACTGCACCGGGCCATCTTTGCTTCCACCGTCAATACGAGACGATGGGGGAGTACCAGACACGCCATAGCCCTGACATCCTCCGGAATCGCGAAATTTCTGCCGTTAAGGTAAGCGCAGGCCTGTGCGGCACGCAACAATACCAGCACGCTTCGGGGACTGGCTCCGCAGCGGGTCTCTTCCCTAAGCCGCGTCTGTTTGACGATCTGAACGGCATAGGCAGCCAGCTCGCGGTGAACGGCCACCTGTTCCACCTCTTTTCTCATAGCAAGAAGCTCTTTGGCATGAATCACCGGTTCCAGTTCTTCCCGCAAAGTTCCGGTCAAAAAGCGGTCCGCCATCTCCAGACTATCTTCATCCGAAGGATAGCCGATGGACAGTTTCATCATGAAACGATCCAGCTGTGCCTCCGGCAAAGGATACGTTCCCACGGCATCCATGGGATTTTCCGTGGCAATGACCATAAAGGGCTGAGGCAAGGGTATGGTGGTTCCATCAATGGTCACCTGCCCCTCCTCCATAGCCTCCAGCAAACTGGCCTGGGTCTTGGGAGAGGTCCGGTTGATCTCATCGGCCAAAACAATTTGATGAACAACGGCCCCCGGAACCGTCTCAAATTCTCCGCTGTGACTGTGATAAATCGTCATGCCCGTCACATCTGAAGGCAACGTATCCGGCGTAAACTGAATACGGGCAAAACTGCAGTCAAGGGAAGCCGCCAATGCTTTGGCCAATGTGGTTTTCCCCACACCAGGCACATCCTCCAAAAGCACATGCCCTCCGGCCAGCAGAGCAATCAGTACCTGCCTGATTTGCTCATCCTTTCCCACCAAATGCTTCGCTATGTTTTGTTCTAATAATTCCGTTTTTTCGTATAAGTTCATCAGCTTTCCTTTTTCGCTGCCATCTGGGCTCTTCTGTTCGCTTCTTGTCTCTGACGGCAGATATCCGCCCAGCTTGGCATAGATTCTATCTGTTTCGCAAAATCCTTCATGGCTCCCGGTATATCGATATTCTGCGGACAAATCTTTGTACACTTGCCGCAGGCGATACAGGCCGAAGGTTTCTTATCCTCCGGAAGCGCATCCAACCGCATAATTGCATTCACACTTGGCAGATAGCGGACATCGTTATAAATACTCAATAAATTGGGAATTTCCAGACCTTTCGGGCAGCCGTCACAGCAATAGCGGCAGCCCGTACAGGGAACGGAATTTTTCAGGCTGTCAGCAATACCAAACAGCAGTTCCTCTTCTTCCTTTGACAATGGACAGACCGCATCAAAGGTCTCCACATTATCCTCCATCTGTTCCATATTTGACATACCGCTGAGTACCATATGTACATTGGGAAGGCTCTGCAGCCAGCGAAAGCCCCAGGAAGCCGTACTCGCATCCGGACGATGCTGACGCAATTTTTCTGTCTGGCCTTCGGAAAGCACTGCCAGCTTACCGCCGCGCACCGGCTCCATAACCCAGACCGGGATACCCCGTTCGGTTAATAATTCATATTTGCTTTTCGCATCCTGCAAAGACCAGTCCAGATAATTTAACTGAATCTGACAGAATTCCAGTTCATCTCCGTAGAGATCCAGAAACTTCCGGATAATATCCGGATGGCCATGGGTAGAAAATCCCAGATGGCGGATCCGGCCCCTGCGTTTCTGCTCAATGAAGTAGTCCATAATCTTCCAGCGGGGATCCAAATACGTCTGAATGGAATTCTCATACACATTATGTAATAAATAGAAATCAAAGTATTCCACCTGGCATTTCTTTAACTGCTCTTCGAAAATAGCCGCAGGATCATAGGTATCGCTAATCTGATGGCCGGGGTACTTCGTCGCCAGATAAAACTGATCTCTGGGATAGTTTTTCAGTATTTTTCCCATGATGATCTCGGACAAGCCGCCATGATAGGGATAAGCCGTGTCAAAGTAATTCACACCATGATCAATGGCATATGCCACCATTCTGGCCGTCTGCTCTTCATCCACCGGTGCATCGGCAGCATCTGATACCAGCGGGAGACGCATAGCACCAAAACCAAGCTGTGATAACTGTAAATCATGAAACTGTTTGTAAATCATATGTACCTCCTATCCGCCGCCATCCGGCAGCTTCCCTTCCATCTACTCTAAATGTTCATAGGCTTCCACATTACCGGCATCCCAGCCTGGCAAACCATAGTATACATTGAGCGCCTGATCCAAAAGAGGTAACGTGGCAGCTGCCCCGGTTCCTTCTCCGAGATGCATGCCAGCATACAGAAGCGGTTCCAATCCCAGGGCCTCCATCAATACTTTGGCCGCCGGCTCTGCCGAACAATGGGTGGCAAACATATAATCCACGGATGCCGGGCAAAGCATTTTTGCAAAATACGCTGAAATACCGGAAATCAATCCATCAATCATAGCCGGCACCTGGTAATAAGCTGCTCCCAAAAAGCAGCCGGTCATACCTGCAATATCCAGCCCGCCCACTTTACTGATTATATCAATGGGATCCGTCTTATCCGGCTGGTTGACTGCAATGGCATGTTTTACCACTTCAATCTTGCGGCGCAGTCCTGCACTGGAAAGGCCGGCTCCTCTTCCTGTCACGGATTCCACTTCCAGGTCAAAAGCCGTTGCCACACAAGCCGCGCTGGTGGTTGTATTCGCAATCCCCATCTCACCCACGATCATCAAATCATAGCCCCGCTTCTTTAACTCGCCGATGATCTGAATCCCTCGCCCGATGGCGGTAATACATTCTTCGCGTGTCATAGCCGGTCCCGTATAAATATTTCCGGTGCCATGACGTACCGGACAATTGATAATTGCGGGATGTTTTCCATCTGTGTTCACGCCAATATTAACCGGAATCACGTCCGCTCCGATGATTTTGCACATCACACAGACACTGCTGATCTTATCGCCCATGTTTTCCAACACCTGGGCGGTCACTTCACTGCCCGTCTGACTGACGCCTTCTTTGACAACACCATTATCCGCACCCATAATGACCACAGCCCTTTTCGATACACTGGGGCGGGAGGTCTTCTGGATGCCCGCCAGTTTTACAACCATGTCTTCCAGCTTACCAAAGCCCCTCAGCGGTTTACATAAACCGTCCCAATGCTGCCATGCGGCTTCCTTTGCACCGGTATCTCCGGGTAAAATTTCTTTGATGACAGCTGACAACTCTTCCATACACCATATTCTGTTTTCCATATGCCACTTGTCTCCTCTTTTGAAAAGTATCTAGTCTTTTCATTATAGTATTACAGAGAAATATTTTCAAGGGCACCCGTTATATCAAATACGTACGCTATGCAATTGTAACTATTCAGACATCCAGGCCACAGCCCGCCTTTTTAAAGGCCAGCTGCTGCTAAAGCAGCTTATGGCTGAATAGTTTCATGCAATTCCCACCAGCTTAAGAATCCAGTAAATAATTCCCAGAGCCCAGCTGGTTAAGATGCCGTATAAAATTACCGGACCTGCAATGGTAAAGATTTTGCAGCCGATACCAAAAACCTGGCCTTCTGCTTGTGTCAAGTAAAGACCAACAAAAAACTCTAAAATTTATG
>CAYRTA010000028.1:0-20894 GCA_964427045.1 uncultured Hoministercoradaptatus sp. | reverse complement strand
TATGAAAGTACGTAAACTGAATAAGTTAGTCGTTTTTACGCCGTATGCGGAACTGTATCATTATGAATCCAAATCCAGGGGCATGGAAGATACCCCGGAGAAGCAAATACGTTTTTCTCAGGAAATTAAGCGTTTTCAAGATAAATGGCATCGGGAATTAGAGATAGGGGATCCTTATTATAATCCCAACCTTTCTTTGACGGAAGGAGATTGTTCTCTGCGGTAAAAATGCAGAAGGTTAGAATACTTGGAGGTTTAGTGTGAATCAGGAAATAGCGGTAGTACAAAGTGAAAGATTTGATTTGATGGATCCCAATTGTTACATTCTTCAGGGGAGTTGGCCGAAGGATGAGAAACCGGGTGTCTTTCTTGATAAAAAGAGAATCCATGCAAGCGTTGAGGTCCGTGATACCATTGATGTTTGGGAACGCTTTAAGGATAAAAGCAGCAATCAAAATGCTCAGATCGTTATGCGCGTTCGTTTGCCAAAGGATTTATCCAGTTATAAATGTTTTTCGATTTATGGTTATCATAAAGGGAAACGCTTTTTATGGTATACTTGTCCTGTTGCCGATTTGATAGAAAAGCAGGGAAAACCGCAGTATTTTCTGGAAGAAATTCATCGGGAAACAAAATTGCGCTTTTGCAGTTTGCGTGGTTGGGCGGCTTATAAAGAACCAGTGTCTATTGAAATATATGATTGTGAGGGAAATAAAATTCCTTATGAAATCCAGTATACAAATCGCATTGACGTGGCGGACATGTATGAAGAAACTAAGATCGAAGCGAAATGTGGATTTTATATAGAACTGAAAAACTTATCGGTCAGTGAATTTCGTATTGTTTTCTCTTCCGGAAGTGTAAAGACAGAACGCCGCATTACCATGAAGCAAGAGAAAATTGCTCTTGAAAAATTGCAGGAATATTGGGTGAAAAGCAATCGCTATCTGAAAATTCACGGACCGGTTGAACTATCACAAAAAATTGTGTCAAAAATAAGGACACATAGCAAATCAACGATCATTTATTCTAAGTGGTTAAAAAAACATTTGCCGACAAAGGCCGAATTGGAACATCAAAGAAAAACAAAATTTGCATGGCAGCCTAAATTTTCTATTGTAGTTCCGCTTTATAAAACACCGGAAAAATATTTGCGTGCGTTGGTGGATTCTGTTAAGCAGCAGACCTATTCCAATTGGGAGCTTTGCTTATCGGACGGAAGCGGCAAAGATTCACCGCTTTGTGAGATGTTGAAGAAATTACAAGATGAAGAACCAAGAATAAGAGTTGTTTTGCATCAGGAATCGCTTCAAATTTCTGAAAACACAAATGCGGCCATAGAAGCGGCAACCGGCGATTTTATTGTTTTCGCGGATCATGATGACGCGTTGACGGCAGATGCATTATTTGAATGCGCAAAAGCATTGAATCGAAATCGTGAGATTGAAGTTCTCTATTCTGATGAAGATAAAATGACAATGGATGGAAATAAATTTTTCCAATATCATTTCAAACCGGATTTTAACATTGATTTGCTGTGTACGGTAAACTATATCTGTCATTTATTTGTTGCCAAAAGGGAATTAATTGATCGGGTAGGAACACTTCGCCACGAGTATGATGGCGCTCAGGATTACGATTTTATTTTCCGATGTGTGGAAACGGCAGGTCCTGATAAAATATATCATATTCCCAGAATCCTTTATCATTGGAGATACCATGAAAATTCTACGGCAGAAAATCCGGAAAGCAAATTGTATGCTTTTGAAGCTGGTTTGAAAGCAATTCAGGCTCATTATGACAGAGTGGGTATTGATGCGGAAGTATATAAGGGCGAATATCTTGGATTATATAGAACCAGATATCATCGAAAATATGATCCTTTGATTTCTATTATTATACCAAATAAGGATCATATTGATGATTTGGAACGCTGTATTTCCTCCATTGAAACAAAATCTACTTATAAAAATTATGAGTACATTATTGTTGAAAATAATAGCGAAAAAGAAGAAACCTTTGCATACTACCACCAGTTAGAGGCTGCCAATCCCAAAGTACACGTGGTATATTGGGATGGCGAGTTTAACTATTCGGCAATCAACAATTTTGGGGCCCGATATGCAAAGGGCGAATATTTCTTATTACTGAACAATGATACGGAAATTATAAATGAGGATTGTCTGGAGGAACTGCTGGGATATTGTATGCGAGAAGATGTGGGAGCAGTAGGCGCGCGTCTATATTATGAAGATAATACGATCCAGCATGCCGGCGTAGTGGTTGGTTTTGGCGGAATCGCTGGCCACTGCTTTGTCCAGCAGAAGCGAGGGACAACCGGATATTGTCATAGAATTATATGTGCGCAGGATTACAGTGCGGTTACGGCAGCGTGTATGATGGTAAAAGGAAAAGCGTTTCAGGAAGTTAATGGTCTTAGCGAGGAACTGAAGGTGGCGTTTAATGACATTGATTTCTGCATGAAATTGCGTAAAGCAGGCTACCTGATTGTATATAATCCGTATGCGGAACTATATCACTATGAGTCAAAGTCCAGAGGCCTTGAAGATACGCCGGAGAAAGTAGCGCGGTTTAATCGAGAAGTAGATACTTTTGTGAAAAAGTGGCCAGATATTATTCGGGACGGAGACCCTTATTATAATCCGAATCTAACGCTTGAGAGTCAAGATTTTTCACTAAAACGGTTATAAGGTTAGTGAAAAGAGGGGGATAATTATGCAGATGAGGAAACAGAGGTTCATGCGAAAAGCATGGCTATTCGTAATGCTGTTTTGCATATTTTTATTAATTAGTTGTGGTTATTTTCGGAATATAGTCTGCGCAGAACAAAATGGGACCATAGAGGCGGTCCTGGACCAGTCGGAGAAGTATTGCACGATTCGCTTATCGGCCCCTGGTATTTCTTCGGACAGCACGCTCCGCGCGGCAGTCTGGAGTGTTGAAGGAGGCCAGAATGATTTGATTTGGTATCCCATGGCAAGCGCCGGCAATGGTTTGTGGCAAGTGCAGTGTAAAATTGCAGACCATCGTTCCGCTGGTACTTATATGGTACATATCTACAAATTTTCTGGTACCAGTCCTGAATTTCAAAATAATACGTCTTTCTTTGTTAATGGGATTAGCGGCGGAGAAGTTTCTGTTGAGAATATGAATCAGGGAAGTGGTACCTGTCAGGTAACGATACAGAATATGGCGAGTGCGTCGGGGATTTCCAAGGTACAGGCAGCCATTTGGAGTAGTTCCGATCAAAGCGATATTGTCTGGTACTCAGCGACAAATCAAACAGATGATAAGTGGCTGGTAAATATGGACATTGCTAATCATAAGTATCATCTGGCTTCGTATCATATTCATGTATATGCGACAGATGGCAATGGTGTTATGATGTTCGTTGGAAATACGAGTGTCAAATATACGCAAACGGAGGCGCAGTTTTCTGCGGTTCAAGAGGAGCAGGGATGGAATATAAAAGCCACCAATGCCATCATCCCGGGCGGAATTCAGAAAATTTGTTTTGCCGTTTGGAGTGCGCGTAATGGCCAGGATGATCTGATTTGGTACAATGTTGATTATGATACTGCCGGTAAACAGGGCCAGTTACGCAGCAATTTGAGTGGTCACGGGGACGACGGAATTTATATTTGCCATGTATATGCCAGAATGACCGATGGAAGTATGGTGTTTTTGTGTAACGGTGAATTCGAGGTAACGGCTCTTACATTGGAAGAAATGTCTGTTGAAACGGATAATGCCGCAGGAAAATTTACCGTACGTTTAAGTGGTGTCCAAAGTACACGAGGGATTTCCGCTGTTACAGTGGCAGTATGGAGTCAGCAGGACCAGGGAGATTTGGTGTGGTATCCGGCGGTAAAACAATCGGATGGTACCTATGTCCTATCTGGTGATATCAGCAGACACCGTTACAATATTGGCACTTATAAAGCCCATGCGTATCTGTATGACGCAGGTGGACGTCCCAATTTATTAGAGGGAAAATCATTTTCCTTTTCTGTTTCGTCAGGGGAGATAACAGTTGAGCAGATGAGTTCCGAACTGCAATATCAGGCCGCCATTTCCGATGTTGTTATACCGATGGGCGTTAAGTGCCTGTCGTTTGCGGTATGGAGTGAGGAAAACGGGCAGGATGATTTGGTATGGTATAATGCGGCCTCTAAGGACAGAAATACGTATACGGCAGTCATTAATCTCAATAATCATAAGTCCGCTGGAAAGTATTGTTTGCATGCATATGCCCAATTAAATAACGGAAATATGAAATTGCTTGAAGGAATTACTTTTGTAGTGGAATCCCTTCCGGAAAACAATACCATCTATTATTACAATCTGGAGGCGGGCAGTTTTGAAATGAGTGTCCGTTTGTCTCGCGATATATCAGATGTACAGGCAGTTTGTTTTCCTACCTGGTGTGACAGTGATCAGAATGATATCTACTGGTATGAAGCAACGAAGACGAACGATAATGTATATACAGTGACGACAAGCGCGGCGAATCATAAGCTTCACTATGGTACATACATCACACATGTGTATTACAAGGATAGCGCGGGCACTATGCACTACGTCTCTGCTTCCAGCTGTATCATGCTGCAGCCGGATACGGTAACTGTTTCCTCCTGTACCATCAATGGCAGCCAGGTAATCGTGCAGGCAGGTGTGGATGGTACGACTGCCCATGAGTACGGCCTGTTTCAGCTTCTGCCAGGGCAGAGTACACTTTCTGCCAGTGCAGTTCCGTTGGCGACAGCCACCGGAACCTCCAGCATGACCTTAAAGACCAATTTGAATTTGAATACAGCTAACAGCTTATTGCAGGCGAAGCTGGTCATCGGATTGAAGACGGGAAATCGTTATTTGCAGGTGACCTCCGGAAATTATATTACGAATCCGGAAGCGGTGGCCAGTCAGACATTTGCTTTCCCGACCACCAGCAGTAAAAAAGGACTGCAGATTCATACGGATTACATGAGTGATGTGAACAGTCTGGGGGTAAAGCACGCAGTATTGAATCTGACCCTGAATTCATTGTTTAGCAGCTCAGTTAGCGGAATTGCTTACAATTATAATGGAACGACGTATTACTTCGATAGTTCTTACGTCAGCTATTTTGACAGGATTACCTCCCAGCTGGCGGCCAATGGGACCGTAACTTCTGTGGTGGTTTTGCTGCAGTGGAATTCGGCGACCAATAACCTGATTATTCCCAGCGGGCGGACCCAGGGACATTCCTTCTATGGTCTGAATACAGCGGATCCGGCGGCTAAGAAACAGCTGGAGGCAGCGTTTACTTTCCTGGGCCAGCGATATGCAAACCAGGGCCACAAGGTAGTAAACTGGATTATGGGAAATGAAGTTGCGGATTATAATCAATATTATTGGTGTGGCAATGTTTCTCAAGAGCAATATGTGGAATACTATACAGATGCCTACCGCACACTGTATAATAGTATAAAGAGTGTATATAGTAATGCACGTATCTATATTTCACTCGATCAGTACTGGAATTATCAGAGAAGCAATACCTATCCCGGAAAAGTCATGCTGGATTCCTTTGCGGCTCAGTTGTCCAAACAGGGTAATATCAGTTGGAATATCGCTTTCCATCCGTACCCATTCCCGCTGACTTCAGCGAATTTCTGGAATACCAGCTCTCTGGTTCAGGATAGCGCGAACTCACCGATTATTACCATGAAAAATCTGAGTTCCCTGACAAATTATATTAAGAATACTTATGGTGCGGATAAACGGTTTATCTTGTCGGAGACAGGCTTTACGTCGGTGTCCAACGGAACCAGGGATGAGACGCTGCAGGCAGCAGCCATCGCATACGCCTACTATCTTGCGGAATTTAATGATATGGTGGATGCGTTTGTGGTTCACAGGCATGTGGATCACCGGTCGGAGATGAATATGGGTCTGTATCTGGGACTTTGGGCGAATGAAAATGGAAGTCTGGAGACGCCAACCAGACAGAAATATGCATGGACCGTCTTCCAGAAAATGGATACAAACCAATCGCTTCTCTATACAAATTTTGCGCTTCCGTATATCGGAGCCAGCGACTGGTATTCCATCGTTCCGGGATTTGACCCCAGTAGATTTCAATAGGAGAGGAGGCCGCTTGTGAAAAAGAAGAATATTATCATTGGACTGACAGTTTGTCTTTTAGGAACATTAGGGATTGTCGGGAGCAGCATGGCAAGGGCGGCGGCTCCTGATGAGGAGAATCCGCAGGAAACGGTGGAGGCGATCGAAGATGAGGATGGCCTGGAAACCGATCTGGAGGATGATCTGACAGATGAGGATATGGAAACTGAGGAGGGCGAATGGTCCGGGGAAGAGTCCCCGGATGATTCCCAGGATAATCAAGAGGATGCGTCCATGATGGAAGAAGAAAATACGCAGCAGCGTTCCGAAGAAATCGTTGGTATGAAGGTGACTTTACTTAATCGGCTTTCCTGTGATATAGTTTCTATACAGGTGAGTCCGTCGTTAGAAGATACCTATTCGGATAATCTTATGTTGGATGAGGTATTAAAAGCTGGCGAGGAAAGTACCTTTGGTATTCCCGAGGCATATCAAAATATGGACGGGACATTGTATGATTTGAAAATGACGGATGCCAATGGTATGATCATAGAGGTGCCAATGGTACCGCTGCTTGAAGATACGACGGGAGAACTGTATGAACAATACGGTTTGACCATGGTTCGGGTAGTGGATAAGCGTTTGGAAGCAGAGGAAGAACTGCCGAGTGATAGTGAACTTTTGAAAGAACAGGAAAAAATAAAGAAAGCACTGGCGGATTCCCTGACGTCGGACGTGGCATTTTAAAGGTAAACTGGGAATGAATTGCAGGAGGACAATGAAATGAAATTTTTTGTAACAGGTGTCGGAGGTCAGCTTGGCCACGATGTAATGAACGAGTTGGCGAAGAGAGGATATGAGGGTGTAGGTTCTGATATTCAGCCGGTGTACAGTGGTACAATGGACGGTTCTGCGGTGACCACTATGCCCTATGTGCAGCTGGATATTACCGATAAAGAGGCGGTAGAACGTGTGATTACTGACGTGAACCCGGATGCAGTCATTCATTGTGCGGCATGGACGGCCGTGGATATGGCGGAAGATGACGATAAGGTGGAGAAGGTTCGTGCCATCAATGCCGGCGGTACCCAAAATATTGCTGGTGTGTGTAAAAAACTGGACTGTAAGATGACCTATATCAGTACGGATTATGTGTTTGACGGACAGGGCACAGAACCCTGGCAGCCGGATTGTAAGGATTATAAGCCTTTAAATATCTATGGTCAGACGAAACTGGAAGGGGAACTGGCAGTCAGCAGTACGGTGGATAAATATTTCATTATTCGTATTGCCTGGGTATTCGGTGTGAATGGAAAGAACTTTATTAAGACGATGCTGAATGTTGGCAAGAATCACGACACCGTTCGTGTCGTGAATGATCAGATCGGTACACCGACCTACACGTATGACCTGGCCCGGCTTTTGGTGGATATGAATGAGACAGAAAAATATGGTTACTACCATGCGACTAACGAGGGCGGTTATATTAGCTGGTATGATTTTACCTGTGAGATTTTTAAGCAGGCGGGATATACTACGAAAGTAGTACCGGTGACGACAGAAGAGTATGGGTTGTCGAAGGCGGCTCGTCCTTTTAACAGCAGACTGGATAAAAGCAAACTGGTGGAGAATGGCTTCCGGCCGCTGCCTACCTGGCAGGATGCCCTGAGCCGTTATTTAAAGGAAATTCAATAGTTATGCATGCAAGGTTTTCAAAACTGAAAGGGGCTTATGGCGAAGGAAATCAGATCTACGTTATGCGGGAGGATCTCTTACCATTTTCTATGGGCGGAAATAAGGTGCGGATTGCAGAGGAATTCTTTATCGATATGAAGAAGGAAGGCTGCGATACCATGATTGCCTATGGTAATGTGCGTTCTAATCTTTGCCGTGTGATTGCCAGCCGGTGCTGTCAGGAGCAGATTCCCTGTTATATTATTTGCTCTTCGGAAGGGGAGCAGGATGCGGCCTCTGATAATTCCAACAGTCAGATGATGAAACTGTTGGATGGAAAGCTGGTTTACTGTACGAAGGAGCGGATTGCCGAAACGGTAGAACATACGCTGTCGCAGATTCGCTCACGCGGCGGCAAGCCCTATTACATTTATGGAAATAAATATGGAACCGGCAGGGAAGGTGTCTCTGCCGGGGCTTATGCGAAAGCATATCAGGAAATTCTGGCCTTTGAAAAGGAGCAGGGATTTACGTTTGATTATATATTTCATGCTTCCGGAACAGGAGCCACACAGGCAGGTTTGACCTGCGGTCATCTGCTGGCGGAGGATGAGACCAGAATTATGGGCATTTTAATTTCCTCCCGCACCTATGAGCGGGCGTTTTCCATTATCCGGAATGGGATGGAGGATTATCTGAAGCGGATAGGGCAGGGTTATAAGGAATCCTATACGGAGGAAATTCATCTTCTGGGAAATTATACAAAGGGCGGTTATGGTATCTATGATCAGGAAATCCTGGATACGATCCGTCAGGCCTTTCAGGAAGAATCGCTGCCCCTGGATCCGGTTTATACGGGAAAAGCGTTTTGGGGCATGAAAAAATATCTGGAAGAACAGGCAATTACCGGAACAAAGATTTTGTTCATTCATACAGGTGGGACACCACTGTTCTATGATTGTTTGAACCGGGGCGAACTGGACCGGAGATAGAAAACCATATGAGAAAGAGAGAAAGTGAAATCTGTGGAGACTACATTAGTGTCAATCGTGATTCCCTGCTATTATTCGGAAAAAACCATTGCTAAAGTGGTGGAGTTGACGGTTGCGGAATTCGATAAGAGAAGTGAATATACGTGTGAGTTTGTCCTGGTGAATGATGGCTCCACGGACGGCACCTATCAGGAAATATGCCGATTGGCGGCGAAGTATCCCTTTGTCAAAGGGGTTAATTTGCTGCGGAATTTTGGCCAGCATAATGCGTTGATGGCGGCGCTTCATTATACGAAGGGCGCTTATGTTCTGGGAATGGATGATGATATGCAGACGCACCCTTCGCAGATTTTCCGTCTGGTGGATAAGATTCGGGAGGGGTATGATCTGGTATATGGTCATTATGGAAAACGGAAGAATTCCGCCGCGAAGAATTTATCCAGTAAATTAAATGAGGTTTCTTCCCGCATTCTGTTGGGACGTCCAAAGGAAATTACATCCAGTAATTTCTGGATTATCACAGAACAGATTGCCAGGGAAGTGGAACGATACGATAGTTATAATCCCTATATTGACGGGATTTTTTACAGGACCACGCACAATATTGGTAATGTGGAAGTGGTACATTACAAACGGGAAGTGGGAAGTTCCGGCTATACCTTTAAGAAATTGCTGCGTTTGTGGCTGGCGTACTGGAATTATTCCATTATTCCGCTGCGCATATCCGCCGTATTCGGCGGCATTGTGGCAATGTTGGGTTTTATCGCTATGATTGTAGTGATTGTATGGAAGATTCTGGACCCGTCCATGGTGATGGGATGGGCTTCTACGATCTGTGTTTTGACCTTCTTTTTCGGTACGATTCTTCTGAGTTTGGGAATTATGGGTGAGTATCTTGGTAAGATTTTACTGACCATGAATCATACCCCTCAATATATTGTCCGAGAGGTGGTTAATGTAGGAGATAAAACAGATGAATGAAAAAATCATGATTATGGGAGCCGGGATTTATCAGGTTCCCTTAATTCAGAAAGCCAGAGAGATGGGCCTTGAAACCTGGGTGGTTAGTATTCCCGGTTATTATCCGGGAATTTCGCTGGCGGATCATTTTTGCCCGCTGAATACCAGAGACTACGAGGCCGTATGGCAGGTGGCCAGCCGGGAGCAGATACAGGGAATCTGTACATCGGGTACGGATGTGGCGGTATGTACCATTGGATATGTAAATAGCCGGATGGGACTTTCCGGTATTTCCTGGGAGGCTGCTTCACTGGTGACCGACAAGGCAAAAATGAAAGCGGCCATGGCGGACGCCGGTGTTTCCACGGCCCGGTATGAGCGTGTGGCGTCCATGGAAGAAGCCAAAGAAAAGGCGGAGGTCCTGGGATATCCGGTGGTAGTGAAAGCTGTAGACAGTTCCGGAAGCAGAGGCATTCACCGGGTGGATCAGGAAGCCGGACTGGCTTATGCGTATGAAGCGGCCAGGAAGGTGACGGCAAGGCCCTATGTATTAGTGGAAGAATATATAGATGCCGAAGAGATCGGTGTGGATGGTTATGTGGGGGAAAATGGTCTGGCGGCCTTTTATCCCCATAAGAAGTTTACCTATCGCCATCAGGGCGTGACCATTCCCCTGGGACATGAGTTTCCCTGTCATATGAGCAAGGGGCTGTATGATGAACTATACCGGCAGATGGAGCGGGCGGCGCTGGCTCTTGGCATGAAGAATTGTCCCTTTAATGCAGATGTATTTGTCAGAGGGGATCGCGTTTGGATTATTGAGATCGGAGGCAGGACAGGTGCGACCTGTATTCCGGAACTGATATCGCTGCATTGCGGATATAACTGGTATGAGAAAGTGTTGGAGGGCGCACTCGGAAGGACTGTTGATCTGTCATCCCAAGAGGCAAATCCCTGTATGGCAAAGCTTCTGGTTTCTCCGGTATCGGGAACGTTCAAACAGGTGGACAGGAATATATTGGCCAAACTAAATAAGCAAAATCTGTTCTGGCAGCTGGATGTGAAGCCCGGCGATACCATTCATGCCATGTGTGATGGGACAGACCGGTTTGGCCATCTCTATATGAAAACAGACCGGGAAGAGAAACTGGATGAACAACTGGCGATTCTCCGGTCGGCCATTTGGCTGGAAGAGGGGAATCTGCAGGACTTGTGGCTGTCCGGAAAACGGGAATAAGGAAGGCTCGTTTAAAAGGTCTGAAAATAGCAGCCAACCGATAGGGACGCTGCATGAAGGTAGGATAATGGATATGGGAAAGATGAAAGATTACATTCAGCTTCATCTGAATATTTTATTATTTTCATTGACCAGTGTATTTTCAAAGTTAGCTTCGATCCAGTATAATAAATATGGATTTGGGGGAATCTGGTTATATGTCTTTGCTTTTTTGATGTTGGCAAACTGTGGTATCTACGCGCTGGCCTGGCAAAAGGTCATCAAAAAGTTCGCGTTGAGCATTGCCTATGCCCATCGTACGGTGTATCTGATCTGGAGTCAGATTTGGGCGCTGCTTATCTTTCATGAGAATCTGTCGGTACAAAATGTCATAGGGATGCTGATCGTTATGATTGGTGTGATGGTGGTGCAAAAATATGAATAGTTATTTACTGCTTTTATTTGCCGGTACCTTTTTTTCTGCTTTTTCTCAGTTGTTATTGAAACAGAGCGTCAAGCAGACTTACCGGCATCCGATTTTTGAATATTTGAACTGGCGCGTCATGACGGCATATGCGATTTTTGCCGGCGTCCTGTTTTTAAATACATATGCCTTTACCAGGGTAGATATGAAATACGGGGCGGTTATAGATACCTTTACCTATGTATTTGTCATGCTGCTATCCTGGTTGGTATTAAAAGAACGCTTTACAAAGGGAAAAGTGATAGGAAACCTGATTATAATGACGGGGATTTTCGTCTATACGCTTGGATAAATGGAGAGATACAATGAAAAAGAAAATGCGATTGGGTGCAATGTTAGTAGTGTTCTGTCTGATCTGGAGTCAGGTGCCGGTTTTCGGGGCCCAGATTGACAATGAGGCTGTTTATCCCGTCAGTACAAACGAATTGTCCCGGTGGCCGCAGGCGGCGGACATTTATGCGGAGACGGCCGTATTGATGGATGCAGATACGGGAATTGTGCTTTTTAACAAAGGGATGGATGAACTTCGTTATCCGGCCAGTATCACTAAGGTGATGACGGCGCTGGTTGCGCTGGAACATAGTTCTCTGGATGATCAGGTGGTATTTACGGAAGCCTGTCTGGCGGACCAAACCCCGGACAGCCAGAACATTGGTATGCAGGTGGGGGAAATTTTAACTATGCGGCAATGTTTATCCGTCATGCTGATTCAGTCGGCCAATGATGTGGCGACACAGATTGCCGTCTGTGTAGGCGGTTCGGTGGAGGCTTTTGCGGAATTGATGAATCAGAAAGCGGCTGAATTGGGCTGCCAGCATACGCATTTTACCAATGCCAGCGGCTTGCCGGATGAAGAGCATTACACCACCGCATATGACATGGCCTTGATTTTCCAGGCGGCATTGCAGTACGATACGTTCCGCGAAATCATCGGGACGGTCGGTTATACCCTGGAGCCGACCAATCTCAATCCGGAAAGCCGGGGATATACGTCCCATGATGCATTGCTGGTACCTTCTGCCGCACAGTACTATGAGGGAACCATCGGCGGGAAAACCGGTTATACGGAGGTTTCTGAAAGTACTTTGGTCAATGCGGCAGCCCGGAATAATATGACACTGATTGTTGTGACCATGCGTGCGGATGGCGGAGAGGTTGCTCAGGATAATATTGATCTGTTTAATTATGGTTTTGAGCATTTCAGCAAAGTGGAAGTACCAGGTGGTTCGGTGATCTTGCCGGAGGGTATCTCATTAGATGATCTGACGATTACAGAGACCGAAGCAGACGGACAGACGATACAAACCTACGATCTGGATGGATACGTGGTTGGTACGGGAATCAAAGAAGAGGCGGAAGAGGAGGAGCCGGAACCGACGATAACGGCGGCGCCCACCGTCGAACCGCAGGTAAATACAGAGGATAAGGCGCAGCAGGAACTAAAGATGCGCAATATTTATCAGATTATAATTTACATTTTGTCCGGATTGATTATAATTACTATAGTAATCCTGCTTATTTCCTGCATAGTAAAGAGTAAGAAGCGCAGGAAGGCTGAGAAAGATAAATAATGGAGAGACATAGGAATGATAGATTTTAACAAACCGCCGGTTGTGGGAACGGAAGTATCCTATATACGGCGGGCAATAGAAGAAAATGGAAAGCTATGTGGAGACGGGCCTTTTACCAAAAAATGTTCTGCCTGGATGAAAGAACGTTTTTCATCAAAGGAATTGCTGCTGACGACCTCGTGTACCCATGCGCTGGAGATGGCGGCCTATCTGGCGGATATTCAGCCCGGGGATGAAGTCATTATGCCCTCATACACCTTTGTTTCCACGGCCGATGCCTTCGTGCTGCGGGGAGCTGCCTGCGTATTTGTGGATATTCGGCCGGATACCATGAATATAGACGAAAAGAAAATAGAGGCAGCCATCACGCCTAAGACAAAGGCCATTGCCCCGGTGCACTATGCGGGGGTAGCCTGTGCCATGGACGAGATTATGGCCCTTGCCAAAAAGTATAATCTGAAAGTGATTGAGGATGCGGCCCAGGGTGTCAATGCTTATTACAAAGGAAAAGCATTGGGAACTATTGGTGATTTTGGCTGCTATAGTTTTCACGAAACAAAAAATTACTCCATGGGCGAGGGAGGCGCCATCTTGTTCCAGGATGACGCATATCTTGAGCAGGCGGAGATTCTGAGAGAGAAGGGCACAAACCGCAGTAAGTTTTTCCGCGGTCAGATTGATAAATATACCTGGATGAACTACGGCTCCTCCTATTTGCCAAGCGATATGAATGCGGCGTATCTGTGGGCACAGCTTGAGGTGGCCGATAAGATCAATGAAAAGCGTCTGGAAATCTGGAATTATTACCACCGGGAGCTGGCGGCGCTGGAAAAGGCCGGTCTCATAGAACGCCCGTATATTCCGGATTATGCCGTACATAACGCTCATATGTACTATCTGAAAGTAAAAGATCTGGAAACCAGGACAAGATTGTTTGCCCATCTGAAACAGCATGGTGTCATGGGCGTCTTTCATTATGTGCCGCTGCACTCCTCTCCGGCTGGTCTTAAGTTCGGCAGATTTCACGGAGAAGATGTGTATACGACGAAAGAAAGCGACCGCCTGGTTCGTCTGCCCCTGTTTTATAATTTGACACTGGACGAAGCCCGTACGGTGGTCGGCGTATTGAAAGGTTTCTGGGGCATGAATTAGGGGATGCGCAAAGAGATCAGAACTATTATTTGTGGGAGGCGCAACCATGGCCGAAAGTAAATGGCTGCATTATTTGAAAAAAATAAAACCTTATAATATTCAAAAGGGACTGCGCTACTTAAAGCATTACGGACCGAAGGAGTTCTGGATTCGTCTGTGTGAACGGATGGAACCGGAGGAGGTGCCTTACGGCCCCTGGTTTGAGCAGCATAGTCCTGGGGAAAATGACCTGAAAAAACAGCGGGAGCATACGTGGGCCTTTGAACCTAAGATCAGTGTGATTGTGCCAGCTTATCATACTCCGGCTGTTTTTTTGACGCAGATGATTGAGTCGGTAAGGAACCAGACATATGAAAACTGGGAACTGTGTATTGCCAATGCCAGTCCTGACGATCAGGCCATGAAAGCAATACTGGATGACTGGCAGAAACGGGATAAGCGGATTCGCTGTAAGAATCTCCCGGAAAATCTGGGCATCGCCGAAAATACCAATGAGGCTTTTTCTATGGCTGCTGGTGATTTTATCGGACTTTTGGATCACGATGATTTATTGGCGCCCCAGGCTCTTTACCGGATTGTGGAGGCGTTAAACGGCGGGCTGCTTTGCCGGGTGGCCTGCAACCGCAGTGACCGGAAATGGAAAGCGGGAGAACCGTTTTGTCCAAATGCCGAAGAGATTGATGTTTTGTATTCGGATGAGGATAAGGTGACGACAGATTTGTCGGAGCATTTTCAGCCTCATTTCAAGCCGGATTTTAACATCGATTTGCTGCGGTCCAATAATTATATTACGCATTTTTTTGTGGTGCGCAGAAAACTGGTACAGGAAGTGGGAGGATTTCGCCGGGAATATGACGGAGCCCAGGATTATGATTTTATTTTCCGCTGCATAGAGGCGGCCAGAGGGATTTGCCATATTCCGGAAGTCTTATATCATTGGCGGACACATAAAACCTCTACGGCGGATAATCCGGCCAGTAAGATGTATGCTTTTGAGGCGGGAAAGCGGGCAATTGAAGGAAATCTTGCACGCTGTGACCAAAAAGGCGTCGTAAGCCATACAAAGGATCTGGGCTTTTACCGGGTTATATATCCGGTGCAAAAGGAGCCGCTGGTTTCCATTCTGATTCCCAATAAGGATCAGAAGGACACGCTGAAAAAATGTCTGGATTCGCTGTTTCATAAGACGGCTTATAAAAATTATGAAATTATCATTATTGAAAATAACAGTGTGGAAGAAGCAACCTTTTGTTATTATAAAGAGCTGGAAAAAAGGCCCAATGTGCGGGTGGTTACCTGGGAGAGCGGATTTAATTATTCCGCCATCAATAATTTCGGCGCCCGTTACGCAAAGGGTGAGTATCTGCTGTTTTTAAATAACGATGTGGAAATCATACGGGCTGACTGGATGGAGGAACTTTTGGGAAATTGTCAGAGACCGGAAGTGGGTATTGTCGGCGCCAGGCTCTATTATCCTGATGATACGATTCAGCATGCCGGCACCATTATCGGCATCGGCGGGATTGCCGGTCATGCGTTTTTGAACATGCCCCGATCCCGGACCGGCTACCTTCATAAGGCGGCATTGCAGATGGACCTCAGCGCGGTAACAGCGGCCTGCATGATGATGAAGCGCCCGGTCTTTGAAAAGCTTGGCGGTTTTGAAGAAAAGCTGACCGTGGCTTTTAACGATGTGGATTTGTGTCTGCGCACCCAAAAGGCAGGCTATCTCATTGTATACAATCCCCAGGTGGAATTGTATCATTATGAGTCCAAATCCAGGGGAACAGAAGATAATGAAGAAAAGGTCAGAAGATTTCAGCGGGAAATCGAATTTATGAGAACCCGTTGGGAGAAACTGTTAAAAGAAGGGGACCCTTGCTATAATCAGAATCTGACGCTTAGTAAGTGGAACTATTCTCTTCGCGGGTAAGGAGTTGGAAATGGAAAAACAAACGTCATCCTGTATGCTTTCTGTGGTCATACCAAACTATAACGGCATGCAGTATATCAAACGTTGTCTGGATAGTCTGATGGCGCAGACATGGAAAGACCTGGAGATTATCTTTGTGGATAATGGTTCCGCGGACGGCAGCCGGGAATATGTCATGCAGCAGTACCCGTCGGTACGTCTGGTGGCATTGCCGGAAAACACAGGCTTTTGCGGCGCGGTGAATGTGGGGATCCGTCTGTCGAAAGGCGCTTATGTGGTGCTGTGCAATAATGATACGGAAGCAGAGCCGGATTTTCTGGAACAATTGTATTTGGGGATCAAGGATAAACCAAAGGCATTTTCGGGCGCGGCTATGATGATCCGGTTTACGGAGCGGGACAAAATCGACGATGCCGGAAACTTCTATAATGCGCTGGGATGGGCGTTCGCCAGGGGAAAGGGGAAACCGCTGATCCGTTACCAGAAGGAAGGAAAAATCTTTTCTTCCTGCGGCGGAGCGGCCATCTATCGCAAAGAACTGCTGGATTTGCTGGGCGGTTTTGATGAAGAACATTTCGCTTATCTGGAGGATACGGATATCGGTTACCGTGCGCAGATTCACGGATATGAAAACTGGTACCTGCCAAAGGCCCGGATCTATCATGTGGGAAGCGGCACCACCGGTTCCCGGTATAATTTATTTAAAATCCGCTATTCTTCCCGCAATAATATCTATATGCTGCGAAAAAATATGCCCCTTCTCCAAATGCTTTTGAATCTTCCTTTTCTGCTTTTGGGATTCGGAGTCAAGCTGCTGTTTTTTGCGGCAAAGGGTTTTGGCAGAGAATATGCGGCGGGAATTAAGAATGGATTTACGATTCCGCTAAAAGATAAGAAAGTGCGGTACCGCCATAAACACTTTTTATATTATTGCCGTATTCAGATTCAGTTATGGATAAACATATTTCGCCGGTTCCGTTAAGATCATTCAAAACCATTGATTAAGGAAATCTAAAAAAATCAAAGGTTGCCCTTTTGCTCAATTTATTGTATATTAGTAAAAGATTATATGTTTTTGTAATTCCATAAAAAAGGTGAAGAGTATTGATAAAGGATAATCAGAAATACTTTAACCGGATTCAGGTACTCGTGGATGCATTGGTCATCATTATTTCCTATTTGCTGGCGTGGTGTTTGAAGTTTATTGGTCCGTTTGCGGTAAATTCCGTAAGGTCCTTGCCATTCCGCTGGTACATGCAGTTTTTGCTGTTGATTGTACCGGTATATTTGATTTTATACCATGCGTTTAATTTGTACACGCCAAAGAGAGTACAGGGACGTCGATTAGAGTTTTCCAATATTGTTAAGGCAAATACCGTAGGTTTATTGCTGCTCATCGGCTGCCTGTTTATTTTTATAAAAGAAATTAATGTTTCCCGTACCGTGTTGTTCCTGTTCTACATGATTAACATCGTTGCGGAAGAGACGGAACGGCTGGCCATCCGTTATCTGCTGCGGGATATCCGCAAACGTGGCCTGAATCAGAAATATATTTTGCTGGTGGGTTACAGCCGGGCGGCAGAAGAATATATTGACCGCATTTTGCAAAATCCGCAGTGGGGATATAATGTCCGGGGAATTCTGGATGATCATGTGAAGGCGGGTACCCTGTATAAGGGGATTAAAGTATTGGGACGCATCGAGAACCTGATGGTTATTCTGCCGGAAAATAAGCTGGATGAGATAGCGATTACATTGGGATTAAGTGAGTATTACCGGCTGGAACATATTGTCTCCATGTGCGAAAAGTCTGGTGTGCACACCAAATTTATCCCGGATTACAATAATATCATACCGACGAAGCCCTATACGGAGGATATATTGGGACTGCCGGTGATCAATATCCGTTATGTACCGCTGATGAATACCTTTAATGCGGTGGTAAAGCGTTTGATGGATATCGGAGGTTCCCTGGTGGCGATCGTATTATTTTCGCCGGTGATGCTGTTTGCAATTATCATGATAAAAGTCACTTCCCCCGGACCGTTGATTTATAAACAGGAACGGGTGGGACTCCATAACCGGACATTCATGATGTACAAGTTCCGTTCTATGGAGGTACAATCCAAGGAAAAGGAAAAGAAGGCATGGACAGTAAAGGATGATCCCCGTGTAACGCCTGTCGGTAAAGTTATGAGGAGAACGTCCATTGATGAATTGCCGCAGCTTTTCAACGTGTTGAAAGGCGATATGAGTTTGGTAGGCCCACGGCCGGAACGGCCGTTTTTTGTTGAGAAGTTCAGAGAGGAAATTCCCCGTTATATGGTTAAGCATCAGGTGAGACCGGGAATTACCGGCTGGGCGCAGGTAAATGGATACCGTGGAGATACATCCATTCGGAAACGAATTGAGCACGACTTATATTATATTGAAAACTGGAGTATCGGTCTGGATGTAAAGATTGTATTTTTAACCTTCTTTAAAGGGTTTATAAATAAAAATGCATACTAAAGAGTGAGGATTGTAATATGTCGAACAGAAAAAAGATAACCAGGGCACAGTTGAGGATGAGAAAACGCAGACGCCGCCGCAGAATTCTCTTCTGTCTGGAGATTATTGTGTTATTGGTTTTGGCTGCCGGACTGTTTTTGTATAGCAAACTGGACAATATGAGTTTTCAGGAATTAAATTTTGAAAATGTGCGTGTCAATAATTCCGTTGCGGATAACGAAGTTATGAAGGGCTATACCACGATTGGGCTGATCGGTCTTGATAACCGGGCCGTTGGTGAAGACGGTAATTTGGATTCCGGTAATAGTGATACGATGATCATTTGCAGCATTAACAATGACACAAAGAAAGTGAAATTGGTGTCGGTTTATCGTGATACGCTGCTTCGTGTGGATGAAGATGAGGATGGAAATGGTATTTATAAAAAAGCCAATTCGGCATATGCCCGCGGCGGAAAAGAAGATTTCCTGTCCATGTTAAATACGAATCTGGATTTGAATGTGACCGACACGGTTACGGTAGATTTCGCGGCCGTGGCGGAAGCTGTGGATTTACTGGGCGGAATCGAGATGGAATTGACGGAAACGGAGATTGTGCATCTGAACAGTTATTGTAAGGAAACTTCCGAGGTAACGGGTAAGGATTATGAGCCGCTGGAAGAGGTGGCGGGAACATACCACTTAAATGGGGTACAGGCAGTTGCTTACGCGCGTATCCGATATACAGTAGGAGATGATTTCCGGCGTGCGGCCCGCCAGAGAGATGTTATTGCCAAGATGGTAGACAAGGCAAAGAAGGCGGATCTTGCTACGCTGAATAATATTGTGGATACGGTGTTCCCTATGGTCAGCACGACGCTTTCCAAAGCAGAGATTCTGAAAATGGCCATGAGTATGCTGGACTATGAAATTGAAGATCAGGCTGGTTTTCCGTTTGATCACATGTATGGTGATAAAGTGAAACAGGCATTGTCAGGCAAGGTAAGCAGTTCGGATGCGGATTGCGTTGTTCCTGTTACACTGGAATCCAATGTTATCAGGCTTCATGAATTCCTGTATCCGGAGGATTCTTATACGGTATCGGAAGAAGTGAAGGCATACAGTGACCGGATCATTTCACTGAGCGGTTACGATTTGGATGACCAGCTGCTGATATCGGAGAATGGTGATTTGGAATCCTATCGTGAGGACGCCGGATTGTATAATTAATCAAGAATGAAGGGTGAAGCTGCTGCATAAGTTGCGGTGGCTTTTTCCTTATTTCATGGGAAATTTATTTTGGAGAATAAGCGAGGAATGTGTATGAATAGAATATCGGTGGATGTGATTATACCGGTATATAAGCCGGATCAAAGATTTGCGAAGGTGCTGGAACGGCTGCAAAAGCAGACTGTGAAGCCTAACCGGCTGATCATTATCAATACGGAAAGTGAGCATTGGAAGTCAGAATTTGAGCAGCTGACGGACGCCATGGAAGTCTATCATATTGAGAAAAAAGATTTTGACCATGGCGGTACGAGGGCCTGGGCGGCCAAACTGTCAACTGCCGATGCGCTCCTGTTTATGACCCAGGATGCCGTACCTGCAGATACCCGGCTGATTGAAGAATTGATAAAGGCGATGGAGTCGGAGGAAGATGTCCGTGCCGCATATGCCAGACAGCTTCCTGCGCCGGACTGTCATATGGCAGAGCGGTATACAAGGGCCTTTAACTATCCTTCCGTAAGTTCGGTAAAGCGGCTTGCAGATTTACCCAGTCTGGGAATTAAAACTTATTTTTGTTCGAATGTCTGCGCACTGTATGACCGAAAGACCTACGAGGCATTGGGAGGATTTGCCGCGCGGACGATTTTTAATGAGGATATGATTTACGCGGCGGGATTGATTCAGGCCGGCTATGGAATTGCTTATGCGGCCTCCGCGAGGGTGATTCATTCCCATAATTATTCGGCCCTTATGCAATTTCACCGCAATTTTGATCTGGCGGTTTCTCAGGCAGATCATCCGGAAATCTTCAAGGATCTTCGCTCAGAGGGGGAAGGCATACGTCTGGTACGTTCTACGGCCAGCTGGCTTTGCAAAAAAAGACGGCCCTGGCTTGTGATTGGGCTGATTTGGAACAGCGGATGGAAATATTTGGGGTACCTTTTGGGAAAACAGTATCGCAAATTACCAAAGCGTATAATTCTTCGCTGTACCATGAATGCTGAATACTGGAAATATGTAGGTTTGTCAAACATATGTTACACCGACTGTAAATAATCTCTCAGTACCTG